>JANXTU010000416.1 GCA_025352235.1 Fimbriiglobus sp.
CGCAGCTTGTCGGCGGCGTCTTGCTGGCGGTCGCGGGTCAATTTCTCGGCGGCGTCCTCGGTCTTCTTTTTCAGCCGGTCCTGTTCGCGGGCCAGCTTCGCCAGTTCCTCGGCCCGGTGCTTTTCGTCGGGGATCATCGCGGCGGCTTTGGTCTTCTTGCGGAGTTCGTCCTGCTCGGCGGCGAGTTGGTCGATGGCGTCGGCGCTCGACTTTTTCTTGGCCAGTTCGTCCGCGCCTTCGGGCGGCTTCTCGCCGAGGGCGTCGGCGAGCTTCGCGAGTTTGTCGGCCGCGCTCTGCTTGGCGTCGTTCGACTGGGCCGGGTTGTTTTGTTGAAGCTCCGCCCCCGCGCGGCGCAGGTCTTCGACGAGTTCCTGCCCGCCCGCTTTTTGCACGGCTCCCCGGAGTGCGTCGGCCTCGGCCTTCGCTTGCTTCGTGGCCTTTTCCAGCAGGTCGGCCTCGGCCTTGGCCGCGTCGGCTTGGGCTTGGGCGTCCTGCGCCGCGTCGGATCCTTTCGGTTGCTTATCGGCGTCGCCTTGGGCTTTGGCCCCTTCGGCGGCCTTGGCGTCGGCTTGCGCTTTCAGGTCCGCCGCCTGCTTCTCCTTCTCGGCCGCGAGGCTCTCGGCTTTGCCGAGTGCGGCGCCGGCGCGGTCCGCGAGCTGGTTGAACTTGTCGGCCGCGCGGTTGAGGTCGGCCTTCTCGTTCGGTTTGAGTTGCTCGGCCGGTTTGCCCGGTTCGAGCTTCTCGGTCGCCTTCGCCGACTGCTCCCCGGCCTTGTTGACTTGGTCCTTGAGGTTCATCGCCTCGGCCCGGACTTCCCCCGGCGCGGCCCATTGCTCCAACTGCTTCAACACGAGCTCGAGCGTCGTCTCCGCATTTTTTTGCTCCTTCACCGCGGCCTTCAACTCGCCGGCGATTTTCGTCGCGTCGAGCTTCGGCCCTTTGTCGGTTTCGTTCTTCGCCTTGGCGAGCGCTTGGTCGATCGGATCGAGATTTTGATCCGCGATGCGGGCCAGATCTTCGGCGACAGCGTCGACGCGCTTCGTCGTCGGCGAACTCGGCAGGTTGTTCGCTTCGACGAGGTCCTTCAGCTTCTGGGCCTGCGCTTTCAGGCCGTCGCGCGGGTCGGCGATCTGATTTTGGATCGCCCGTTGGTCCTTCTCGGCTTGGTTCAACGTGGCCGCGTCGTCCGGTGTCCACTTGCCGTCGAGCGCGGCTTTTCGGATTTCGTCCGTCCGCTCGCGGGTGGCCCGTTGCTCTTCGCGGAGCTTCAACACCTGCGGCCGGAGCTTGCCGAGTTCTTGTTGAAGCAGGCCATCCAAGCCGACCTTGCCCACGATGCGAATCTCGAAGGCGGGCTTGCTGCGGCCCGGTTCTTTGAGGGCGGTGATGTCGTCGAAGTCGGTCGCGGCGGCCGTCAAGATCAGCGTGTCGCCGTCGACGGGGGGCGTGCCGTCGGGCTTGCGGAAGCGGTCGAGCGGGATGGTCATCGAACCCGACAGCGCGATCGGTTTGCCCGCGTTCGACCGAGCCGCGAAACCGAGGATTGCCTGTTGCGGTGGTGCGACACCCGATTGCGGGAGGGCCAACACGAGTTCGCGGGCCGGGGCGAAGACGTCGCCGAAGCGGTACTCGACGACGAGTTGTTTCACGGCGAAGGTGCGGTCTTCGGCGCGGGCTTGCACCGTCACGCTCGCCGTCGGCAGCAGCGTTTGCGGGTCTTGGCCGAGCAGCGGGCGGTCCATCGAGACGATCGGCGCCGGGTCGGCGGTGAGGCGGAAATCGAACATCCGCGTGCCGCTGAGGCCGGTTTCGTCGGTGAAGCGGAACTGGTACAGCCCCGCGATCCGGGGGATGAACGTCGCTTCGAGGCGGGTGCCGTCGGCGCCGATGGCCACGGGGATATCCCGTGGAACCTCGTCGGCCAGCAGTTGCGAGGCGAGCGCGGCGAACGGATTCGTCCCCGCCACGGCCGCGACGCTGGCGCCGACTGTCAAGCCATCGCGGTCGATTTGCGGGATTAGCACCGCCGACACGATGCGGCGATCCGCGGCGGCGCGGAAGTAGACGCGGGTGCCATGAACGGCTTCGATGGCGCTGGCCCCGTCGGGCAAAATGGCGGGCGGCAGGTCGGTGTAGCGCGGGAAGGTCAGGTCGATCTGCGGGGAAGCTCGGCCGTCGAGCGGCACGAGCTTCGGCGGCGGGGCCACGTCGACGGCGAACCACTCGGTCGCGCCGTCGTTCGCTTTCAGTTGGAATTGGAACTCGCGCGGGATGCGGTGGGCCTCGATGCGGAAGACGCTGTCGACTTGGCCGGTCTTCCCCTCGGGGATCGTCAGCGGGACGACTTCTTCAAAGGCGTTGCCGTTGTCGAACTTCACCGCGAGGGTCGCTTGCGGCGGGATCACCCCTTGCACGCGGAAGTGGACATCGAGCGAGTCGCCCTTCGCCAACCGCATCGGGAACGGCCCCGGCTTCGTCACGCGGATCTGCGTCTTCGTCGGCCACGGATGATGGCCGAACGGATCGAGCAGGCGGACGCCGAGTTGCCGAGTGCGCCCGGTGTTGATGGCCGCGAGCGGGGCGACGATGCCCAACGCGAGGATGGCCAGCCAGAAGGCCCGCCAAGCCCGGCCGCTCGGGACGATGTCGTCAATGCGGTAGCGTTCGAGGGAGTTCTTGGCCCGGGCGATGGCGACGGTGCGGAAGCGCGCCGACTGCGGTTTCTCGGTCGGGTTCATCTCGCTGAACTCGACGGCGCTGGCCAACGAGTCGTTGAACTTGGGAAAACGATCTTCGAGCAACATCGCCACGCGGAGCGGCTTCACGGCCTGCCGGCCGGGTGTGAAAATGTCGCGCAGGGCCAACGCGCCGGCGAGGCTCAGAGTGCCGATCAGCAGCAGCGCCCGGGCGAACCCCGGCAGGGCGAAGGCGAAGTCGAGCGCCCCGGCCACGCCGAGGCAAGCCACGACGACCGCGATCCAACGCAGGCCACCGGCGCAGACGATGGCCCGCTTTCGTTGATGGCCGAGGGTGCGCAACACTTGGGCCAACGAAATCGTCTCGCCCGGCGGCTTCAACACGAATGGCATGGACGCACTCCGAACCGGCCCGCGGACCCTGATGAACTATGATAGCCCGCCGAAACCCGCGCGACTATCGGCCGATACGATCCGTTACGCAGGGGTTCGGTGTGGCGACACGTTTTCCAACGTGTCGGTATCCAATCTTCTACCAGCGAACGTATTCAGGCGGTCCTTCTCACAATCGCATTCCGACACGTTGGAAACGTGTCGCCACAACGCCGTCGACCCAGACCGCCCGGTTTGTTCCACATGGAACCTTTGGGGGGATTGGGAAAGGGATTACAAATTCGATTCAAGTTCGGCTTCTCCGGTCAACCGACTTTGCTATGACCCCCACCGGGGTGGACGATACTTCGCAGGGGGGAACCGAACGATGGACACGACCAAACCGCGCTTGGGCCGGGGGCTCGACGCGCTGCTGGGCACGATGGGGACGAACGAAGCCGGGCTCGCCGCGACGGCGACGGTGAATCTGGATCGGATTCAAAACAACCCGTTCCAACCGCGCAAGCGGTTCGACGACGACGAACTGTTGCAACTGGCTAGCAGCATCAAAGAGCACGGCGTCTTGCAGCCGGTGGTCGTGCGCGTCCAAAGCGACGGCCACTATCAGCTCATCGCCGGCGAGCGCCGGGTGCGGGCCGCGCAGGTCGCGGGGTTGACCGCCGTGCCGGTGCACGTCGTCGATTTCAACGACCAGCAAACCCACGAAGCCGCGCTCGTCGAGAACATTCAGCGCAGCGATCTCAACGCCATTGAGAAGGCGCAAGGCTTCCGCGATTACATCACGCGCTTCGGCATCAGCACCGAGCAACTCGCGACCAAGCTCGGCATGGACCGCACGACCATCAGCAACTTGCTCGGGTTGTTGAACCTCGCCGCGGAGGTGCAAGATGCCGTCCGACTCGGGCAGATCAGCCTCGGGCACGCCAAAGTGTTGAAGGGGATTCCGAATCACCCCCGGCAGATCGAACTCTGCAAAGAGACGATCCTGAAGAACCTCTCGGTGCACGCCCTCGACCTCCTCGTGAAGACGGTGAAGCCCGAAGTCCCCGCCGCGCGGCCCGCGAAGGTCGCCCCGGAGAAAACGGCCCACGTCCAGAGCGTCGAGAACGAACTCCGCCAGCGGCTGTCGGTGCGCGTCGAAATCCAAGTGAAGGCGAAGGAGAAAGGGCAGATCGTGTTGGGGTTCGACACCAACGACGACTTCGAGCGCATTCTGGAAGCCCTGCGCAAATGACGGGAAGCCGGGAGCGAATCACAAGGAAGCCGGGCCTTCGGGTTCGGCTTCCCGTGTTACCATGGGTGCATTCCCGGAGTCCTCCCCATGCGTCGCTCCCTCGCCCTGATCCCGTTGCTGTTGCTTCTGCCCGCGTGCAACGAGAAGCCGGCGACCGTCGTCCAAGTTCAAAATTCCAAAACGCCCGGCGAGAAGAGCTACCGCTCTGAAGACGGCCGGTACAGTGTCCGCTTTCCGAAAGATCCGTCGATCGCGAACAAAGAGTTGGCGACCCCCTCGGGCGTGCTGAAGGTCCAGACGGCGAAGGTGGAGCCGGTCCGCGATTTGGTCTTCTCGGTCACGCACGTCACGTATCCGCCGAGCTTCGGCGAAGTCGATCCGGTGAAAATCCTCGACGGCGTCCGCGATGGATTGAAAGGCCAAGACGGCGAATTGAAGTCGGACAAATCCTCGACGACGGGCGACGACGGTTTGCCGACCCGAGACATCCGCATCGACGCCGGGAAGAACGGCATCCGCGCCCGGCTGATCCTCGTCGACCGCCGACTGGTGCAAGCGATGGTCGTCGGCGCCAAAGACTCCTTGGACGGCAAGCCCGCCGAGGAGTTTTTCAAAAGCCTGGA
>JANXTU010000461.1 GCA_025352235.1 Fimbriiglobus sp.
CATCGTCACGCCGGATGTCGGCGGCGGGACGCACGTGCGGATCTTCTCCGGCGGCGATCCGAACAAACTCATGGCCAGCTTCTTCGGGATCGACGCCCCCGGGTTCCTCGGTGGGGCCCGCGCCGCCGCCGGCGACATCAATGGCGACGGTTACGCCGATCTCGTGGTGACGGCCGGCGTGGGCGGCAGTTCTCATACGGTCGTCTGGAGCGGCCGGCAACTCGGGAACGGGCAGCTCGTCCGGCTCACGGAAGACTTCTTCGCCATCGACCCGAGTTTCGCAAACGACAAGAACGGCGTGTTCGTTGCTGTGACGGACCTCGACGGCGACGGCTTCCAAGACCTCGTGTTCGGTGCCGGCAACCGGGTTCGCGTGTTGAGCGGGCAACTGACGAAAAACCGCGGTGGGGCGGCGGCCGCGGCGGCCCCGAACAATGACTTCTTCGTCGGCAACGGCTCGGTCAAACAGAGCGTCCGACTCGCCGGCGGGGATTTTGACGGCAACGGCCGCGGCGAAGTATTGATCGGCAGTGCCGACGGCCAAGCGGGCATGGTCTATCGCCTGACGGAAAACGGATTGATGTCTTTCTCAATCACGAACAACCCCTTGGCCAGCGGGATTTACGTCGGGTGAGTGCAGGCTAAAGCAAACTGCAAAAAGCTCCGTCAGCGAGCCACACGGCGTCAGCGTGAAGGGTATTCTCGCCTTGAAATTCGATTGCCCAATGCGGGCCGAGCAAGTCGCTTTTCGCTCCGCGAAAAGTAGTTCTTGGCCTCGATTGCGTTTCGCAAGTCTCGGGTGCACAACCACTTTTCGCGGAGCGAAAAGCGACTTTGCTCCGCCGGGCTCGCATGAGTCCACCTACTTCAACCCCGCCGCTTCCGCCCTCAGGTTCTGCGTCGTTTGCAGGATCTTGTCGTAGGTCGCTTTGTCCGGGGTGCCGTTCACTTTCAAACGCAGATAGCCATTGGCGTCGAGCACCGCGATGTTCGGCTGGCCTTCTTTCATGGCGAATTTGTCGGCCATGGCGGTGCCGAAGTCGATCCAGACCGGCGTTTCGGCGGCGTCCTTTTTCAAGCCCCGGCGGATCAGCGTCTTGATCGGGCCGGGCACGCTCCCGGCGCAGGCGACCGGCACGACGACCACCTCCGGCGACACCTTCCCTTCGGCGACGCCCGGCAGCGCCGCCACCGGCGCGAGCTTCGCTTTCTCCGGCGTTAAACCCTTGGCCGTCGGGTGGAACGCGACGTGCAGTTTCTCGCCGAGTTCCTTGCTCGCCTCGATGCCGTTGCGATCCCCGTAGACGAGGACCACGACCTTGCCTTTGAAATCAGAGACGGCGTGCTTCGCTTCGAATTGATCTTCGAGGCTCAGGTCCACCGGCTTGGGCGCTTCGGGCTTTTGCGCGCCGGCGATGGGGCAGAAACAAAGCAGCAGCAAAACGGCGGTGCGAATCATGCGTACCCGCGCCGGCGGCGCGCCTCGGAGAAGACGAGCCGGGCCACGGCCAACGATAAAATCAGGGCCGCGAACCCGGCCACGACGGAGATGCTGACGAGCGAATCCCAGAAGTTGCGCCCCTGCCAAGTGACGCCGTCGAAGCCGCGCATCGCCCACGTTGTCGGCAAGGTCACCGAGAGGTCGCGCGCCCAACCGGGGAGGACGAACGACGGGAGCCAAAGCCCGCCGAGCATCGATACGCCCAAGATCGCGAGGATGCTGAGGCTGCGGGCGCGGGCTTCGGTGCCACCGATGGCGGCGACCAATAGCCCGGTCGCCGCAGCGAGGACGCTGACGCCCAAGGCCAGTAGTAAAAAGCCGATCCACGAGCCACCGATGCAAACGCCGAATACGAAATAGCCGAAGGTGAAGGTTGCCAGCACTTGGAGGAAGGCGATGCTGGCCGTCGACAGCGATTTCCCGATCAGCACGCACCAGAAGGGCACCGGCGCCGAACGCATCCGGAGCCAGACGCTGCGCTGGCGATCTCGCAAGAGCGACAGGCCGCTCTCCATGCCCCAAAACAGGAGGTATTGCAAAGTCATGCCGCTGAAGCTGTGCGAGTACGAATTGAACCCGGCCCGGCCTTCCGCTGCTTCCACGCTTTCGACGGCAAATGGCATCGTCCAAGTCCGGTCGGCCAGCAACGGCGAGAGTTTTTCGTTCGCCAGCTTCTTCATCACCACTTCGGACACGATCCCCTCAGCCCATTGGGCTTCGCTCCGGCAGAGCGGATCGTAGAGCACGCGCACGGTCGGCCGCGGTCCGGCGCCGCCGGGTTTCCAAGTCGCCAATGCTTCAAACCCGACGGGAAACACGACGACCACGCCCGGTCGGCGGTTCGCCAAACGTTGCGTCGCTTCGCCCCGGGTCACGATTTGCGCATCGAGCCGCCTACTGGCGACCAATTCCGAGGCGGCGCCGGCGGTGAACGGCCCCCCGTCTTCGACCACGACGAGCAGCGGAAGTCGGACGCCGTTATCGCCGCCTTCGGGCTTATCGAAAATGATGCCGAAGGCGGAGGCGAGGACGATCGGGACTGCGAAGCCGAGCAGCGCCGCGCGCTTGTCGGCTAGGAACAGTCGCCAGTCTTTCCCGGCGAGCGTCAGGATCATATTCAACTGGCGTCGCACGGTTCCCCCTGCGCGACGGGGACGGCGGACGGGCGCATCAGCTTGTCGAGCCGGCCCGGCGGCGTGTGGAAGGTTTCGAGGTGGATGCCGTCGCTGAGGATGAGCCCGAGGGCCCGGCCGAGCTGGTCCTGGCTCTCGGCGGACAGCCGCAACCGCCGGCCGGTGATTTCGAGTTCGACCCCCGCTTCGAGCCGCTTGCGCAAGCCCTTGACAAAGAAGTGGGCCACGTTTTCCCGGAGCTGCCCGTACAGGATCGGTCGGTCGGTCGGGGCGTGGCGCACGAGGTCCGACGGCTTCCCTTCGGCGACGATACGGCCTTTTTCGAGGACGGCGATGCGGTCGCAGCCGTACTCGGCTTCGTCGAGGTGGTGGGTCGTCAGCAGTACGGCGTGCCCGGCTTCGCGGAGGCGGTGCAAGTCGGCGAAGAGCAGGTCGCGCGATTTCGGATCGAGCGCTGCGGTCGGTTCATCGAGCAGTAACAGCGGGGGATCGTGGATCAGGGCGCAAGCGAGGTTGATGCGCTGTTTCATCCCGCCGGAGAGCGTGCCGACACGATCCAAGGCCCGATCCATCATGCGGACGCGGTCGAGCGCGGTCGCCACGCGGCAGTTGAGTTCGTACCCGCTCAACCCGTAGAGCCGGCCGAAGAAGGTCAGGTTGGCTTCCGCGCTGAGTTCGTCGTAGAGGGCCGGTTCTTGCGGGACGAGGCCAATCTTTTTCGCGTACTCGGCGGGTTGGGTATCGCGTCGAATGCCCCCGGCCGCGACGGTGCCGCTCAGCGGATCGAGAATGCCTGCCGCGACGGCTAGGGCGGTGCTTTTCCCGGAGCCGTTGGGCCCGAGCAGCCCGACGATTTCGCCGCTCCGCACGTCCAAAGAAACGCCGTCGAGGGCGACGGTCGCCCCAAAGCTTACGCGGATATCGATCAGGGTCAGGGCCAGTCGGCGCGGCATGGTCGATCCGCCGGTATAGCGCCGGCGTCCCTGCCGGCGTCGCGGAGGTATAGCCTGATCACATCCGCAGCGTCAATCCGAACCCGTATGGGTGTGCCAACGATTCTTGGAGTCGTCATTCCAGCGTGAACCCACCCACCCAATCGTGGAATGACGTCCGACTTTCGGAACGACCTAGGCGCGGCAAGGAGTTACGTCCGATTTCAGGTGCCTCCCCTGGCTTGGATTCACAAGTCATTCCCCCCGTGGCTCCAAGAATTGTTGTCATACCCACCCGTATCGCTGGGTGAAAGGGCAATGAAGGGTCACTTTGCGGAGGTGCTCGGATCTGCGTACGCGGAGCAAGAGTCAGGAACGGCACTGCTTCGCCGCTCCATCCAACGGTTCATTCGCCGGGTTCCACCGCACGATCGCGTCCAGATTTGGGCAAGTGGCGGGCCACTCGTCCTCGCCGGAGGACGACCCCTGCCCCGACTGCACCAAGCCGGCGGGAGACACGTCGCCGCCGGTCAGACAGTCCGAATATTGGGTCGCCCCCAGCTCGGACTTCCCCTCATGCCTTCAAAGAGGCCATATCGATCACGAAGCGGTACTTCACGTCGCCCTTCAACAGGCGGTCGTAAGCTTCGTTGACCTTCTGGATCGGGATCATTTCAATTTCGCACACGATGCCGTGCTCGGCGCAGAAATCGAGCATCTCTTGGGTTTCGGCGATGCCGCCGATGCCGGAGCCGGCGAACGACTTGCGGCCCCCGAGCAGGCTGAACGCCGCGACCGGCAGCGGCTTCTCGGGCGCCCCGACGAGGGTCAGGGTGCCGTCGAGTTTGAGCAGGGCCAAGTAAGCGTTGATGTCGTGCTCTGCCGAAACGGCGTCGAGGATGAAATCGAAACTGCCCCGGTGCTTCGCCATTTCGTCGGCATTTTTGGATACCACGACTTCGTGCGCCCCGAGGCGTTTGCCGTCTTCGATTTTGCCGGGCGACGTGGTGAATAACACGACGTGGGCGCCGAGGGCGCGGGCGAACTTCACGCCCATGTGGCCGAGGCCACCGAGACCGACGATGCCGACCTTCATGCCGGGACCGACCTTCCAGTGCTTCAATGGGGAGTAGGTCGTGATGCCCGCGCAAAGGAGCGGGGCGGTCGCGGCGAGGTCGAGTTTGGCCGGGACTTTGAGAGTGAACGATTCATCGACGACGATGGAATCGGAGTAGCCCCCGAAGGTGACGCCGCCGGAGTTTTTGTCCGGCGAGTTGTACGTGTAGGTGGGGTTCTTCTCGCAATACTGCTCGAGTCCGCGGGTGCAGCTGGCGCAATGGCGGCAGGAATCGACCATGCAGCCGACGGCGGCGAGGTCGCCGGTTTTGAACTTCTTGACGTCTTTCCCGACCTGCGTCACCCGACCGACGATTTCGTGCCCCGGTACGCAGGGGTAAGTGGTCGGGCTGAACTCGCTCCACTCGTTACGGACTTGATGGAGATCGGAATGGCAGACGCCGCAATACAGGATTTCGATGGCGACGTCGGTGGCCAGCGGTTCCCGGCGCGCGATCGAATGCGGGGCGAGGGGACTGGCGGCGGACTGGGCGGCGAATGCTTTGGTGGCCATGGTCGATCCTTACTTATGAGTGAACAGTAAGGATAGCCGGTGAGAGGGCCGAGTTTACAAGACCGTGCCGGATTGGGGAGATCCGATTACTTCGCCTCGGGGTATTTCTCGGCGATCATGGCCGCGTCGGTCGGGTGGAGTTCGCTGAGCATCATCAATTTCAGCGACTTGCCGTCCCATTTGAACGCGGCGAGCACCGGTTTGTCCATCAGTGACTCGGCCGGTTGGGCGAGTTCGTCGAAAGCGTCGATCACGGACGCCGTCGCCTTGGAGCCGAGCTTTTCGCGCCCCTTCAAAAACTTCAACCCCTTCGATTCGAGTCTCGCCGAAGTGTAGACCGGCGTCGGAGGCTCGGAATCGAGCGTCGCGGTCAAGATGGCGTAAGCCTTGCCGACCACGATGACGTCCGCCGTGTCGCAGACCGTCTTGAATTGTTTCGGGTCGATCCGCCCGGCTTCCTTCGGCTTGGCTTTGGGATCGGTCTTCGGGGCATCCGCGCCCGAAAGCGGGGCCGATAAACAGACGAGCAAACCGAGGAACGCGGGTCGGAACATCGGGGACACTCCGGACGGGGCAGGACAGCCGGAAAGCCTAGGATGGAATACGGCGGAGTGCCAGACAGTTTTTTGTAGATGATCGAGCGTCGCTCTTTCGTGGTGTAGGCTGTAGTCTGGAATCTGAACTCCGAACGAGGCGTCATGCCTGCTCGAATCTGGATCTTCTGCGCGGTGACGCTACTAATTATCGTGGCGGCCTTCGCTTGCGCGCCTGTGATGTTGTGGCAGGGCGGATACCCGTTGTCCGTCACGCTCGATACCGGCGGCGCGGAACCGAAATGGGTCTACTGCGATGTCGCCCACGATCGCAAACAGTTCGATCAATACGCGAGTTCGTCGAGAACCACGGATGATTTGCGCCGGTGGAGCGAGACCGGAAACTTGGTGGAACCCTACCGTGGTGAAGTGTTGACGCCATATGTTCGGCTCGGGGGGGGACACAATTGGATTCTGGGAGAATTGAGCGATGCGCAGCTCGACAAATTCTTGCTGGTGATCGTCGCATGGCCGAGCGGTGAGTTCACCAAAACTGTGGTCGTGATCCCGGACTATCGAAAGGCGAGAGCGATCACCGTGAACTGTCAGCGATGACTAACCTCCGGCAAGGTCAAGAATCCCCAGCGCAGGGCGTTGTCTTGCGTGTATTGCTTCCCGAGCGTTAGCGCCGTGACGGCTTTGGCGAATTCGTAGCCCAGATAGAAACTGTGGCTCGCGTCGAGCTTCGGATCGCGCGCCATCATCTCGGCGAACAGGGCGAACGGATCGGTGCCACGCAGGTAGAGGTCGCCGTTGAGGATATGCAGTTCGCCGCGCTCGGCGAAGAGGCGGTAGTTGCGGTCGGTGATGCGCTCCGCGAGTTCCGCCAGCGCCGCTTCGCCGAGTTCGAGCAACTTCGGATCGCGCAGCATGACGAGGTCGGGTTCCAATCGCTTCGGCAGCGTTTTGTGCGTCACGGCATAATGGACGAGTCGCCGGGCGAGGGCGAACTCGCGCACGGCGCTGCGGCCCCAGTTGATGACCTCGGTCGCCAGCACGCTGCGGATGCCGAGCTCTTGGCAGAACCCCGCGAGCAGCACATTCATCCCCGCCGTGTCGGCGTCCGTCAACTCCGTGAGGTTGCCGATGCCCATCATCATCGCGGCGTCCGGGTAGCGCCGGCGCGTTTCGAGGTAGCGGCCCAGACTCGCAGCGAACCCGAAGCCGATCGGTTCGACGATCGGGTCGAGCCGGTGCTTCACGCCGTCGGATTGCAACACTTCGACGGTGCGCCACAGGCTCGGGAGATCGTCGGGGGTATCCGGGATCGCCACGACTTCGACGTGCGGAAAGTCGCGCAGCATCCGCCGCGATTCGGCGAGGTTGACCCCGCTGATGCTCAGGATCAACTCCGCTCCGGCTTCGAGCGCGGCCCGCACTTCGATGATGTCGAAACTGTCGATGGAAACGCGGAAGCCCTGCGATTTCAACTCGCGCACCGCTTCGCCGACGCCGGGCCACGCCGAACCGGGATCGCAACCGAGGTCGACGACATCGGCGCCGGAGTCGCGGTAGTGCCGCGCGATGCGGATGATCTCAGCGAGCGACTTCTGCGGGGCGTGATTGATCTCGGCGACGATTTCGATGTCGTGGGCACCGTATCCTTCGGGCGGGCCGCCGCGCTGACCGAAGAACTCGGGCAGGTCGCGCAAATCCTTCGGCCCGAGTTCCACCGGCACCGCCGTGATCGCCCGGATCGCCGCGACGTCCCCTTTGCACAACCCCGGCAGCACGATGCGGTCGGCCCCGTCGGGCACCTGCAACCGCTTGGCGATCCACGGCGTCGTCAAGAGCGCCGCGACGGTGATCGGCATCACGGCGACGTCGTACTCGAAGCCAACCTTCGGAGCGAGCGACGCGAGCATCCGCCGGAGCGCCGGCTCCGCGAGCTTCCCGGTGATGAAAAGAATGCGCTCGGTCATGGGAACCGGGGGATGGACCAACGGATTGAACACCCGTCTATGGTACTGACGTTCGGTTGTGCAATTGCCGGCGGGGGAGTGTCGCCGTTCGCTCCGCGAACGGGTGCCTTCCGCAAACATCAAGCTCGGTTCCACAACGGGGGCCAAAAACCGTTCGCGGAGCGAACGGCGACA
>JANXTU010000482.1 GCA_025352235.1 Fimbriiglobus sp.
CGGTCGGTGAAGACCATCGGTCGTCGCCAACGAATGGGCCGAAAACGCTCCCCGCCCAATCGAACCACCGGGCCGAGTCAAACTCGATGCACCAGAAACAGTACGGGCTACGTCGCCGGACGCTGCGGGTACAATAGAATACGGCGGGGAAATCGACCAGCCCCCAAGTTCCTCGCCGAATGGGGACTGGGCTTCCCAGCAACCCCCGCGCCCCAGGCGCTGCAGCAGACGGCGGGGCAGGATTCGTTTCTGGGAGTTCAAGGTTCAGTAGCCCCGCCGCGGCTGAGCTGGGTCGTTCGGCGGCCGGAGGGCAAACCGATGGGCGTGTTCGACGCGCTCCAGAAGGTGGCGGATACGGCCGGTGGCCAGCCGGACCCGAACGCCGACGCCGCCCATGCCACCTACCACCGCCGAATTGTCGGTGTCGGCGGGTGCTTCGCCGCGGCCGGGGCAGTCCTCGGACTG
Organism: Fimbriiglobus sp.; assembly: GCA_025352235.1. Taxonomy (GTDB): domain Bacteria; phylum Planctomycetota; class Planctomycetia; order Gemmatales; family Gemmataceae; genus JALHQU01. The sequence goes on from JANXTU010000482.1 coordinate 466, forward strand.
GTCATCTCGGTGGTCATGGCGGGCGAGGCCAAGTCCGGCAGGGACATTAAGGGCGTCATTCTGATGCCGGTGATGATGGGGCTGGGCGGGTTCATGTTCGGGATGGCCGTCATGTGTCTGGTGGCCCCGCGAGCGTTCCTGACCGGCCCGGTCGGTCGTCCGTGGATGGCGCTGATCGGCACACAGAGCGTGACCGTGGCCCGTGTCGCCTGCTTCTTGTTCGGGTTGTTCGTCTCTTTGGTCGCGGTCGGGTTCGGTTTCGCCATCGCCCTGGACGCCCGGCGGGGGTAGCACGCGCGGCGGACGGGCGACGGGTGCTGGAGCGACCGCGACCCGCCCATCGCCTAGAGCCTGTTATTGACTTTATCTCAGAGTTTTAAGGCTTTTCCGGGTTCTGACTTTCCAAAAGGCCGCGATTTGAGCTTGCTTGCCGCCTGAAAGCCCTGAAACCAAGCGAATAAGTCAATAACAGGCTCTAGAAAACCGTCCCCTTGATCCCCCGAATTGTCCGTGAGACAAGATCGGGGGATTTTTGAATTTCGGGGCAGTGAATTCGTCTTTTGGGGCAGTGAATCCCGTGTACAATCGGTTTCGTGGGGCGACCGCAACATCGCCCAGCCATTGCCCGAAACGCTTAGAAAATCAGGCTAATCATTGGAGTGCGAAGGGCGGGACTTGAACCCGCACAGCCTTGCGGCCGCAAGAACCTAAATCTTGTGCGTCTGCCAATTCCGCCACCCTCGCAGGATTGCTAGCTTACGGTTTTCTCCGCTCCTCGGCAGGGGGGGCGGCGCGGGGAGTGTAGTGGCCGAGGTAGTTCGTGAGGCTGCGGGCGTAGGTGGTGCGGAGGTTGCCGACGGCCGTCATTTCTTCAATGGCGTCTTCGTTGGGCCAGCCGTTGTATTCCATGCGGTAGATCGCCACGAGAGCCCCGGTGCGGTGCTCGCCGGCGAAGCAATGGATGAGCATCGGCCGGGGAGTTTCTTCCGGCTTCGCCAGCAAGTTCAAGTAGAGCCGCACGGTTTCTTCGCCGGGGATGACGCCGCCTTGGACTTCCCAATCGGGGATCGGCAAGCGGTGGAATTTCCGCCCCGTCGCTTCGCAATACGTCTGTTCGAAATCGTCAGTTTGCTCGCTCGCCGAAAAGCGGGCATCGCGAATCGAGAAGACCGTCCGGATGTCGCGCTCCGACACGACGCGTTCAAATGCTTCGGGGCTCATCTGGCCGCTTCGGTAGAGCGCGTTCGGATCGACGATACGCAGGTTCCGCACCGTTCGCACGCGGTTGACCTTGTGCAATAGCGGCACCGCGCCGATGATGGCGACGATGGACACGATCAACAGAATCCGCAGGGCCATCGGTCGATTCCTTCATTCAAACGGCGAGGCTCGGGATCGCGCCGACGTTCGGCGTCCGCCGACGGCGCAACCAGCCGAGCAGCGTTCTACTCTTGGGCACCGGCGGTTCGTGATCAACGGTCGTCGGCCGTAGAATCATGAGGATCAGCAGCGGAGCGTACCATAGCGCGTAAGCCCCACCGTTGTCGGCGAACCAGAATTGGATGCCGATGAGCAGTGCGGCGTTCGCTGCGAGGAGTTGGCCGAAGTCGCGGGCCGTCGGCCAAATCATCGAGGTCAAAACCAATCCGACGTAGGCGATGAACACGGGCAATCGGTAGGCCCAATGGACGCCGGTCCAAATGCTCTCGAGCTTGGCGACGCGCCACGGTTGCCAGTCCGAGAGGTTGAGCGTCTGCCAGATGCCGGAGGTGTAGTCGCCGCCGAAGGCGAGGGCGGGCAGCGTCACCGCCAAGCAGAGCGCGGCGAAGGCGGCGAACCACGCGAGGAAAATCCCCTGCCCGCGGCCGCGGTAAAATTGCAGCCAGACCGGCAACAGGACGATGGGGAAAAACGACGTCCCCGCAGCGATGCCGAAGAGGATTCCGGCGGCGACCGGTTTGCGGTACCCGAGGAACGCCCCGAGCAGCAGCGCCGTCGGCCAGACGTGATGCGACTGATCGAACCGGTAATGCGTGAAGGGGAGAAGCAGATAGAGCGCCGCGGCCCCCGCCCCGGTGGCGAGTTCGCGGAAATGGATCGCACCGATCAAAATCAACAACACGACGACGGCGATTTGGCAGGCGATGGCGACCGCCCGGCCGACGAAGATTTTGGCCGCGGCCGGGGCGTCGGGTTGTATGACTTCCGCGGCGACGTCTTTGACCCCGTTCAGCGGGGCGGGGCTTTTCCCCACCGGTTCGGAATCGACCGCTTTCGTCGCGGCGTGGACACTCAAGCCGATCAACAGAGCCATCGCGAGCCAAAACAGCCCGGGGGTGTTGAGGTTCGCGGCGACCCGCGGCCGCTTGACCGCCGTGACATCGAGCAAGCAGCGGACGAACCAAAATCCCGAAGCGCCGATGAGCCAGACGTAGCCGAGAAACGCGATCGACGGATCGCGCGTTTGCCCCGCCGAATAGCGGTGAGCATCTTCGATGAGCAAGAAACCGGGGGCGAAGAAGAACAGGCCGAGCAGATCGAGGTTCCGCAGGCAGAAGAACCGTTGGAATTGGTAGAAAACCGCCATCGCCAGCGCAAATGTGGCGTAGAACCACGCCGACGGGTTTGGGAGCTCGAACTGGAAAAAGAGGCTGTTGGGCACGGCCGCTCCAGAGTGTGGCTACAGGGCAAGGGTATCCCGGAGTGCTTTTCATTGCAAGGAGTCGTGGAAACGGTAATACCCATTTATACCTTTCCGACCTCTCGGCACCCACCCCCCATCGGAAAGCACATTTCCCGTCGGAAAGCGACCAACTCTTCGGAATGACTTGTGCAGGTCGAGACTTACGGCGAGTGCGAAAAATACCTCCGTCGAAAAAAGCGGGGGTTGTCGGTCGGAATGGGCA
>JANXTU010000487.1 GCA_025352235.1 Fimbriiglobus sp.
CGCGCCAGCTTGTGCGCCGTCGCCGTGATCGCCTTCGGCGAACCCATCCGCGAACGCTGCCTCCGCAGGTACGCGCCCAAGTAGCTCTTGCTGCGGATCAAACTCCACGCCGCGAGGCGCAGCGCCAAGGCCGCGCGGTTCTTGCCCGGCCGCGTCCGGCTCGATTGCACCTTGCCGCCGGTCTTTTTGAACTGCGGACAGAGCCCCAACCAACTGGCGAAGTGCTTGCCCGTCGGCCACTTCGCGAAGTCCGATCCGAGCTCGCTCACCAGCGTCAGCGCGTGGATCTCGTCGATCCCTTCGATGGCCGTGAGGTCGACGCCGGTGGCGTAGTACAGTGCTGTGCGAACATCGAACTTCGGATCGTGCGGCTTGCGCCCGCGCACCCGCGTCTTGGTCGCCAGCTTCGGCAACGCCGACTGACACCGCATGGTCCGCAAGTGGCCGTCGATCTCGCCGTCGAGTGCGGCGATCACCTCTTGGTACCTCTCCCACATCGATAGGCACGACCGCAACTCGCTCAGGTGCTCCGGCCGATAACGGCCGTCCAGCGCCGTGGCGATCTCCGGTTCGGCCTTCTGGCAGCGCCGGTCCCGCAGCTTCGCCAACACTTCGGGATCGCGTTCGCCCGCTGAACGTGTGAACTTGGCGAATCCACCCGCACCCCTGGCGGGGGGATTCAGCCAGGGTGATCTAGTTGTCGAACTTCAGAATAATAATCGATTCCCATAAGATTGCCAGGCCCCATACCATGTTCGCACAGGCCTATCTATGAAACCGATTATCGCCGTCGCCCTATTCGTAATCAGCACGGCATTCACCGACGCCGCCGAATGGCCGACCGAAGAAATCACCGGTCGACTCCCGCTGGCGAAGGGCAACCGCCCGGAAATCGAGAAGGCGATCCGAACGACGCCCGAAGTTCAACACGCCGGAATGCAATTCCTCTTGGTGAACATGCCCGAGAAAGACCTCCGGACGCTGAAGGCCGAGTTCCTGCTGCAAAACGCGGAGTTGGCCTACAAGACCCGCAAGGAGTTCCCGTGGGCGAAGACCGTCCCGGACGACCTCTTCTTCAACAACGTCCTACCGTACGCCAACGTCGACGAATCGCGCGACCCGTGGCGGCAAGAACTCTACGACCTCGCCGCACCTTTGGTGAAGGGCTGCAAGACCGCCACCGAAGCGGTGATGAAACTGAACGCCGAACTCTTCCCGAAGCTCAAGGTCGGTTATTCGACGCAACGCAAGCTGCCGAACCAAAGCCCGAAGGAATCGATCGGCCAGGGCAAAGCCTCCTGCACCGGCTTGTCGATCTTGCTGAGCGATGCTTGCCGGGCGGTCGGCATTCCGACCCGCGTCGTCGGCACGCCCAACTGGAGCGACAAGCGCGGCAACCACACATGGCTCGAAATCTGGGACGGCGATTGGCACTTCACCGGCGCTTGCGAACCTGACCCGAAAGGGCTCGACCGCGGCTGGTTCGTCGGCGATGCGTCCAAGGCCCAGAAGGATAAACCCGAGCATTCCATCTACGCCGTGAGCTTCGCGCAGACGAAGACGCCCTTCCCGCTCGTCTGGGCGCCGGGTCAAAAGGACGTGAGCGCGGTGAACATCACCGACCGTTACACGAAGGTAAAGCTCGACCCGAAGTTGGTCCGCGTGATGATCCGCGTGACGGGGCCGGATGGCCAGCGCGTGAAGGAGACGGCGACGGTCGACAAACGAACTGGCCAATCCAAGGACGAGTCCGCCGATACCAACGACTTCCTGACCTTCGACCTACTCCCGGATCGCGAATACAAGCTGCTCGTCGGGAAGTTGGAATCGACCTTCCGCACCAAAGCCGCCGGGGAACAGCAGTTGATTGAAGTGAAGGTGAAATAGGAATGCCCTCTACCCCAATCCTCGCTACGCTCGGCTATGTCTGTTCTGAGGATCGCCGGCCGGTGTTCGGCCGGGTTGTGTTTGCAGAGTTCCCCGAACATGGTTCCGCGGAGCGTGCGGTACTCGCGGTAGAACTTGTCCGTGAGTTCGCGGGCTGTCCGACCCTGGTCGAGACATCAGCCGGGCACGAAATTTGTTGACTGCAGCCCGTAGCCCGGGTACTCTGTGCCTCACAGCCGATTCGTGTTCCCAGAGGCGTTCATCTGGGAAAGATCGGAATAGCACCTTCAAGCGTTGTCTTGCTCGAATCGTAGAACCACTCCGCCGAGATGGCGCATGACGCCGAAGAAGCTGAAACCGGATGCCGCGCCGATCAAGGCCTACCACGCCACCCTGCAAACCTACGCCGACCACGACGCCAGCCACGAAGGGGCCACGGAAACCGCATTATCGAATCTGCTGGCCCTTGCCTCCGTGCCCACGGATTCAACAATCGTTTAGAAAAACCGAAAAGTGCTTGCAACTAAACCCAGTCTGAGATGAGAACTGGAGTTTCGCAATGGCTTGGCCTGAGGTAACGTATCGGGACGAGTCGCCGCTTTGTTTTGAGGAGGGTCAGAGATGATCCGGCCGGACGTGCAGAAGTGGGGTCAGACGACGGACG
>JANXTU010000488.1 GCA_025352235.1 Fimbriiglobus sp.
TTCGAGATCGGGTTCGCGCACGGCCTCGAACACCCGCTGCCAAACCCCCTTCTGGCACCACTCGTTGAAACGGTGATACACCGTGTCCCACTTGCCAAACCGCTCCGGCAAATCCCGCCACGGCACCCCGGTTTTGGCGAGGTACCAGATGGCATTGATGAACCCGCGATTGTCCTTGGCCACCCCGCCGTGGCCTCCGCGACGACCCGGGAGCAAACCCTCGATCCGATCCCATTGGCCCTGCGGAATCTCGTGGCGACGCATCCTGCTCCCCCGGTTTGCCCAGTATCCGGCCGGGGCTTTACCAGAGTTCGCAAGTTCAATCAACACGGCCTAGAGTGCATCAGGATGTGCAGAAATTGCTTCAGGAAGGTAAGTATAGCGAAGCTCGTCTACGAGCTCAGAGCTTGAGGCCTAGAATCGATGCCAATAAGGCAATAGAGGCCATCGATAAAGCAGAAAAAAGTGCAAAGGCACCGACGAGAACTTCGAAATAGAGTTTGCATGCACCCTTTTACTTATTCGGCCTAGACGCCGTAGGGCACCGCCTTGCCCAGTTCGGGGTCGGGGAAGTCGTGCGTCTTCACCTTCCGCGGATCGCCCTTCGGCCGGTACGTCTCCCCGGCGTTCTTCAGGTTTCCCAGCACTTCCTTCTTCTTGGTATCGACCGAGATCGCCGGCTCGCCCCGGTGCCGCCGCGCCTTCGCCCGCCCGTTGATGTGCCGGAACTGGCCGTCCCGATCCGCGGCCTTTGCTTTTCGAGTCGTCGAGCAGTTCCTTGAAGTGGTTCCGCCCATCGCGGTTGTGTACCGGAAGTCGGGCGATCCCGCACCCCGCGCGTCCGGTTCCAAAATGGTTTCGGCGGGCATCGCGGGTGTCGAAATCGGACGTAAACCGTTGGCGCGCATCGGTTCTACCCGAATTCGGAAATGGTTTCGCCGGGGGGTGGGGGGAATCGCGCCGAAACCATTTTCCGGGGTTCCAGCCCCCAAGTCGCGATGGACACATCCCGCCCCGGCCCGCACAATACCCTTTGCGAAACGCACACCCGGAGCCTGCCCCGATGGCGGTCAATCTGCCCCCGCATTACCACGACGCCGACGCCCGGTACAAGAAGGCCAAGACGGCCGAGGAGAAGCTCGTCGCCCTGCGCGAGATGTGGGTGCTGCTACCCAAGCACAAGGCGAGCGAGAAGGTCCAGGTGATCTTGAAGTGCAAGATCAGCGAGCTGACCGACGAGATCGAAACGGCGAAGTCGGGGCCGAAGAAGGCCGCGCCGGGGTCGTTCAAATTCACCAAGCAAGGCGCCGGGCAAGTGGTGTTCCTCGGGCCGCCGAACGCGGGGAAATCGACGCTGTTGTCGAAGCTGACGAAGGCGTCACCGGCGATTGCGCCGTATCCGTTCACCACGCGGGAGCCGATCCCCGGCATGATGGATTACGACGATATCCGCGTCCAATTGATCGACCTGCCGCCGATCACGGCCGACGCCTATGAACCGTTCATCACCGACCTCACGCGCTCGGCGGACGCCGCGGTGCTGTTCCTCGATCTCGCGGACGACGACGGCCCGGCCGCGACGCAGGCGACGCTCGACCGTCTGAAGGCCGCGCGGCGGATGCCCGTGCCGGAACTCCCCGCGGACGACGACCCGACGACCTACTACCTGCGGACGATTCTCGTCGCCGCGAAGCGGGACGACGAAGCCGCCGACATCCGATTGGAGATGGCCCAAGAGTGGATCGCCGCGTCCGGCTTTCCGGTGGTCATTCTGTCCGCCGAGACGGGGGCCGGGTTGCCGGAATTGCGGAAGGCGATCTTCGACTCGCTCAAGGTTCAACGCATTTACACGAAGCAACCGGGCAAGCCGGCGGACCTGGCGGCGCCGTTCACCTGCCCCGTCGGCAGCACCGTGGCCGAGTTCGCGGGGTACGTCCACAACGACCTCGAAGAGACGGTGAAGTCGGCCCGCGTCTGGGGCTCGGGCGCATTCGACGGGCAAACCGTCGGCCGAGATCATATCTTGCGAGAAAAGGATGTCGTTGAATTGCACGCGTGACGTTGTGCCGAGATGTCCACCATGAGCCAGAAACTCGCCCAGCCCGGCCTGCCGCCGACCGTGTCGTACCTCGTCCGACACGGGGCGATGCGCTACGTCGGCGAGTTCACTACGTTTTCGCAGGCCGGCTTCAACCGCCAACAGACGGTGATCCTCAAGACGGACCGCGGCCAAGAAGTCGGCACCGTCCTCTGTTTGGCCACGCCGCAAACCGTCGCGGTGATTCCCGAGCCGACCCACGGGCAGATTCTGCGGAGCGCCACCGAGACCGACCGGCAGCAGATGCTGAACATCGCAGAAGCGCAGAAGCGCGAGTACGACATCGCCACGCGGTTGATCCGCGAGCACCGCCTCGCGATGCAAATCGCCGACGTCGAGCACCTCTTCGGCGGCGAACGGGTCATCTTCTACTTTCTGTCCGAGATCCGCATCGACTTCCGCGAACTCGTCAAAAGCATGGCCCGCGAGTTCCACGCCCGCATCGAACTCCGGCAAATCGGCGTGCGCGACGAGGCCAAACTACTCGCCGATTACGGCGACTGCGGTCAGCCCGTCTGCTGCAATTCGTTCATGATCGTGATGCCGCCGGTGTCGATGCGGATGGCGAAATTGCAGAAATCGACGCTCGACCCCAATAAGATTTCCGGTCGGTGCGGCCGGTTGAAGTGCTGCCTGCGCTTCGAGCAAGACGTCTATGAAGCGCACCAGATGGAGTTGCCGCCGATCGGCAGCCGCGTGCTGACCAAGAGCGGTCAAGGGAAGGTGCTGGCTCAGGAAATCCTCGCCCGGCGACTACTGGTGGAATTTGAAGACGGCCGGCGCCAACCGGTGTTGGCCGACGATGTGTTGACGAAGCTGTAACGTGGCGAAGTCGGTCCCCGCTCGGAGTGTTCACGGTGGAACAAAAACTGTACGACCTCATCCGGGACGATGCGCGCTACCCGGTCGAAGCGTACGAATTCCTATGCGAAGCCGTGTCGTTCACGCAGGACTTGCTGGACCGCTCCCCGCGTGAGGAAGACGACCCCCAGACGGATTACCATGTGAGCGGGGCCGAGTTGCTGCGCGGGGCCTGCGACATGGCCGTGCGGGAATTCGGCATGATGGCTCCGGTGGTCTTCCGCCACTGGAACATCCGCAAGACCGACGACATGGGGAACATCGTCTTCAACCTCATCCGAGGCGAACGGCTCAGCAAGTCCGAGCGCGACGTCCCCGACGACTTCCACGAACTGTTCGACATCGATGCCGCCCTGCGTGAAGGGTTCGAATTGACGACCGTCCCGCACAAGCCGGCCAAGGGGAAATCATGACCGGTGCGCGGATTCGCCTGTACGTCGCAGCGGCGGCCTTCCTCGGTTGGCTGGTCTGGCTATCCTTGGCCGTCTTCGACAAAGGTCGAGTGACACCGGTATCGCGGGCGCAACTGACCGAAGCGAACGTCTTGGTGGTCGCGGACGTCTCCGGCGCCGACGGCAAACCGGCGAGCCGGGTCAAAGTCGCCCAGCGCATCGGAGCCAACGGCCCGGCGATGGGCGCGGAGATCGACGTGGCAAACCTCCCGCAAGCGGGGGTGCCGGGCCAAGGCTTCCCCGGCCCCGGGACGTACCTGCTGCCCCTCGTGACCCGCGACAACGCGACGTACAGCATCGCTGGACTCCCGCGTTCCCCCGGGTACGAGGCCGTGACCAACCCCACCCAGCCGAGCATTTACCCTTGGACGGAATCGTTGCAAACGCAGTTGCGCAGCCTCGGTTACGGGTGGTAATCGGCCGCGTCTTCCAATGGAGGGGCATCATGTCTGCGGTCGCTATCAAACTGATCACCGCGGTTGAATTCGCGCGCATCCCAGAACCATTTGATGGATCAATGCTCGAACTCGTGAGAGGGGAGGTTATCGAATTGTCTCGTCCCAAACCCCGACATGGGCACATCTGCTCCAAAATTGATCGCCGGCTAGGGACCTTTGTCGAATTGCACAACCTCGGCTGGGTGCTCAGCAATGATACGGGGGTGATCGTCGAGAGGGATCCGGATACGGTTCGCGGTCCTGACCTCTGCTTCTACAGCCTCGAGCGAATGCCTTTCCTTCCGGAGACCTATTCGGAATTCGCCCCCGAACTCGCCGTGGAAGTTCTTTCCCCAGACGACCGAATGACCGAAGTTCGGGAAAAAGTCCGTGAGTACCTCGCGGCCGGAGTCAAACTGATCTGGGTCGTCAATCCGGACACAAAGTCGGTTGTCGTCTATTCCGGTTCCCTCAAAGGCATCGAATACGGCCCGGCCGATACCGTCGACGGCGGCGAGGTCATCCCCGGCTTCAGCCTCCGCGTCTCCGAATTCTTCAGTTGAACCGGATCATCGGGTATCGTGATCCAATCGCTTTCGCGTCTAGGAACCTCCGCCATGCCACCCCGATACCGATGTCTCGCTGTCGCCCTGTTCGCGGCGCTATTGGCCCCCGCCGCACGCGCCGATGGCGGTCCCGCCGGCAACTGGAAATACCGCTTCACCGAGCGCGCGGAGAACCGCGAGACCACCATCACGATGCTGTTCCTGTTCTCCGAGTCGGAGAAGAAATGGGTCGGCGACTATATCGGCGCTTCGCAGCCGACCCGCGTCGAACCGAAGATCACCGCGTTGACCGTCAATGGGGACGCCGTGACGTTCGCCCTCGAAATCCAAGGGCGGGAGTTTTTGAACTTCGACGGCGCCCTCGCCAAAGACGGCAAGAAGCTCGTCGGTTCCTTGAGCCAAGGGGGCGGGGCGCTCAAGCTCGTCGAGCTTTACCCCTCCAAGTTGAAGAAGCTCACCGACGCCTTCGAACTGGCCCGCGAAGATTTCGCCCAGCTCGAAACGGGCGGCGAATTCTTCGACGCCGGGTTCCTGCTCGCGGGCAAGGCGGCGGAGAAGAAACTGAAAGTCGAAGAGGCCCGCGGCATCGCCGATAAGCTCGCCAAGGTCGCGGCGAATTACGGGCCGCGCTGGGAACGGACCGTGGCCCTGCGCCTCGCCGACGCGTTCGTCGATCAAGACGGCTTCGCCGAGGTCGCCCTCGCTCAAGTCCGCCGGGCCGAACGCATGCTCGCCGACACCGACCCCGCCGCGCTGCAAATGGCCGTATACGAATCCCTCGGCAAGATTTTGGCGAAAGCGAACAAGCTCGACGAAATTAAGAAGTACGCCGCGATCTTGGCGAAGCTCGAAACCCGCGACGCAGCCGAGTACGAGAAAACGATGCTGAAGTTTGAGACGCCGGCGTTCGCGGGCCGCAAGGCGAAGAGCGACCGCGTCGCCCTCGTCGAGGTCTTCACCGGCGCCGAGTGCCCACCCTGCGTCGCCGTCGATGTCGCCTTCGACGGCCTGTTGAAAACCTACAAGCCGTCCGACGCGATTTTCTTGCAGTACCACTTCCACGTCCCCGGTCCCGACCCGCTGACCAGCCCGGACGGCATGGATCGCGTCGAGAACTTCTACGCCAAAAAGATCGGCGGCGCACCGACGTTCTTGCTCAACGGAACTCCCGTCGGCGAGGGCGGCGGGCGGGTCGACGGGGCCAAGAAAAAGTACGGCGAGTTCCGCACGGCCATCGACGACGCCTTGGAGAAAGCCCCGTCGGCGAGGATCGCGCTCACCGCGACGAAGGACGACAAAGGCATATCCATCAAGGCGGCCGTGTCCGACCTCGAAAAGCCGGGCGAGAAGATCATGCTCCGGTTCGCGCTCACCGAAGACCGCGTGCGCTACGCCGGCGGCAACGGCGTCCGCTACCACCAGCAGGTCGTCCGGGCGATGCCGGGGGGGCCGAAGGGCTTCGCCCTGACGAAGAAAATCCAAGAGCAAAGCGTGGCAGTGAACATCGCGGACGTGAAAGGCCTGCTCGCCAAGTACCTCGATGATTTCGCCAAGAACGATAGCCCGTTCCCGCGTGCGGATCGCCCGCTCGCTTTGCAGAATCTGAAAATCGTCGCGTTCATCCAAGACGACGCCACGGGCGAAGTCCTCAACGCGGCGCAGATCGAATTGAAATAGGACTCCACTATCACCGCAGTCGGGGCATCGCCATGAAATGGGCCGTACTCGTCGTCCGCATTCTCGTTGGCATCCAGTTCGCCTTCGCCGCGATCGCTTACTTCCTGAAGCTCCCGATAGCGGATGCGCCGACGGATGAGAACGCCTTGAAGTTTATGGGCGCCATGATCGCCACGCACTTTTTCGACGCCGTGAAAGTGCTGGAATTGGTCGGTGCGGTGCTACTGCTCAGCGGTCGGCTGACCCCGCTCGGCCTCGTGGTCCTCGTGCCGATCACGTTGAACATCGCCTTCTGGGACATCTTCATGGTGAGGCTGAGCGGCCCGCCGATGGGTTTGATTTTCTTGGCGCTGGAAGGCTTCGTGATGTGGGGGTATTGGCCGTACTTCGCGCCGTTCTTCCAACCGGTCGCGAAGCACGTTTGACATCATTTCGACAAGTCGAAATCCAAGGCGGGGTTCGGGCCGGCGATGTCGATCGACACGCCGCTTTTGTACTTTTCGGGGATCTTCGCCAACGCTTTGGTCGTGCTGCGGTCGTCGCTCGTGCCGGAGTTCCCGCCCGGTGGGGACGTCGCTTCCACCGTCACGGTGTATTTCCCGGCCGGAAGCTGCGCACCGTATTTGCCCTCGCTGACTGTCGCGGCCACGGCCGGACCGGACACGGACGCGAAGCGGACGACACCGCTCTCGAGCGGGGTCGGGCCGATCGTCACGGTTCCGGCTACGCGGTTGTCGGTTTTACCGCAACCTGCACGGCGGGCAAAAGCAAGCCGATCAGAATCGCAATGATGGCGATGACGACGAGA
>JANXTU010000551.1 GCA_025352235.1 Fimbriiglobus sp.
GGCGGTTGGTTGCAACCGGGGGACGCCGTAGAACTCGCCATCGAGCACCTGGGAACATTGCGGAACACCGTGGTCGCGCGGCGGTGAGGCGTGGAGTCGAAGAACCCCCGCCATTTGAAACGAAGAAACATAGTTAGAGCGGACATTACGTTTTCGTAGCGGTCCAATTTTCTCTTCGCCCCAACGGGGCCGACTGATACAGCCTGGGGCGGAAGCCCCAGGTACCGACGACCTCTCTTTTTCGCCCTGAAGGGGCCGTCTTGCCCGACGTCGGCCCCGTTGGGGCGAAGAGAAAACTGGACCGCTACGAAAACGTGATGTCCGCTCTAAACAAGCGAAAGCCGCTGTGGATCGTTGCGGTCAATCCAGATCGGCTTGATGCGCCCTCCGCCGCGCCGGACTCCGACGCGGCGGAGGGGTGTGCCAAATCTTTCTGGCAATTGTCGTGTCGGAACTTCCAACGGAGACCTCACCCCCCGGCCCCGCTTCGGAGAGGCCAAACACCATCGTCCGGCCATCGCGAACGTCAATTCGTCCAACACGGACGCCGTTTCAATCGAGTTTCCCTCGGTGTGGAATCGCCGCAAATCCTTGTCAGACTTGGCCCATCGACCGATCTTCCCAACGGACTTCCGATTGTTCCAATTCGTCCAAATGCTTCCAGCGGGGGGTGTCACCTCTTCCGTTGGAAGAATCGGCGCGGTTGGTTCCCGTCAAGCCGGGTAAAATGGGGAGATGGCGACGGCGCCCCGGTCTTACCCGAGGTCGCCATCTTCCGGAATCGACCGACTGGGAATACGCCGTCGAGCGGGACGGCGGTCCGCTCGGATTCGACAGGGTTCAATTCGGCCGGTCGGTCACTCGATCCCGGCGCCGAAGCCGGCGGCGACCGCGACCAGATGCGGCGCGCTGAGGTGCGGGCCGCGGGCCGGTTGGCCGCCGTGGGCCTTCACCTGCTTGCCGATCTCTTGAACCATCGCCGCGTAGCTCGCGGGGACGTCTTCGAAATCCCCGGCGTCGATTTCGTCGTAGCGGCACTGGTAGCCGGGGAGTTTGAAGCGTTCGCGCTCGTCGGCGAAAGCCTTCACCACGGCCGATTGCACCAATTCCCGCGAGGCGGCGTGGATCGGATGGGCGATGTCGGCGTGCAGCTTGGCCCGGCCGTCGTGATCGCGGATGGCGCGGGTCTCGTCGAGGCGACCGCCGCACTGGTTGCAAAAGCGCGACCGCAGGTGGTTCTTGCACGAGCAGCCCGTACAGCGGTCCGTGAGTTTGCGGCTCGGCATCGCCACGAACAACCCGCGCGTCCCTTCGATGATCTTCAAATCGCGGACGACGAAGGCGTTGTCGAAGGTGACGCTGCAGAACGCCATGAGGCGTTCGCTGTTTTGCTCGCACAGTTTGATTCGGACTTCGGTGATCGTCATCGGGGCACTCCGTTGCGGATGGTTTAAAATCTCGGTGTTCGATTCAACGCGATCCGACCAGCGTTCGGACGACAAACAGCTTGCAGTCGGGCACGCGGGTGGCCAACTCCCGCCCGGTCTGCGTCGCGATCCGGCGGGCATCGGCTCGATCCCGCGCCAGCGCGAAGACGCACGAGCCGCTCCCGGAGAGCAGCGCGCTCAGCGGGCTTTGGGCCAAGAGTGCGTCGTATACCCAGTTCGCCAGCGGTTGCAAGGCGAACGCGGGCGGCTGCAAGCGGTTGTGCGTCAAGCGGCCGACGGCCACGGCGTCTCCGGTCGCCAATGCGGTGCGGAGCGCCGCGCCGGGGGTGGGCGTTTGCGGAAGGCGGGCGTTACGGTAGACCTCGGCGGTGCTCAGCCCGAAGGGGGGTTTGACGATGACGAGGTCGAGCGGCTTCGCGGCCGGTATCGATTCGACGATCTCCCCGCGACCGGTACACCAAGTCGGCCCCGCGTGCAGAAATGCCGCGACATCGGACCCGATCTTCGCGGCGACGGGGGCGAGGTCTTCGATAGATCGATTCAGATTCCAGACGACATTGAGTGCCAATAACGCCGAAGCGGCGTCGGAGGAGCCGCCGCCCAAACCCGCCTCGTGCGGGATGCGCTTCGTCAGTCGGATCGACGCGCCCTCGGTCACTCCGAAGGCCGTGCGGAGCGCCGCAGCCGCCTTCCAGACGAGGTTCGCCGGTCCGGTCGGGATGCCGGGGGCATCGCAGGTCAAGGCGAGTTCGCCGTCGTCGCGGGGCTGAATTTCGAGGGTATCGTATAGGTCGATGGGGGCGAGCAGGGTCTGCAGTTCGTGGTAGCCGTCGGGTCGCTTGTTCAACAATTCGAGGAACAGGTTAACCTTCGCCGGCGCGGCGATGACCCGTCCCCGAGAACCAGCGGGCCAACCGGCGCGGGGAATCATGGCGGCCATCCATGGCTGATCATCAAGAAGATTTGCGGAAGCTAACCGGAACGGGGGGGCCGGTCAAGTGCGAAGATGAAAAAATTTGAGGATGGACATCACACCGTTAGCACCCGGTCTCGGGCGAGGATCGGCCAGGTGCCCGTGATCAACCCGTTCTCGGCGATCAGCGCTTCCTTGTGCAGAGCCACCGTCGGGCAGATGTGGGCGGGGAGGGCGTAGACGACATCGCCGGGCCGGTAGCGGTCGGCGTGCGCGGTCTCGACGATGTAGTGTTCTTCGTTATGGCCGACGGGGGTGTGCGGGGCGAACTCCAACAAGTGGACGCGCTTCCCGGCGGGGGGGTCGCTGGCGACGGCCTTGGTGCCGAGGTCCAGGGTCACGCGGTTGGCCGTCGGTTTGCTGATGACGCGGGTCAGCAGCACCGCCGCCGGGGTGATCGCGCCGAGGTCGGCATATTTGCTACCGTAGCCGTAGTCTTGCAAGACGTAGGTGCCGGGGGAACATTCGAGCCCCGGCACATCGCGGATGGTCGCGTAAATCGGGAAGCTCGGAGTCCCGCCGCAGACGACGCGCGGCACCGGAAAACCGGCGCGTTCCAACTTCGCCCGCAGCGCCAGCACCGGGGTCAGCAGGGCTCGCACGGCCGCTTCGCGGTCCTCGTGGTGCTCCATGTTGTTGTGCCCGTCGTAGACGTGGAAGCCGCCCGGGCGCAAACCGGGGCTGCGCACGAGGAGCGGGTACAACTCCGCAGCCCCGGCGAGGTCGATGCCGGTGCGGTCTTGGCCGACGTTGAGATCGACGAGGATCTCCGCCGACAACCCTTGCGACGCGAGGACTTCGGAGAGCGCTTTCACCATCGCCGGGTCATCGGCGATGGCGCCGAACTCGGTGCGCGGGTACTTCCGAATCAACTTGGCGAAACGGTGGAGGTTCGGCCCGACGAGCGGGTAGGCGATCAAGACTTCGGGCGCGTCGGCGATGGCCAGCATTTCGGCTTCGGCGATGGTCGCGCACTTGTGCTTCAACACCCCCGCGGCCAGTTGCAGCTTCGCGAGTTCGACCGTCTTGTGGGTCTTGCAGTGCGGCCGCAACCGCCCCGGTCCGCCGGCCATGGCGATGACCTCGGCGATGTTCCGCCGGATGATGTCCGGGAAGAAAATGAGCGACGGGCTGGGGATTGCGGCTTCGTCGATCAAGCGGTACGGATGGGGCATGGTGCTGGCGACCGTGGACAATGGAAACGATTGAGATTTTACCAGTTCTGCGGCGGTTCACAACCGGGCGACGATCGCCTCCGTGAACTCCGCCGTCCCGGCGCGGCCGCCCAAATCGGAAGGTCGGACCGAGCCGTCCGAGAGGACCGCCTCCACGGCCGTGATGATCCTGTGCGCGTTCGCCGCATCGCCGAAATCCTTCAACATCTCCACGGCGGGCAGAATCAACGGCAGCGGGTTGGCTCGCCCCGGCGGGACGGTCTCGTAGCCGGCGCCGAAGACCGCCTCGTAGACCTTCACGCCGTCGCCGACATTGATGGCCGAGGTCGCGCTGATGCCGCCGACGAGGCCCGCCCCGAGGTCGCTGAGCAGGTCGCCGTACAAATTGCCCGCGGCGAGGACTTCGAACTGTTGCGGCTTGCTCACGAGCTGCATGCAGGTGTTATCGACGATCAAATCCTTCGCGGCGATGCGCGGGTAGTCGGCGGCGACATGGCGGAAGCAATTGAGATACAACCCGTCGGCCATCTTGAGGATGTTCGCTTTGTGGATGCAGTGGATCGACTTCTTCCCCAGCCGTTCGGCGAGGGCGAAGGCATAGCGGAAGAAGCGCAGGCAGGCGACTTCGGTCACGACCTTGAAGCTCTGCACGACGCCGGGGATGATTTCGTGTTCAGTCGTGGCGTACAAGTCTTCGGTGATTTCGCGGACGATATGAAAGTCGACATCGCGGAAGCGCGCCGGCAACCCCGCGAGGTTGCGCACCGGCCGCGTCGAGGCGAACAGCCCGAGCCGGCGGCGGAACTCGATGTTGGAATACAGCGGCGCCACCGGCCCGTGGGCCGTGGGCGTCGGGGCCCCCATGGGCTGGAGGAGCTTTGTTTTCAAGGCGACGCCGGTTCGGCGGATGGCCTCGAACAATTCCGGGCTGAGCGGCTTCCTGCCGAGTTCCACCGCCGCGCGACCGGCCGGGATGACTTCGAATTCGACGGCGGCCCCGACGGCGCGGAGGATCGCTCGGACGGACGCTTCTTGGTCGATCCCGACCCCGCCCCCCTGCACGAATACGACTGACCGCATGGCGTTCCCCGCTTCGGGTTGACCGGTTAACATACGGGAGAATGTGGCAACGATTCTTGGAGTCGTCATTCCAGCGTCTACCCACCCACCCAATCGTGGAATGACGTCCGACTTTCGGAACGACCTAGCGCCGCAAGGAGTTCCGTCCGATTTCGGGTGCCACGCAAACTCCAAGAATGGTTGCTACACCCATACGGGAGCGAGTGCGCTCCGCAGGGCCGTACGGAATACAATGACTCTGTATCCGAATTCCGTGGGTTCGCCCTACGCCACACCAAAACAAGGGAACCGCCATGCCGGCCGTACTCGACGACATCACCACCGAAATCCTCGAACTGAAGAAGGAGATCGGCGCGACGATTCTCGCCCACTACTACCAAGAGGGGGAGATCCAAGAGATCGCCGACATCACCGGCGACAGTTTGAAACTGGCCCGCGAAGCGACGAAGGTCGAGACGCCGGTCATCGTGTTCTGCGGCGTCCTCTTCATGGCCGAGACGGCCAAGATGCTCAACCCGAGCAAAACGGTTCTGCTGCCCGATTTGCAGGCCGGGTGCAGCCTCGTCGATAGCTGCCCGCCCGAGAAGCTGTTCAACTACCAAGAGATGCTCCGCGAGAACGGGCGGAAGTTCCAGACCGTCACGTACATCAACAGCAGCGCGAAGGTGAAGGCCCTCAGCGATTGGATCGTGACTTCGGGCAACGCCGAAGATGTCGTGCGGAACCGCGTCCCGGCGGATCACGAAATCCTCTTCGTGCCGGATCAACACCTCGGGCGCTACTTGGAAGAGGTGACGGGCCGGAAGATGATCCTCTGGGACGGCTCGTGCATGGTGCACGAAATCTTCAGCGTCCACGATCTCGTGAAGATGAAGCGAACGAATCCGGGGGCCACGGTGATCGCCCACCCGGAGTGCCCGCGGAACATCCTCGAGCACGCCGAGTTCATCGGCGGGACCGAGGCGATGATCCTGCACGTCGGCAAACACAAAAACCCGACGACGTTCCTCGTGGCGACCGAACCAAACATGATGTGGCAGCTCGAAAGCCGCTTCCCGCAGCACAAGTACCTCGGCGTGCCGGGGATCACCTGCGCTTGCAACAAGTGTCCGCACATGGCCCGGAACACGCTCGAGAAGATCCGCGACTGCATGCGGGATGGGTCGCCCGAGATCCTATGGCAACCCGAGTTCGACAAAGCCAAGGAGGTTTTGGCGAGGAGTTTGCT
>JANXTU010000557.1 GCA_025352235.1 Fimbriiglobus sp.
CTACTCCAACAGCAAGGTCGGCTCCCAGCCGACGCGTTCGGCGTTGGCTTTGAGTTTCTCGAGCGCCCGGTTCTGGATCTGGCGGACTCGTTCTTTGCTGATCCGGAGCAGATGACCGATTTGGCGGAGGCTGTGGGTGCCGCTGCCGGTGAGGCCGAAGCGGAGGTCGAGGACTTTCCGCTCGCGGGGGCGGAGGTTTTCCATCAGGAACTTCAGCGCTTCTTGGCGTTCGTTGTTCTCGTGGAGCGTCAACGTCTGCGTGTCGGGCATCGCTTCGGTCAATTTGAAATCGCTGTCGTCGTCGAGGACGGCGTTCAAGCTGACGGGGGTGCGGGTGGCCGTTTGCAGGTGATTCAGGTGCTCGAGGCTGCTGCCGGTGCGGGTGGCGAGTTCCTGCGGGGTCGGGAGGTGCTTGCCGCCGTGGGCGAGCGCTTCCGATTCCTGCTGGAGCAGGCCGAGTTCCTGCAAGTGGTGCGGGCTGAGGCTGACCAAGTGGCTCTGGCGGGCGACGGCGATTTGCAGGGTCTGGCGGATCCACCAGGTGGCGTAGGTGGCCAGGCGGGTGCCGTGCGACACGTCGAAGCGGTCGATCGCCTGCATGAGACCGCAAACGGCTTCTTGCAACAGGTCGGTGTAGGCGAGGCTGTGGTGGCGGAAGCGCTTAGCGACGTGGGCCGCGAGGCGGATGTTGGCGCTGGCGAGCCGGTGTTTGTAGTGGACGTAGCGCGTGTGCAGGCGGCGGACGGCGAGCACTTCGCGGGTGCGGTCGGTGCAGTTATCGCGGATGAACTGGGCCATCGGCCAAGGTTCGAGGGGCGGGCGCACGGCCCGCAGGTCGGGGAAGTGCCTCAGTAGCACGCGCACGAGTTCGTTCTTGCAATCCCAGAAGCTGGTGAGTAGCTCCCGCTCTTCTTCGGGTGTAAGGAGGTCGGACGAGAACGTGGTGACGACGGTTTCGTCCGTCACTTTGGCCGACGGAACATGGCGGGTCCGTCGTGCGGCGGCGGGCATGGTGTTTCCCCCAAAAGGCAATGGCGATGGCCGGACGAAACGCGTACCCGAGCACGGCCACGGGCCGGCTATCTGGGTGACCGAATCCGTTCGGTCGGGGTGCGTCCGATGCACGCGTGACGTCCGGGGATAGGATGCCCGAACTCGGCGACCAGTTTGCGGTTCGCAACGGCCGCACGAATCCGAAGCATCGGCGAAGCGGGTGTACGCCCTCAACGGAATCCATACATTCCTGACGGAGACCCAATCCACCCGCTAAAAATCTGCGGTTCGGATTTCCGTGCGCGTCCGTGAGGCTCGACCCGGAAATGCCGGAGGCAAGGGGCAGGGGGGAGACGGGGTCCCAACGCGGCTGCCAGTGGGGTCGAGCAACGGAGGCCGGTGGCCAACTTCGCCAGTGTTGAGGCGTTCATGTCCCCTTCACTTTCAATAGACGGATTGTAACCACCCGCTCGCCATCGATCAAGCGACTCATTTGGAAATTGGTCGTTTTTTTCTTCCCAGCTCGTCCCCTCTGCCAAATGGCGACTCGGGGAGAGCGTTCAATTCGCATTTTCCGGCCGATTCGATTCCGGCCTCAAAATCGGTACTGTCGTGAAATTGGCAATTTATTCTGATTCTTTCTGGAAAACCGACTGGGGCTCGCAAAAAAGTAAACTACGCTTCGAGGGTTCACTGCTGCGTGAACAATCCAACCCCGAAAATGGGGTTCCCCGCATGGAGGCTGGGTCTTGGTCGTATTCAACCGTTTGGAATTCCCCCCACCCGCTATTTCGCCCGGAATGGCAGTTCAGATGGGCGCAGCCCGTTACAAATGTTCGGTGTTGGTTGTGGACGACGAACCGTCGATCCTCTCGCTCTTGGTGCGCCAGCTCGGCCACGACTTCGAAGTGTTCACGGCCAGTACGGCTGAGCAGGCCAAGGGCATCGTCTCGAACCGGCCGGTCGACATCGTCCTCACCGACTTGCAGCTCCCCGATGCCAGCGGCTTGGGCCTGCTCGAATGGGTCCGGCGTGTTTCGCCGCAAACGTCCCGCGTCCTGCTGTCCGGCACGGCCAAACTCCAAGACGCCGCCGAGGCCATCAACTGCTGCCACATCGACCGGCTCATCTTGAAGCCGTGGCGCGGCGAAGACCTCCTCGCGCACCTCAAAGACGTCGCGAAGGGGTTGCTGTTGGCCCGGAGCCACGACCAGCTCCTGGAAGAACTGCGCACGCTGAACCAGCAGCTCGAGAAGCGCGTGGCCGAGCGGACGCAGGAACTCCGGGCGTCGAACCAGATCCTCGAGAAAATGGCGCTCACCGATCCGCTCACGGCGCTGCCGAACCGCCGGGCCATCGATCTGATCGCCCGCAAAGAGTTGCTCCGCCGCTCCCGGAACGGCACGCCGCTGGCCCTCGGCCTGATCGACGCCGACCGCTTCAAACGGATCAACTCCCGGTACTTCCTTTCGGGCGGGGACCACGCGCTCGTCTGCTTGGCGCGGATCCTCCAGCACACCCTCCGGAGCACCGACGCCGTCGGCCGCGTCGGCGGGGAAGAATTCCTCGTGATCGCCCCCGAAACCGACCAGGCCGGGGCCGAGATCCTCTCGGAGCGCCTCCGGGAAGCCGTCGCCGACGCCGCGATCGTGTTCAACGGCGAAACGATCCCGCTGACGATCAGCCTCGGCTTCGTCGTCGTCGACGCCGGTTTACCCGCGACCTACGATTCCCTGCGTGCGATCGCGGCGGAGGCGCTCAACGAAGCCAAAGCCGAGGGGCGGAATCAGACCCGGCTCCGCGTTTTAAAAGCCGCCGAAGTCGAAGCCGTCTAAATCCCCCGACCCGATTCCTATACTGTCCCGGCGGGGCCCGACGCCCCGCACCATTCACCCGAGGAGTGACCGATGCCCCGTTTGCTGACCGCAGTGCTGGCCGTGGCCGTCTTTGCCGGCTTCGGCTCGATCCGCGCCGAAGACAAGAAAGAAGCGAAAGACGAGAAAGGCAAACCGGCCGGCGTCTGGGCCAAAGAAGCCGACGGCTTGAAGCTGACCTTCGACTTCGGCAAGCCCGACGTGGTGACGTTGATCGCTGCGGCCGGCGAGAACTCGCTGACGATCACGGGCAAGTACACCATGGGCAAAGATGGCCTCATTAAAATGAAGTCGGATCAGATCGAAGTGAAAGGGGAGTTCCCCGTGAAGCCGAAGGACGGTTACACCTTCGAGTTCAAATTGAAGGTCGACGGCAAGAAGGCCAAGCTCACCGACTTCGACGCCAGCGAAAGCGCCGAGGAAGCCAAGGGCGCCGTCGAAGGCGAGTACACCAAGGAAGAGAAGAAAGACAAGTGACCCATCTTGGATTGCGGATTTGGGATTGCGGATTTGGGATTTGAAGAGGGTCGAATCATTTCTTCAAATCCGCAATGGACCATTGGCATCGACGAAGCCGGCTACGGGCCGAACCTCGGGCCGTTGGTCCAAGCGGCGGTCGCCCTCCATCTCCCCGAGTCCGACCCGGCCGGGTGGGACACACTGAAGCCCCTCGTCCGTTCCGCCGCGGGACGTTGGGGCCGCGATGCCCGCCTTGTCATCGACGATTCCAAACGGGTCTACCACGGTCAGAACGCTCTGGGCAAACTCGAGCTCGGCGTCTTGGCGTGTCTCTCAAAACCCGTCGCCTCGTTCGGCGAACTCCTCAACCATCTCTGCTCGCCGGCCGTCGTCGCAGACATCCGGGCCGAGACTTGGTTCGACCCGGACGCCCGACTTCCCATCGAAGCCCCCGCGGACCAAATCGCGAAACAGCGGGCCGCCCTCGCCGGTTTTGCCGCCGCCCGCTTCGGGTCGATCTTCGCCCGCGTCGTGCCGGCGCCGCGCTTCAACGATTGCGTCGCCCGCACCGGGAATAAATCGAGCCTCCTGTCCGACGGCCTGATCGAACTCGCGCAACACAGCGCCGATGCGGCGCCGGGCGACGAACCGCTGCGGTTCCTCTGCGACAAGCAGGGCGGCCGGGCGTTTTACGCGGCGCAACTGCAAGAGGCCTTCCCCGAAGGTTTCGTGAGCGCCGAGGTCGAAGGCCCCGACGAGAGCCGCTACCGCGTCCTCGGGTTGCCGCGCGCGGTGACGGTCAGTTTCCGCCCCCGCGCCGATTCCGACAGCGTGGCCGTGGCCTTGGCGTCGATGGTGTGCAAATACCTCCGCGAAGTCTGCATGTTGCAGTTCAACGCCTACTGGGCGAACGCCGTCCCCGGCCTCGTGGCCACGGCCGGCTATCCCGTCGACGCCAAGCGTTTCTTCGCCGACATCCGCCCCGCGATGGTCCGGCTGGGCGTGAACGAACGATCGATCTGGCGAATCAAGTGACGGCGCCGATCCCTACCCGACGCCCGAAACGGCGCCTACACTGTCTGTACGGGGTGGTTCCCATTGGGGACCGCCCCGTTTTCTTTTCCCGAGCTCGCATCGCATGGCCGATCTCCGCACGCCGCTGCATTCTTGGCACGTCGCCCACAAGGCCCGCATGGTGGCTTTCGGCGGCTGGGATATGCCAGTGCAATACACGGGGATCATCGAAGAGCACAAAGCCGTGCGCGGCGGCGGCGGGCTGTTCGACATCGGCCACATGGCCCGGCTCAGCTTCACGGGGCCGGATGCGCTCGGCTTTTTAGAATCGGCCTTCACGAACTCCGTGGCGTCGATGCAAGTCGGTCAGGTCCGCTACGGGTTGATCCTCAACGACCGCGGCGGCATCCTCGACGACATCCTCGTCTACCGATTCCGGGACCATTTCGAGGCCGTGGTCAACGCCGGTAACCGCGAGAAGATTCTCGATTGGTTGAAAGAGCACCTCGGTGAACTCGATTGCAACATCGTCGATCACACCTTCGAAACGGCGATGATCGCGATCCAAGGCCCGCAATCGGTGGCGCTGGTCGATGGCTTGTTCGCCGACGATGTCTCGAAGCTGAAGTACTACTTCGCCACGCACACCACTTGGAGCGGACACGCGGTCACCGTCAGCCGCACCGGCTACACCGGCGAAGATGGTTTTGAAATCGTCATTCCGAACGCCCTCGGCGTGCCGCTGTGGGAAGCGCTGATCGCCAAGGGGGCGGTGCCCTGCGGCCTCGGTTCGCGGGACACCCTCCGGCTCGAAGCGGCGATGCCGCTGTACGGCCACGAACTCAGCGAGCAAATCGACCCGATCCAGGCGAAGCTCGAGTGGGCCGTGAAGATGGACAAAGGCGACTTCCACGGCCGCGCGGCCTTGCGGAATCGCCTGCCGGCGTTACCCGAGCGCGTCGGGCTGTTGCTCGAGGGCAAACGGGCCGCCCGCGAGGGCTCGATGCTTTTCGCCGAAGGCTCGGCGGTCGGCATCGTCACCAGCGGCAGCTACGTCCCGCACCTGCAACAATCCATCGCCATGGGCTACCTCCCGAAAAACTTCAGCCCCGTCGGCACCGAATTGCTCGTCGATCTCCGCGGGACGAAAGTCACGGCGACGGTCGTGGCGCTCCCCTTCTACACCCGCCCGAAAACCTAACTCTCGGAGATACGGCCATGACGAACCCGACCGACTTGAAGTACGCCCAATCCCACGAGTGGGTGAAGCTCACCGGCGAGATCGCGACCATCGGCGTGACGAAATTCGCCGTCGAGCAACTGACCGAGCCGACGTTCCTCGAACTCGCCAAGCTCGGCAAGTCGGTGAAGGCCGCGGACGAAATCGGCGTGATCGAGAGCGTGAAGAGCACGTCGTCGATCTATTCCCCGATTCCCGGCGACGTGATCGAAGTGAACCAGGCCGCGCTCGACAACTTGGCCCTCGTCAACGACGACCCCTTCGGCGCCGGCTGGTTGCTCAAGATGAAAGTGAACCCGGACGTATTGCTCGACCACCTGCTCGACGCGGCGCAATACGACGCCCAAATCGCCGGCCACTAGCGGGGAAGTTCGGAATGCGGAGTTCGGAGTGCGGAATCACCGAGTCGTTAATTCCGAATCCGAAATTCCGGTTCCCACTCCGCAATCTGAACTCCGAATTCCGCACTGGTTTCCCGATGTCTGAATACGTCCTGAATACCCCTGAAGATGTCGCCGCGATGGTCGCCCGCATCGGCGTGCCGAGCGTGGAGAGCCTGTTCGCCAACATCCCGGCACATTTGCGATTTCAACGGATGCTGGACATTCCGCCCGCGCTGACGGAGATCGAACTGACCGGCCACATGCAGGCGCTGGCGAACAAGAATCAGTCGGCGAGCGACGCAGTCTGCTTCCTCGGCGGCGGGGCGTACGATCACTTCATCCCATCGGTCGTGGACACCATCGCGTCGCGCTCGGAGTTCTACACGGCCTACACGCCGTACCAAGCCGAGGCGAGCCAAGGGACGCTGCAGGTCATCTACGAATACCAGACGCTGATGGCGCAACTCACGGGTATGGATGTCGCCAACGCCAGCCTCTACGAAGGCGGGTCCGCCGTGGCCGAGGCGGTGCTGATGGCGCTGGGCATCACCGGTCGCACCGGCGAAGTCCTGATCGCGGAGAGCGTTCACCCCGAGTACCGTCAAATCTTGACGACGTACGTGCGGAACTTGAAATGCACTGTGCGGACGCTGCCGACGCCCGAAGGTTTTCTGAACCCGGACGACGTGGCGGCGGCCGTGACCGATTCGACCGTCGCGGTGATCGCGCAGTCGCCGAACTTCTTCGGGCACCTCGAAGAGATGAAGGCCATCGGCGCCGCGGCGAAGAAAGTCGGGGCGATCTTCATCGCGGTCTTCGACCCGGTGTCGCTCGGGTTGCTGTCCACCCCCGCCGATCACGGGGCCGACATCGCCGTCGGCGAGGGGCAAGGCCTCGGTATCCCATTCGGCTTCGGCGGGCCGTACTTGGGCATCTTGACGTGCCGCAATGAATACGTCCGCAAGATCCCCGGCCGGCTCGTCGGCGAAACGACGGATCGCCATGGGAAGCGCTGCTGGGTGCTGACCCTGCAAACCCGCGAGCAGCACATCCGCCGCGAAAAAGCGACGAGCAACATCTGCACGAACCAAGGGCTGTTCGCGCTGCGGGCCGCGGTGCATCTGACCGCGCTCGGCCCGGCGGGGTTGAAGGAAACCGCGGAGTTGTGCGTCCGCAAGGCCCATTACGCCGCCGAGCGATTGGCGGAGTTGCCGGGCGTGAAACGGAAGTTCGACCGGCCCTTCTTCAAAGAGTTCACGCTGAGCGTCCCGGGTGATGTGCCCGCGCTGCTGAAGAAACTGCGGACGCAGGGCTATCACGCCGGCCTGCCGACGGGGCGTTGGTATCCGGATCACGCCGACGGCCTGACGGTCGCCGTGACGGAGAAGCGCACCAAGGAGGAGATCGACGGACTCGTCGGCGCGGTAAGATTAGCATTGGGTTGACCGCGAGTGGGAGGTGCGCCGATGCCGAGTCCGTTTCCGGGCATGGACCCGTGGTTGGAAGCGCCGGGGTTGTTCCCGGACTTGCACCAGAGGCTGATCGCTTACCTCAGCGAAGCCGTTTCCGCGACCTTGCCCGCCCCCTATTACACGGCCATCGCCACGCGGTTGTACGTGGAGTCCTCGCGCCGGCACATCGAGCCGGACGTCGATGTGTTGGTTCCGAGACGGCATCGCCCGCGCGCCGCTCCCGGCGGCGGGGTTGCGGTCCTCGGGAAACCGAAGCCGCTGGTGTTCCGCGTCGCCGACGATCCGATCCGCGAGTGGGCGCTCGAAATCCGCCGTTCCGATTCCGGCGACCGCTTCGTGACGTCCGTCGAAGTGTTGAGTTTGTCGAACAAGCTCCGCGGGACCGAAGGGAGAAAGCAGTATCTGAAAAAGCGGCGGGAGTTGCGTGAGGGGAAGGTCAACATTTTCGAAATCGACTTGCTCCGCGCAGGCGCGCCGACAACGCTGGCCCCGTTGGAGCGGGCCGAACGCCGCGCCGGGCCATTCGACTACCACATTTGCGCGCGGCGGTACTATCGATCACTGTCGACGGAAGTCTACCCGATCGCGATGGCCGAGCGCCTGCCGCTCATCGCCGTCCCTTTGTTGAAAGGGGACCCGGACATCACCGTCGATTTCCAAGCGGTTCTCGACCGCAGTTACGCCGTCGGCCTTTTCGACCGCCGGGCAGACTATTCCAAACCCTGCGATCCGCCCCTGAGTCCCGAACAGCAGGCCTGGGCCGAAGACATCCTCAAGTCGAACGGGGTGCCCTGATGCCGAGTCCGTTTCCGGGCATGGACCCGTGGATCGAGAATGCGGAGTATTTCCGCGACTTCCACGACACGATGATTACGCTCATTCGCTCCGCGATCAACGAACGCGCGCCGAAGGGCTACGCGGCGCGGGGTACGCAACTCGTTTGGATGGACGACGACCAAATCCGCGAACCCGATGTCGGCGTCTTCGGCCGGCGCGGGAATCACTCGTTCAACGGCCCGCTGACACTCGCCGGGGCACTGGCTGTCGAAGAAGAAGTCGCAACGGTCGAGGTGGAACAAAACTACCTCGAAATCTTTTCGAAAGACGGCATGCGGCTCGTCACGGTCATCGAAATCTTGAGCCGCTCGAACAAACGGCCGGGAGAGAAAGGCCGCGAAGCGTATTTGCAGAAGCAGAAGGAATGCAAAGAGAAGGGCGTGCATCTCGTTGAAATCGACCTGCTCCGAGGCGGCGCACATGTCACCGCGGTGCCGCTGGCGAAGTTGCGGGCCAAGGCCGGGGCCTTCGATTATCACGTGAGCATCACGACCTGCAATCCACCGATCCGTTACTACGCCGTGCCGATCCGCATGACCGAGCCGCTTCCGATGATCCCGATTCCCCTCGATCCCGATATCGACCCGGTGCGGATCGAATTGCAGCCGCTGTTCGAGCGGACGTACGACACTGGCAAGTACGGCGAGTTCATGGATTTCACCAAACCCTGCGACCCGCCCCTCACGCCCGAACAGCAAGCGTGGGCCGACGGGATTCTGAAGGCGAAAGGGGGGCCCTGATGCCGAGTCCGTTTCCGGGCATGGACCCGTGGCTGGAGCGCCCGGCGTTGTTTCCGGACCTCCACGATGAATTGATCAGTTGCTTGCGGACCGTCTTGAACCGTTCGTTACCGGCCGGATACGCCGCGCTCGGCTCCAGTCTCGTATGGGTCGATCCGACGCACCACCGCGAACCGGATCTCAGCGTGTTGGGGCCATTGGATCGCCGCGATGGCGAAGCCGCTACAGAATTGTTTTCGGAGGCGGGGATGGTGGCCGTCGCGGCCGAACCGATCGCGGAACCTTGGTCCGAACCGCTCTTGGAAATCCGAACGGTCGAAGACGAACGATTGGTCACGGCCATCGAAGTCCTGAGCCCGTCCAACAAAAGGGCCGGCGACGACGGGCGAACCGCTTACCTTCAGAAACAGGGCGAATTCCGTCGCTCCGGGGTGCACTTGGTCGAAATCGACTTGCTGCGGGGCGGGACTCATTCGACCGCGATCCCGGCAAACCAACTCCGGCAGATCTTGCCGGGGTACGACTACCATGTGTGCGTGACCGTGATCGGCGACCCGATCCGCTTCGAAGTGAAACCGTTCCGCCTTGCGGATCGCCTGCCGACCATCGTCATTCCGCTCGACCCCGGTGTCGCCCCGGTCGTCGTTGATTTGCAACCGGTTTTGGATCGCGCGTACGACTCGGGGCGCTATTCCCAATTCGCGAAATACGCGACGAAACAGCCGACGCCGAAACTCACACGAGACCAGCAAGCCTGGGCCGAGGGCCTACTAAAAACGCACGGGGAACTGGAATGACCGAAGCCACTGTCCGCGCATTGCTCGACGCGGAGCCATTCGAGCCGTTTACGATCCACAGGGCGAGCAAGAGTTCCTACGGCATCGCGCGTCCGGAGTCCGTGAGCTTTCCGCCGTCGGGGGCTAACTGCGGGCGATTCTGTCGCTCGATCCCATCGCGTGCATCGAATCCATTCCTCAACCCGTGATCCAACCCGCAGACTGACCCGAACCCCGGAACGATCGCCCATGAACAACACGCAATCCACCGGCCTGATCTTCGAACTCTCCAAGTCCGGGCGGCGCTGCCACCGATTGCCGAAGTGCGATGTGCCGAACGCCGCGCCGATCGACAAATTGATCCCGAAGGAGCACTTGGCGAAGGTTACTCCGCCCTTGCCCGAGATCGGCGAGATCGACCTGATCCGGCACTTCACGAATCTGTCCGCGCGGAACATGAGCATCGACACCAACTTTTACCCGTTGGGTTCGTGCACCATGAAGTACAACCCCAAGCGGCACGAGCGCATTGCCGGGTTCCCCGGCTTCGCCAACTTGCACCCGCTGCAAGACGACGACACCGTGCAGGGGATGCTCGAGATTCTTTACGAGATGCAGCAGTACCTCGCGGAAATCTCCGGCCTGCCCGCCGTCAGTTTGCAACCGGCCGCCGGGGCGCAGGGGGAACTCACGGCGCTGTTCGTCGCCCACGCTTACTTCCACGACCAAGGCGAAGGCCATCGCACGAAGGTGCTCGTGCCGGACAGCGCCCACGGCACCAACCCTGCCTCGGCGGCGCTCGCCGGGTTCGACACGATCACCATCAAGAGCGGCGCGAACGGGCTCGTCGACATCGAAGATTTGAAGTCGAAGCTCGGGCCGGACACGGCCGTGTTCATGATCACCAACCCGAACACGCTCGGCCTGTTCGAAACGCAAATCCAGGAGATCACCGAACTGCTGCACGCGCAGGGGGCGCTCGTTTACTTGGACGGCGCGAATATGAACGCCATCCTCGGCATCACGCGGCCGGGCGACTTCGGCGCCGACATGCAGCATTACAACGTCCACAAAACCTTCACCGGCCCACACGGTGGCGGTGGCCCCGGTAGCGGCCCCATCGCGGTGCGCGACTTCCTCGCCCCGTACCTGTCGGTCGGTGGCGTGATGCGCGCGGGCGACGGCTATCGGTTGACGACCGAAGCCGACTTGCCCAAGTCCATCGGCCGCGTCCGCAGTTTCTTCGGGACCATCGGCATCTTGTTCCGCGGCTACTGCTACATCCGCACGCTCGGGCCGGACGGCTTGAAGGGCGTCAGCGAGCACGCCGTGCTGAACGCGAACTACCTCCGCGCCCTCGTGAAGGACACCTACGACGTGCCCCACGCCGGGCCGTGCATGCACGAGTTCGTGGCCAGCGCCCGCACGCTGCTGCGCACGAAAAAAGTCCGGGCGATGGACGTCTGCAAGCGATTGCTCGACTACGGCTTCCACGCCCCGACGGTCTACTTCCCGATGGTCGTGTCGGAAGCGTTGATGATGGAGCCGACCGAAACCGAGAGCAAAGAGACCCTCGACGCCTTCGCCGAAGCGCTAGTGAAGATCGCGGCGGAAGACCCGGAGTTGCTACGGACCGCCCCGCACACCCACGCCATCAGCCGGCCGGACGAAGTCAAAGCCGCGAAGGAACCGGTGTTGCGCTGGAAATCCTGAATAACCAGACGCCTGTCGTCAATTCAAGCAGCTTTCTACTTTGCGACGACATTACTATTACCTAGTCTTAAATGGTGACTACAATTCTGACGCTGCGTATTCCTCCGTGAGCACACCATGTCCAGCAATTGGATCAAGTCGCTTTTTCCAGCGCCGAACCGTCGGCCGATTCGGTCGCATCCGCGACTACAACTCCTGGCGCTCGAAGATCGCACCGTCCCGGCAACGCTCAGCGTCGTCGGGACCGTCGCTACGATTGACGTCGACGTGATGAACGAACAAGTCAACATCTCCGCCACCGGCCCCGGTCAAGTACGTGTGACGAGTAGTGCGAGTGGGTTGGATGACGAACGGAGCGGAATCACATCCTACATCATCACCGACAGTGCGGCCGGTGCGAAAGTCAGGTTTTTCGATAGCAGCACACATGACTACGCCGCCGCGTTCACCGTGGTCTTCGACAACGCGTCGGATCAAATCAGTACTGTGAATTTCGAAGGGCAGTCGAACTTCGGCACGCACGATCTCGACGTCTCAACGTACGGGAGCATCGCGACTGCGGGGACGTTCTCTCCGACTACCGTCTACGGTTTGATACAGACCACCAGTGGCAACATCACCCTCACGGCCAACCAACAGGCCATTCCGACTTCGGGTACTTTCCAAGGAGTCGAATTGTACGGCTCGGTACGGAGCGTATCCGGAGACATCGTGATCGCAGGTCGTGCTGGCGATGGTGGTGGAAGCCAAGTGATCCCTGCAAACGGGGTGTTCGTCGGGGCCGACCAATCAATCGAATCCACGGGAAGCGGCTCGGTCACCGTGACCGGGACGGGTGGAGCATCGACCGCAGCTGAGAACAACGGCGTACTCATTTCGGGAGAAGGTCTCTTCCAACTCTCGGCGCGCATCGTCTCCGGCGGCGGGGACGTCACGGTCGTAGGGACGGCCGGGGGCGTCTGCGACAGCGGGGGGAACGCCGGCGTGGTCGTCCGGGGTCGGCTCGCGGCCGGGGGAATGGGCGCGCTCGAAGTCACCGGGACGGGTTCGACCCTTTCAACCGGCCCCGGCAATTACGGCGTCCTCGTGGAAAACGGCGGGCTCTACTCGCTCGGTGGAAACGTCGTCGTGACCGGCGCGGGTCTGGGGAGCGGCCTCAAAGTGGTATCGGGCCATGTGGGCAGCCCCGGCAACCTGCTGATCATCGCGGACACGCTCGACCTCTCACATGTCTACACAAGCAGCTTTATTGGAGGCAGCTTCGGGGGTGATTCGACGGTCACCCTCCGGCCGTATACTGCGGGGCGGGCGATCACGCTGGGCACGGCCAGTTCGGTCACGGCCCTCGGCCTCAGCTCGACCCAGCTCGATTACGTCTCCGCCGGAACGCTGATTATCGGCGCCGCGACCGCCGGGGACATCACCGTCACGGCCGACATCGTTCGCGCCGCGACAAACATGCAGCTCATCAACATGCAGCTCATCAGCGGCGGAGCCATCTCTTCCGGGGCGGGAGTCGGCTCGATCAACACCGGCGGCGGTAGCTTGCTCTTCACGGCCGGATCATTTCAAGCGGCACGCACAAGCACCGACGCCACCGCGAGCGGTACCACGTTCACCTCCGGGACGGATCTCGCGATCGCCATCGCGGGCACCACGCCCGACACCGGCTACACCCAACTGAATGTCGCCGGGGCCGTAGATCTGACCGGTGTGGATTTGGTGCTCTCGGGGGCGTTCGTCCCGACGGTGGGCCAATCGTTCACGTTCGTATCAGCCACGTCTCGCACGGGCACCTTCAACGGATTGGCCGACGGCGCGACCGTGGTCCTCAACGGCGTGAACTTGGAAATCGACTACACCCCGACTTCGGTGCTGCTGACCGCCGTGGGTGCGGGGACGGGTGCCAGCGCCGGAGGGCCTTACTCCTTGAACGAAGGCCAGGCGCTCACGCTCAACGCACCTGCGGCCACGGGCGCGGTCGCTTACACATGGGATGTGAACGGCAATGGGACATTCGGCGACGAATCGGGCGGTACCGTCTCGAACGGGGGCCGGACGGTCGTATTCACCGCCGCGCAACTGGCGACGCTCGGCATCGCCGACGGCCCGCGCATGATCGGCAACCTCGCCGTCAAAGTCACCGATGGTCTCGGAGTGGAAACCACCGCAACGACGACGCTGACGGTGAACAACGTCGCGCCGACCATCGCCATCAGCGGCGGCAATTCGGTCAACCAAGGGGCGACTTACACCCTGACGCTGGGTGCCGCCAACGATCCGGGTGTCGATACTGTGACCTCGTACATCGTCCGCTGGGGCGACGGCACGAGCGACACCTTCGCCTCCGCCGGGCCCGTGACCCACGTCTATCCCAACGGGCCGGGCGTTTACGCGATCGCGGTCGATTTGGTGGACGAAGACGGGACTTTCACCAACCGCGGCAATGCCTTGAGCGTGACCGCCATCGGGACCACGCCACCTCCGTCTGCGCCCGCCCCGTTGCCGACACCCGCGTCGGCCACCGGTGTTGGATCGGACGTCGTCATCACCGACTCAGACGGCACGACACGCACGCTGACCCCATTCGCCGGGTATCGCGGTTTCGTCTCCGTCGCGGTGGGCGACGTCAACGGCGACGGGATCGCCGACATCATTGTCGGTAGTTTCTCGGCGTCGTCGCACATCAAAGTGTTCGACGGGAAATCCGGGGCGGAGATCGCCAGTTACTTCGCCTACGAGAGATTCAACGGCGGCGTGACTGTGACTTTGAAAGAAACTCCGGGAGGTGGGCTTCAAATCGTCACGGAGGCGGGCGTGGGCGGCGGGGCCCACGTCAAGATGTTCGGGGCCGCCGACTTCGCCGAAACGAAGAGCTTCTTGGCGTACGACGATTACTCCGGCGACTTCCAAGTGACGTTCGGCCTGCGGGAAGGACGGAGGACAATCGAGACGCGGGCCATCGTGGCGGGTGGGGTCCACATCCGAATCTTCGCCTTCGATTCCCTCGAACTCCTGTCGAGCGAGATCGTTTAGTCCAAAAGGACCGGTGCACGGAGGAAATGGCCGTGCATCGGGGTCTAACGCTTTCCATTGCGGCCGGTTCCGGGTAAACTCTTCCCACGACCTCTCCCCGCAACGGAGTTCCTCCCATGCCCCGCCCGTCCCGTCGAACCTTCTTGCAAACCGGCGCCGCGGCCACAGCCGGCGGGGTGTTGTTGAACACCCCCGCCGTGCACGCGGCCGGGAATAACCTCCTCAAAGTCGGCCTCGTCGGTTGCGGCGGGCGCGGCGGCGCCGCGGCCATCAACGCCCTCGCGGCGGACAAGAACACCAAACTCGTCGCGCTGTGCGACGTCTTCCCGGATCGGATCACGAAGAAGCTCGCGGAACTCAAAGAGTCGGAATACGCCGCGAAAATCGACGTGCCCGCCGAGCGGCAGTTCTCCGGGTTCGACGGCTACAAGCAACTCATCGATACCGATGTCGACGTGGTCTTGCTCGTCTCGACGCCCGGCTTCCGCCCGCTGCACTTGGCCTACGCCGTGGAGAAGGGCAAGCACATCTTCATGGAGAAGCCGCACGCCACGGACCCGACCGGTATCCGCAGCGTGCTGGAAAGCGTGAAGAAAGCCAAGGAGAAGAAGCTCAACCTCGTCTCGGGGTTCTGCTACCGCTATGAGCCGAGCAAGCGCGAAACCGTCAAGCGCATCCACGGTGGGGCCATCGGCGCGGTGCAGGCGATCCACACGACCTACCTCACCGGCGACCTCTGGTTCCGCGGCGACGAACCGAAGTGGTCCGAGATGGAGTACCAGCTCCGCAACTGGTACTACTTCACCTGGCTGTCGGGCGACTTCATGATCGAGCAGCATATCCACAGCATCGACAAAGCCGCGTGGGTGATGAACGGCGAACTGCCGGTGTCGGCCCAGGGCATGGGCGGCCGGCAGACGCGCACCGAAAAGAAATACGGCAACATCTGGGACCACTTCACGGTGGTGTACGAGTACGCCAGTGGGGCGAAGGTCTTCAGCCAATGCCGGCAAGTCAGCGGTTGCCACAGCGAAGTCGCCGACCACGTCATCGGCACCAAGGGCAGCGCCCAGATCATGGCGCACACCATCAACGGCGAGGGCGGGCTGTGGAAAGCCGACCCGAAGAAAAACAAGGACATGTACCAAACCGAACACGACGAGTTGTTCGCCGCGATCCGGGCGGGCGAGGTCATCAACGACGGGGAAGTCTCGGCGCTCAGCACGCTCATGGGCATCATGGGCCGCGAGGCGGCGTACACCGGCAAGAAGGTAACTTGGAAAGACATCCTGAACTCGAAGCAGGATCTGCAGCCGAAGGAATTCGCCTGGGGTGCGAACCCGGTGCCGGCCACGCCGCAGCCGGGCCGCACGAAGTTTGTGTGATCGGTTCGTGACCCAGATTTTTCACCGCCGAGGAAGATGAGGACGCAGAGAGAAAAAGGAGTTCGTCCGAAGACGGATTTCGTTTTTCTCTGCGTCCTTCTCTGCGGTGAAAAATTGTTTCCTCTTCCAAGGTGCATTTATGAATCGTCGCGATTTCCTCGCCGCCAGCGCTGCCATCGCGGGCGCGCCGTTACTCCTCGCCGCCGAGACCCCGAAGGCCTCCAAGCTGAAGAAGGCCGTGAAGTACGGCATGATCGGCGTCAAAGGATCGCCGACCGACAAATTCAACGCCATCAAGAAGCTCGGCTTCCTCGGGGTCGAGATCGACAGCCCGAGCGGATTGAAGCTCGATGAGGTCGTCGCCGCGACGAAGGAGACGGGCATCCTCGTCCACGGCGT
>JANXTU010000592.1 GCA_025352235.1 Fimbriiglobus sp.
GTTGAGTCCAGCCTTTTGGCGTTGAGTCTACGTGAGGGTGTGCGACTTCTCGCTGGACTCAAGACTCGCGTCAAGCCCGGAGAGCAGGGCACTGCTCTGTCCAAAACATCCGATACGAAAACTTGAAATCCGCTTTAGCCACGAGCAAAACCAGTGGGAGCAGAACAGCGGGAATCATCAGGTCGTCTCCATCAGTGTGGTTGATCTGAACAGTCACTTGCCCCGTTTGTCCCAGGTGATTTCCACGTCGTTCTTCTGCTTGGGACCGGGCGTGCTGCGGCCCTCCGTCACATAGCGTTCCATCAGGGTCTTCAGCTCATTCACCGTCGCGGTCTCGGCCGAGTAAAGATTTGTCTTCTGGGCCGGGTCCGTGGCGAGGTTGAACAACTCCCCCGCTTCGGTGTGCAGCGCGTACCCGCGATCCTTCTGGA
Organism: Fimbriiglobus sp.; assembly: GCA_025352235.1. Classification (GTDB taxonomy): domain Bacteria; phylum Planctomycetota; class Planctomycetia; order Gemmatales; family Gemmataceae; genus JALHQU01. Next base: position 432 of record JANXTU010000592.1, read on the forward strand.
ACCACGGCGGTTCACCCTGCTTGCGATTGTCGTCGCCGGTGGGGGCGAGGATCAGCAGCCAGTCGCCTTTCCGAATGGCGAACTTGCCCTGACCGCTGTGATGCACCGTCGCTTCCCGGAGCGGGGCTTTCCGCTTCTCGCCGAACAACGCGGGCAGAATGTTGACGCTGTCCACACCCGCCTCAGCGGGCAGTTTCACGTCGAGCATCGCGGCCAGTGTCGCCATCAGATCGATATGGCAGACGGTTTCGTCGCACGTGCTACCCACACGGATTTTCCCAGGCCAGCGGGCGATGAAGGGCACCCGGTGGCCGCCCTCCCAGACGTCCCGTTTCGCCCCGCGGAGGGTGCCCATGCTCGCGTGCCCGAACTCCTTCAGCCGGTCGTAGACACCGTTTTTCACCTCGCCGGAAACCTCCGGGCCGTTGTCGCTCGTGAGGATCACGAGCGTCTTTTCCGCGACCCCGCTCCGCTTCAACGCGTCGAGTACCGCGCCCACCACGTGATCGGTCTGCACCACGAAGTCGCCGTACTCGCCCGCCTTGCTCTTCCCCTTGAACGCCGCCGCTGGCACGATCGGATAGTGCGGCGATGTGAGGGGCAGATAGAGGAAGAACGGTTTGTCGCCTTTTGCGGCCTTCTCGATGTGCTCGACCGCTCGCTTTTCCAGCCCCGGCAGCACCTCGACGAGTTTCCAGCCGGGGACCATCGGGCCGGCGATGTTGAAGGCGTCGCGACCGACGGGCGCGGTCTCCGACGGGATGCCGACAGTGCGGTCGTTCTCCAGGAAGCAGTACGGCGGGTAGTTCGGAACGTCGGTCCCGAAATAGAGGTCGAAGCCACGCGTGGTCGGCCCGTCGGGAATCGGCTTGGCGAAGTCCCGCTTGCCGCCGTCGCCGGGCTTGGGCCAGTCCCAGCCGAGGTGCCACTTGCCGATACACGCGGTTGCATACCCCTGTTCGCGGAGCAACCCGGCAACCGTGAGTTGCTTCTCCGCGATGAGCGGCTCCGAGAACGGGCCGATCACGTTCCGCTGCAGCCGCGTGCGCCACGCGTACCGGCCGGTGAGCAGGGCGTAGCGGGTGGGCGTGCAGACCGCGGACGGCGAGTGCGCGTCCGTGAACCGCACGCCCTCCTTCGCCAGCCGATCCATGTTCGGCGTGGGGATCTTCGACGCCGGGTTGTAGCAGCCGACATCGCCGTACCCGAGGTCGTCCGCCAGGATGTAGACGATGTTCGGTTTCGGCGGCTCGGCGGCTCGTAGCGGGGCGACCTGCAACCCGACCACCGCGGCCACGAACGCGAGCAACAGGGGGACGGAACGGGACGGACTATCGGGCCCGGCCATCGGGTCCGCAGCTCGCGCGAGTCGCGAGGTACCTCCGGCGAGAACGCTGAACGAGCTACGCACATCGAAACTCCGAGGTGAGCAATGATGTCATCGGACCGAACAGCCACGCGGAACTTGGGCAGAAGATCGGTGCCAGTCCGCCGGGCATCGGAGTATGGTAACCCGAAATGCTGCGTTGTCACACACGGAAGTCACCGACTCTCCAGGTCAAGAAAGTGACGCCATGATCCGGTTGAGCCTTCTCCCTTTCATCGTTTTGGCCGCACCGTCACCGTCACCGGCGCCGTCGGCCGATCCGCCTGCGAAGCCGAACATCGTGTTCATCCTCGCGGACGATCTCGGCGGGCGCGACATCGGCTGTTACGGCAGCACCTTCCACCGGACGCCGAACCTCGACGCGCTAGCGAAGCGCGGGATGCTCTTCACCGGGTTGCGGATCGACCCCTCGACGGCCGCCGGGGAGATCCGGCTCGACGCGATCACGCTGACGGACAAGGACGGCAAGACCCTCAAGACCTGGACCGCTCCCGCACTGGAGAAGAAGTGATGCGTTTCCTCCTGTCTCTCGCCACGCTGGCGACTTACCTGTCTCCCGCGGGCGCTGACGAACCCGCGAAGAAGCCGAACGTCGTCATCATCTTCATCGACGATCTCGGTTACGCGGACATCGGGCCGTTCGGGGCTACCAAGCAGAAGACGCCCAACCTCGACCGCATGGCCGCCGAGGGCATGAAACTTACGAGCTTCTACGCCGCGCCCGTGTGCTCGGTGTCGCGGGCGCAGATGATGACCGGCTGTTACGGGGCGCGAGTGTCCGTCCCCGGTGTGTATTTCCCGGCCGGCCCGCAGGGGCTGAACCCCAAGGAAGTCACGATCGCCGAGCGGCTCAAGGAACTGGGCTACGCGACGCAGTGTATTGGCAAGTGGCACCTCGGCGACCAGCCCGAGTTCCTCCCCACCAAACAGGGCTTCGACCACTACCTCGGCATCCCGTACTCGAACGACATGCAGAAGAAATCGAAAGAGACTGGCGAGCGGGTGGTGCCACTGCTCCGTGACGACAAGGTGGCCGAACTGCTGACGGACGCGACGCAGAGCGAGATCGTCGAGCGGTACACGAAGGAGGCCGTTGGGTTTATCACGGCGAACAAGGACAAGCCTTTTTTCCTGTACCTCCCGCACAACGCGGTCCACACGCCGATCCACGCGGGCGAGAAATTCCGCGGGAAGTCCGCCAACGGGCGGTTCGGCGACTGGGTCGAAGAGGTGGACTGGAGCGTCGGTCAGGTGCTCGACACGCTGCGCGAACTGAAGCTCGCGGAGAACACGCTGGTGGTGTTCTCCTCCGACAACGGCCCCTGGCTGGTGAAGGGTGCGGACGGCGGCAGCGCGAAGCCGCTCCGCGGCGGCAAGGGGAGTACATGGGAGGGCGGCGTCCGCGTGCCGACCATCGCGTGGTGGCCCGGCAAGATCGCACCCAAAAGCACCAGCGATGCCGTTGCCGGAACTATCGACCTCCTGCCGACGTGCGTGACGATCGCGGGCGGCAAGGTGCCCGCAGAACCGGTCATCGACGGCCGCGACCTGTCGCCGCTGCTGTTCGGCAAGAGCAAGGAGTCGCCGCGCGAGGCCCACTACTACTTTTCGGGGTACAATCTGCAAGCCGTCCGCCAGGGGCGGTGGAAGCTGGCGATCGCCCCGCAAGCGGATGCCGCCGACAAGACCACGGCGGAGGCGTCGAAAACCAACCCGCGGCTCTACGACCTCGACAAGGACATCGGCGAAACGACGAACCTCGCCGACAAGCACCCAGATGTCGTCGAGAGGCTCACTAAGCTCGCCGCGACGATGAACGACGAGATCGGCGGTCAGAAGCCCAAGTCGCGGCGACCCGCAGGGATGGTGGCAAACCCCAAACCGCTCTACCCAATTGACGAAGCGCCCAAGTCAAAGGACGACGCCAAGCCGGCAGCGCTGGATAAACTCAAGCCCGGCGACGCGGTCGCGTCCTCGGCCGTGCCGCAGATTGGCGGCCAAGCGTTCACCCTGTCGTGCGAAATCGAAACCGACCTCCGCGATACCGTGATCGTGGCGCACGGCGGGGCGTCGGCCGGGTACGCCCTGCACCTCAAGGAGGGCCGCATGGTGTTCTCGGTGCGAACGGGCCCGAAGGACGCGGTCACCGACGTGCAGTCGGAGCCGATCAAGGGTTCGGTGAAGATCACCGCGACCGTCGGCCAGGACGGGGCCATCGTGCTCACCGTCGGCGACCAGGCGGTCGCGAAGGGCAAGGCACCGGGGCCGGTTCCGCGACAGCCGGCGGAAGACTTCTGCGTCGGTCACGACAACGGCCAACCCGTCGCAAACTACTCGAAGGGTAAGCCGTTTCAGGGGAAGTTGACCGACCTGAAAGTGACCATCCGCTGACATCGTAACGCCACGCGAAGGAGACGCGATGCGGCCCCTCTGTCTGTTCGTCGCGCTCGCAGCGGGTGATCGATGGCACCGACGTGCTCCCACTGTTGACCGGCAAGGCGCCGCTCAACTGGCGGCTGAACGTGGCCCCGAACGATCTCACTGGTAGAAGCGACTCCGCCCCAGCAGCACGAACCGGGCAAGAAGAAGTGACGCCGACCTCCATCCGGCCGCCACTCCAGCGAGTCGCGGCCGGGGAGAGACTCAGGGCTTGTTGACACCCGTCTCGTTCTTCAGTTCCGGGGCTTTCGCGGGCAGTTTGAGCGTCGGCTCGCCCTTCAGATAGCCCAGCTCCGTCAGAAACTCGTCGGCCTTGCGGGTCGTGACACTCAGCCACGGCTCGCGGTTGAAGAACCCGTGCGGCTGCTCCGCGGCGGTGTACAGTTCGGCTCTCACGCCCAGTTCCTTGCACTTCACGACATACTCTTTGCCCATTTCGAGCATCGCGTCACTCGTGCCGAAGAAGATGACGCACGGCGGCGCGTCCTTTTTGAGGAACAGTGTGGGCGAGATCGCCTCGGCGATGTTCGAGCCGTCGCTGCCGACGATCGTGCGCCCCTTGCCGTTGAGGAACGGGTTGAACAGCACCAGCGTGTTCGGCTTGCACGACGCCTTCGGGTCGTCGGCCGCGCCGAACTTCTCGACGAGCGCGGTCGCGGCGGCGAGGTGCGCGCCGGCGGACCCGCCCGACGCGATCACCTTGTCCGGATCGATGCCGAGCTTCGCGGCGTTCGCCCGCACCCAGCGGATCGCGGTCTTCGCGTCCTCGACGGCGGCGTCGGGCTTCGTCTTGTGCTTCGACTCGATGCGGTAGTCCGCAGAGATGGCGACGATGCCACGACTGGCGAAGTACTCCGCCTGCGGGACGAACTGCGTGAACGACCCGTTCTTCCACCCGCCGCCGAAGAAGAACACGATCACGGGGCGCTTGTCGGTCGCCTTCCAGTCCGCGGGTAGGATGCTGTGGAGGGTGAGCTCGCCCTCAGCCGTTTTCTTGTACACGTGGTCGGCGGTGAGCACCTTGGCGTCGGTGAGTTTGGCAGTGCCCTTCGGCTGCTGGCCGTGCACGGGCGCGGCCACGACCAGCGCGAGGCCGAGGGAGATCAGTTTCGAGTACATGGTGCGGTGGCTCCGTGAGTGTTCGTCCGTGGTTACTGCGGGTTCTTGTCCTTCTTAGGCACCGGTTGCCCGGTGATCTCGGCCAGCTTCGCCGCCATCTTCGTCACCTTTTCCGGGTTCGCCGCGGCGGCGTTCTTTGTTTCGCTCAGGTCGGCCGCGAGATCGAACAGAGCCGGCCCGGTCTCCTTGGCCTTCGGCCCGACGGGGACCAACTTCCAGGTGCCCTGACGGAACCCGAACGGTGCGCCGAGGTTCGACTGCTCGATCAGGAACTCGCGCCCCGCCTTCTTGGTGCCGAGGAGCGCGTCTAGGTGGTTCTCGCTGTCGGGCGCTTGCCCCTTCGGAACGGGTTGCCCGGTGAGCGCGGCGAAGCTCGCGAGCAGGTCCATCTGGCTCATCAGCGCGTCCGAGGTGCCGGGCTTTACCTTCGCGGGCCAGCGGAGTACGAACGGCACCCGCGTGCCGCCCTCGAATACCGTTCCTTTCGTGCCTCGCAACACCCCGTTGGGCTTGTGGCCGTTGGTGGCATCCGGGTCGCCGATCCCGTGAACCTTGTCCGGTCCGTTGTCGTCGTTGATGCCGCCGTTGTCGCTGGTGAGCACGACCAGCGTGTTCTCCGCCAGCCCAAGCTTGTCGAGCTTGTCGAGAACCTGACCCACCATCCAGTCGAACTCGACGATGGCGTCCCCGCGAACCCCGCAGTCGCTCTTGCCCTTGAACTTCGCGTTCGGCACGCGGGGCACATGGATGTTGTGGGTCGCCATGAACAGGAAGAACGGCTTGTCTTTGCTCCTCTGGATGAAGGCGCAGCTCTTCTCAGCGATCACGAACGACATCTCGTCGTCCTTCCACAGCGCCGCCTTGCCGCCGGTCTGCCCGCCGATCCGCGGGACGCCGTTGACGAACGACTCCTTGTCGCCGCGCTTCACAGCGTAGTCGATCTTGATCGGGTCCTTCGCGTCGAGGTTGACCACGCGGTCGTTCTCGACCCACACGCACGGTACCCGGTCCCCGGTCGCGGGCAGGATCCAGGCGTAGTCGAACCCGACCTCCCGCGGCCCCGGCTTGATCGCCTCGTTGTAGTTGGTTGGCGTCGCCCCGAGACCCAGGTGCCACTTGCCCACGACTCCGGTGCGATAGCCCGCCTTTTGGAGTACCGAGGGCAGGGTCGTTCGGTCCGGATCGATGAGCAACCCTTGCAGGCCGGAGGCGATCCCGGTGCCCTTCTTCCGGAAGGCATACTCCCCGGTCATCAGCGAATAGCGGGACGGCGTACACACCGAAGCGATGCTGTGCCCGTCGGTGAATCGGATGCCGCCGGTCGCGAGTTTGTCGCAGTTCGGGGTTTTGATCTTCGTCGCCCCGTAGCAACTCAGGTCCCCGTAGCCGATGTCGTCGGCGTAAATGAGGACGATGTTCGGTTTGTCCGCGGCCGACACCGGCAGGGTGCGACTCGCCGACAGCAGGACGGCGAGCGCGAAGATCAACCGGTTCATGAGGCGGCTCTGCTGTGTAGGGCGTTCCGTTCTTAATATTGGCGTCGCGGAGCAGCCAGTCCCGGTGCTCCTCGCGAGCGTGCAGCTCCCACGGCGTGAAATCAAAGCACATCCCTTCAAGCCTCTCACGGCACCGGTGGCGTCCTCGGGTGGAGCTTCACCCTCGCGTCGTACTCTTCCGTGAGGACATCCTTTACCAAACCCCGCTTAATCAGATCTCTCTCCGGTTCACCGCCGAGATCCTTCGTAACGACGATCCACTTTTCGACGGCTTCACGCATCACTTTCAATGTCACCGCGTGCTTCGGATCCTTGGCGAGGTTTTTGACCTCGTAAGGGTCGGCTTCCAGGTCGTAGAGTTCTTCCGCAGGCTTGGTCCTGGCGAAAAAGAGTTTCTGGACATCGTCGAGTTTGCCAGCAAAGGCTCGCTCGCGCCAGACCTTCATGACCGGCATCTCGTCCATGTAGTTGAGGTATTGTGCATACGGTAGCTCCGGGTGAAAGTTCTTTACATAGCGGAAGCGTTCGCCGCGGGCCGAGCGGATGCGGTCGTAGGTTTCGTCCATGCGGTCGCGGCAAGAGAAGACGTACTTCGGCGCGGGCTCGGTCTTGGCACCGAGGAAGATGCGGCCGGGCATCCGGTCGGGCTTCGCCACCCCCGCGAGCGAGAGCATCGTCGGCGCGAGGTCTAGAGCCTGTTATTGACTTATTCCCTTGATTTATGGCATTTTGGGGGGATGGACACGACACGGAAGCCGTATCCGAGCGATGTCTCGGATACCGAGTGGGACTTTTTGCTCCCCTACCTCACCCTGATGCGGGAGGACG
>JANXTU010000037.1 GCA_025352235.1 Fimbriiglobus sp.
TCGACGGGCTTTCCGTCCAACAGATATGGCGGAGCGAGCGCCGACGTTTTCGCGATGTGAATCACGCTGACCACCACCGCCGCCATGCCGGGCCATTTCATCCGCCGGCGGGCGCTGTAGATCGTGCCGCCGTGGGTGCAGATCCAGCGGAGGCCGGAGCTGCGCGTATCCCCTTGAGCGATGGTGTTGGTGGCGATGAGGCCGAAGGTGCCCCCCGGCCGCAGCAGGTCGAAGGCGCGCCGGAAGAAATGGGCGACGAGGTCGGCGTTGCCGTGGGATTCTTCGTGGAGGACTTTGAGCCAGTCGAGGTATCCGGGCCGATTGCCGTCGCCGATGGTGTTCTTCCCGGCGAAGGGGGGGTTGCCGACGAGGGCGTCGAAACCCCGGCGAGCCGGATCGCGCGAGCGCCCGGAGTCTTCGGCTTGTTTGCTCCGGGCGCTCGCGCGGCCCGGCTCGCCAGCCACCTCAAAGACTTCGGGGAATTCGATCTCCCAATGGAAGGGCTTGAGCGATTGTTCGCCTTTCAAGAGAGCGTCGACTTGCTTGCCCGGCCAGATTTTCATGTCGTGCGTTTGCAGGTATGCGTTCAGCGCGACGGAATAATTCTCCCGTTGTTTCTCGCGGTCTTTGTCTTTGGTAGCCGAGAAGAAGGCGGCGATGCAGAGGTTCCCGGCGAAGCGGACGGTGCCGAGTGCTTCTTCGGCCAATTGAAATTTCTCGATCACTTTCAACGTCGTCCCGGCGTCGCCGGCTTCGTGAATCTCGCCGCGGAGTTTTTCGGCGTTCTTCACGCGGCGTTCCAATTCGGCGTAGCCGAACACTTGCTGCACCTTTTCGCCGGGGTCCCAGTGGAACAAGCGGATTTGCCGCATCGAGAGGCCGACGAGGGCATCCCCTTCGCGCAGCGCGTGGTCGAGGAAAGTGAAGGGGTGCGCTTTGGCCAGCGTCGTGAGCCACAGCGAGAGCTTGGCGAGATCGACCGCCATCGGGTTCTTATCGACGCCGTAGAGGCAGCGCTGGGCGATGAGCCGCTGGGCGTGGCGGAGTTCGTCTTCGTCCGCCGGGATCTTGGGCATACCTCCGTGGATGTTCCAAGACTTGACGAGCAGTTCGGCGAGTTGGAGGCAAGTTTCGACGAGGAAGGCCCCGGAGCCCATGGCGGGGTCGCAGATTTTGAGCGCGAGAATTTGCGCCGGAGTGGGGATGGCGCCGAATTGGGCGAGAACCGGCTGCAGGGCCTTTTCGACAATGGGTCGAGTGAGATCACGCGGGGTATAGTGCGAACCGCTGCGCCGGCGCTCTTCGGACGGTTGCAGGACGACGCTCCCCACCGGCACAATGTTCGGCGTCACTTCCGCCGCGACTTTCTTGCCGAGCGCGGCGACCACATCTTCCGGCGTCTTCGCTTCCTTCAACGCGGTCAGACTTTCGCCGGTCGCGGCTTGGTCGGTGCGCTCCTTAAGGAACTTGGCGCGCTCGGCCGGTTTCTGCGCCAGCAGTTCGTCGAGGTTCAGCGCGACCGCCGCCCCGTGGGTTTTCTTCGGTTTCACGGCGATGCTCGGCCCCTGCGCCACTTCGACGCGGAAGCCCATCATCCCCTCGTACACGGAGCCGATGTGCTCGACCGCGAGGGCGCGGTACGAGAGCCGTTCGCCGTCGAGGATCATCAGGTTCCTCAGCACACGGAAGACGACGCCATCGGCGATCATCGGTGGAGCGAGCGGCGGATCGTGGGCCGGATCGTATCGCGAGTCGAGCGGGCGTCCTTCGAGGAACGGGTAGCGATCCGGACTGAAGAGGTAGCCCCGGCGGCCAAGTAGCTTGGCAGTGCCGAATTCCGCCCCGTCGTGGACGATGCGGAAAAGGCTCACGAGCTGGGCCCAGGCGCCGTAGCGCTGATCCATGGTGTCCGGATTGCGGCCGTGGTCGTTGCGGAGCTTGTCGAAGAGGCCGGTGACGGAATAGTGCCTGGTGTAGACTTCGTCTTCGACCATCAGGCCGCGATCCTCGGCGTAGAGGAGGAAAACGAGCCGCAGGAGGACGGTGGTCATGCCGGCGTAGACCGAATCGGGATCTTTCGCCAGCACATTGCGGAGGAGTTCGCCCTTGCGGTGGGCGTCGGCGGCCTGGATGCCGCGGACGAGTTCGTAGAGGGCGGCCAGCACCTGCCGGGCGAGTTCGGTGCTGACGGTGTTCTGGTACTTGCGGCTCTCGGCGAGGACTTCCGAGAGGGTTTTGCCGCCGGTGCTGCCGAAGACCCGCGACTCGCGAAGGAGCATGATGAGGGCGGCGAAGGCGAGCCGGCCCGGCGCGGCAAGTAGCACCGGGATCGGGAAGGCGAGGTGACCGAGGCTCTCGCCGCGCGGAGCGTAGACGAGTCGCAGTTCGGTGGCGTTCGAGAGGAGGCCGACGGGGATTTGCGTTTCGCGGAGGAGGCGCTCGAAGCGGGCAACCGGGGAAGCGTGCCATTTGCGGCCATCTTCTTCGCCCTTGGAATCGAAATTCAACCCCGCGGCGACTTCCTGGATGAGCATGACCCAAGGCTTGCCCGGTTCACCCGGTACGGCGAAGGTGGGGCGGAGGATTTCGCCGTAGTTCTGGAGCGGGACGATGAGTTCGGCCGCGCGGGGATCATCCGCGGGAACGAG
>JANXTU010000070.1 GCA_025352235.1 Fimbriiglobus sp.
TGCCGCACTTGCCCTTGCCCCCGCGGCTGCGCCCGGCCTATAGTCGCACCCGAACACCGCAGGGGAGGCGTGGCGATGGCGAAGCTAGGACGGCGGATCGGGCTGGGCGTGCTCCTGCTGGCGTTGGCCGGCGGTGTGTTCGCCGGCGCGCGGTGGAACCAGTTGAACGCCCGCTATTGCGGGTACAAGCTCCGCACGGCGACGACCGACGAAGCCCGGCTAAAGGCCGCGTGCCAACTCATCGAAGCCGGGGAGAGCGGGACCCCGTATTTGGTCGAAACCTTCCGCAGCGGTGATGCCGAGCGTTGCGCCGCCGTCGCCCTCGCGATCCGGGATTACTTCCGCGATCTGCAACCGACCGATCCGCGATTCGCCGAGCTTTGTCGGCCGCACGCCCTCGGCTTCGCCGAATATTCCGAAACGGGCCGCGAATCGGCCTTCGCCCTCGTCCCCGACTTTCTGCGCTGTCCGAATGCCGAGTTTGTGCCCATCAGCCGAGACATCGTCCGGCTGACCTTGAAGCAGCCTTCGGTCGAACTCCGCGTTCAAGCGATCCACTTAGCCATGCGGCCCGATCTCGACCAGAAGGCGGATGTCGTGGCGTGCTTGCCGGCGCCGGAAGCGGAAGTCCGCCGCGCCGCGATGCTCGCCGTCGGCCCCGCCGGGCCCGGCTCGCCCGCCATCGGCGACGAAGAGCTATTCGCGTGGTTGAACGACGCCGATAGCCAAGTGCAGATGCTCTGCGAAGCGGCCCTCAGCACGCGCGGATTGGAACCGGAGCAAATCGCGGCCGCGCGGAAACTGACAAGCCCGGACGCGGCCGAGCGGTTGAAACTGCTGATCGATCTGCGCTGGAGCCGCGACGGCATCCGCGACCCCGGCCCCTGGCTCGAACGCCTGAGCCGCGATGCCGACCCGGCCGTGCGCGCCGGCGCGGCCCGCGTCGCCTACGAATGCAAGCTCGCCTTCGCGGGCTGGCTCGACCGCTTGGCGAAGGACGACCCGGACGGCACCGTACGGCGGATCGTCCAGTTCCACCGCAGCCGCGCCGCCGAGTTGAAACAGGTCGGCTACGGCGGCGAGTAAAAATGGAGCGATCCGCCGGGGACCAAGATCGCGGGTTCGACCGTGCCGCGTGCGGCGAATGCCGCGAGGATCACGCTCTCTTCGTCCCGGTGGCGATGCGTGAACAGGATCCAAGTTCGACCCGATGGCAGTTTCGAAATCTCGACGCGGTACTGCGTGGGATCGTCGCGGTGGATGCCGCCCCGCATCACGCGGTCGGCGGGGAAGTCGTAACGGGGCGAGTAGAAATCGAAGGCCGGGCCCGCCCCGGCGTCGCCCGATCCACCGTAGACGTAGACGCGATCGCTTTCTCGCCAGTTCGCTTTCACATGGTTCAGCATCGGTCGGATTTCCTCCGCCCGCGCGGGATGGCGAATCGCTTCGACCGACTGAGACAACGGCCAGATGACAATGAGCCACGCGAAGAGATGCCCCGGTCGGCCGAGGCGCGCCGTGAGCCACACGGCTCCACTGGCCCAAATGAGGCACGCCATCGGTACGAGAAACAACAGAAGGCGCCCGGCGAACGGATACAGATGCACGCCGGATGCGAATAGTGTCAAGACAATGGTGACGAGGAACGCGAGCGAGACGTTTGCGAAAGACCGTCTTCCGATGGTGGCCATTCCTAATATTGCCACGATTCCCAGTGCCGCTTGCGCCGCCCTCGATTCGCCCGCCATCCCAGCCGGCTCAATCACAAAGGCCAGCGCGTGATCGACGTACCAGATCGGATTCGGCCACGGGGCGAAGTGCCCGGCCCAGTAGTGAATCAAGTAATCGTTGTGCCCGAGATGCCGGAGGTTGACGAGATACACGGCGGCGAAACTGAGGAGCCAGACTCCGCCGAGCAGCATCAGGCCGAAGATGCTGGAGCGATCCCTTCGGAGAATCGCATTGGAAAACAGTGCGATTCCGAGGCCCGCGAGGACGAACAGAGCCGGATGCGAACACCAGACCGACAGCGCGCCGGCAATCGCGAAAACGATGCCGCGCCGCAGGTTCCACCGACCGGCGGCCAGAGCCAGTAGAACCGCCGCGAACGCCGCATCGAACGAATACTGTTTGCACTCAGCGGCGTAAGCAACGACGTGCGGCGACACGGAGAACAGTGCCAGCGCCAGATGCCCGGACGGGTGCGGTAGCAACCGGTAGGCCGCAATCGCGAAGGCGCCCAACCCCACCAGCGAAGCGAGATACGCCGGCAAACGCAGGGCGTGCTCCGTGGGGCCGAAGAGTTCGACGCTCGCTTTCGTCGCCAGTAGGAAGCCGACAGGGGCGCCCTGATTGCGGTCGAGCGGTTCGAATAATCGGGCGGGGCTGCGTTCGACGATGTTCAGGGCGACCATCGCTTCGTCAATCCACAGGGAGCGCTCTGAGGCGAACGCCACCGTATGCAGGCCGACGCCCACTAGCAGAATGGCAAACGCGAGCCGGTTCACCACGGCACCCGGCCGGGGTTGAAGACACGGCGCGGATCGAGCGTCGCCCGGATGGTCGCCATCAACGTTCGATCGCCGCGGTCGTGCCCCCACACCGGAAGCCCCGCTTTCCACGCCGGTGGGCAACGCAGGATTTGCAGATTGTCTTCGACACGTGGACTCGCCAATTCTTGCAGAATTGTCGCCAGGCGATCCGGTTTCGGCTCGTTCGGGATGTGAACGAAGACGATGCCGTTACCGGCATGGGCGTGGACGATGGCCTGCGAATGGGCCGCGTCGGCCTTCAACGTCAAGGCGGCGACCGCGCTCGGCCGGGTGTTGAACTTCACGGTGCTGAAATCGTCGCCGCTCGATTGCAATGCCGTCAGGGCGATCCACAACTGGGTCGCGGCTTCTCCTTCGACCACCGCGAGATCGCGCAGTGGGGTGCCCGTCGATTCCTCCTTCAGCGTCGCGATTTGCCAAGCGACGGTCGCCGATTTCTCCTCGAAACCGCAGGCGATGAGCCACGGTTCCGTTTCGGGCAGAGTCCCGCCGAGTTTTTTCACGGCGGCGCGGTTGAGCAGTTCGATGGCGACCGGCCGGCTGTTCGACGCGTGCAAGCGGTCGAGCGTCGGGCCCACGGCCGAAGTCGGCACACCGAAGACAACGAACGACGACGCTTCCGGCCGGGGCTTCACTTTCAGCGTGACCTCGGTGATGATGCCGAGTGTGCCGAGGGCGCCGATGTGCAGTTTCATCAGGTCGTACCCGGCGACGTTCTTCACGACCCGGCCGCCGCCTTTGGATTCGATCCCCTCATCGGACACGAACCGGATACCGATGACCGCATCGCGCCAAGTGCCTTGCGCCAAGCGGCGCGGGCCGTTGGCGTTCACCGCCATCGACCCGCCGACGGTCGCCGATTCCGGGGTCGGCACGTCGATCGGGAGCCACTGGTTTTCGGACTTCAGCAATTTCTGGAGTTCGGCGAGCGTCGCCCCGGCTTGCAGGGTCACCGTCATATCGCGGGCCGGGTAGTCGATGATGCGATTCATCCCCGTGAGTTCGACGACGATGCCCGGCTGGGCTGGTTCACCGCCGATGTGCGAATGCGTCCCCCCGCCACGCGGATAGATGGCGGCGTGAGAGCGAACGAGTTCGCCGAGTTCGATGGCCGTGGCCGGGCGATGGATCGGCATGGGGATGGACACTGACACGGACAACCTCATTCGGCGGAGGAATGGGAGTGTTTTACGAACTGGAGCTTCTTCGTTGGAGTTCAGCCTTCAGGTTGTCTTCGTCGAGCCGAGTCTCCGAGGCTTGACGTCTGCTCTCACCCGCGGGGAGCAACCTGAAGGTTGAACTCCAACGAAGACCGCAAGTTCACAGCCTCGACACGAAGGTTCGCGGTCGCCAGCAACTCCGGGAAGTACGAATCGACGAACCCCGCGTCACTCGCCTCTTTCCAACTCAACGACACCGGGATGTCCGCCGATTTCAACAGGACCAACTTCGATGCCACGCACCGGATCGCCACCCACGCGGCGAGGGAATCGGTCGTGACGCTCCAACTGTGCGGCGGGCCCGATTGCGTGCGGAAGTACGGATACGGATCGAGAATCCCCGGCAGAGGCGAATCGACGACGGGAAGCGAACCCAGCAATCGCTGGAGAAAATGAGCCCCGAGCGAGAGCGAGCGAATCGCCAACCAATGGGCGTGTTCCTCGCCGAGGTCGTGAATGCGATCCCAATTCCGCACCGCATCGGCCGCCTCGCCGCCGCCGGGGAAGAGCAGCACCGGCTCCGGTTGCCGCGCGAGCCACGCCGTCAGCACCGGCCCGAGGCCGGGCCAGTCGTATAGGCTCCCGCCGACTTTGGCGACGATCATCGCGGCGACTCCGAAGCGAGCACCGCGACGGCGTATGCCGGGGCGCAGGCGGAGATGTCGGGACCGAGTTGTTCGGAGAGGGAGACGGTGGGGGGATTGAGTTCGGGGTAAGCGGCCTTCCAAACTTCCCGGGCGAGCCACTCCCCCGCACCGCTCACAATGAGGGTTCGTAGGTCGGAAGAGTCGACGCGTCGGAGTCCCTCGACGAGGATCGCCCGTTGGCGTTGGTAACAACGGATCGCAAATTCGATGGTGCGATCCATGCTCGCGGTCTCGCGATCGGCGCCGAACATCCGGGCGAGGCGATCGAGGCTATTCAAGATCGTCGCTGGCCGGCCATCGGCGGTATCGGTCGCGTTCGGATCTTCCGGAGTTTGCCCGAGTACGATGTGGACATCGCGGGTGTCGGCGAAGTACTCCGCGCACAAATTCGGCATTCTCAATGCCATAATCGGCGTCCGCTTCACTCCGATGTAGACCAATTCTCCGGATTGCAAGCGGTCGAAGTCGGTCGAACCTTTCCCGAACGGAATGCCGTGTTCCAACGGAATCAGATCCGTCGTCGTGCTCCCGATGTCGATCAACAATCCCGCCCCCGTCGGTGCGAACCGCCCGGCGAATGTTGCCAGGGCATGCCAGTTCGACGCGGCCACCGCCAGTGTTTGCACCCGCGCCTCAATGACTGACAGCCAATTCCCAGCGGTTCCCCATACCCGCACCGGCCGTCCCGCCGCTGCAAGCTCCACCGCATCCAATATCCGGTTCACCCCTTCGCGCTTGGTCGCGTAGCAATCGCACAACTCCCCCGTCATCGTCACGGCGAGTTCGTCGATTCCCGGAAATTGCGTTGCCAATGCCGCGAGAGCCGCAGGAAGCGAGTCCGGTTGTTTCCAGAGGGGGAATGCCACCGAAGCGGCCCGACCGGCGGCCGTCGCGGCCTTGAGATTCGCCCCGCCGATGTCCAGCCCTAGAACAGTAGCGTTCGCATTCATGGCCTTGTTGATACGGGATTTCGGCATGGCTCGCTACCTCATCGGCATCGACCTCGGCACCACCAACTCGGCGCTGGCGTTCGTCGATCTGCAAGCGAAGGGCAAAGGCGTCAAGCTGCAGACCTTCCCCGTGGCTCAACTCGTGGCCGCGGGGCAGGTCGCGGCGCAACCCCTCCTGCCGTCGTTCCTCTATCGGCCGGGGTCGCACGACCTCCCCGACGGAGCGACGGCGCTGCCATGGGACGCCACCGCGACGGATGTCGTCGGCCAATTTGCGCGCATCCACGGGGCGAAGATCGCGGGCCGGTTGGTGTCGAGCGCGAAGTCGTGGCTCTGCCATCCGGGGGTCGATCGCACCGCCCCGCTGCTGCCGTGGGCCGCGCCGCCGGAAGTGGAACGGCTCTCGCCGTTGGCCGTGTCGGCGAAGTACCTCCGCCACATGGTCGAAGCGTGGAACGCGGCGCCGAACCGCAAGCCGGAGGATCGCCTCGAAGAGTGCCCGGTGGTGCTGACGGTGCCGGCCTCGTTCGACGACATGGCCCGCAACCTCACGGCGGAAGCGGCCAAGCAAGCGGGGTTGAAGCACGTCACGCTTTTGGAGGAACCGCAGGCCGCGTTCTACTGCTGGCTCGGGATGCACACCGCGGAGGATAGTGGACTGTTGAAGCCGGGGATGCGCTGCGTCGTCATCGATGTCGGCGGCGGCACCAGCGATTTCAGCCTGATTCGCGCATCCGAAGAGCAGGGTCATCTGTCGTTCTTGCGCGATGCCGTAGGCGATCACCTGCTTCTGGGCGGGGACAACATGGACCTCGCGCTGGCGAAAGCGGCCGAGGCGAAGCTGGCGCAGAAGCTCGACGCGGGGCAATTCGGCACACTGGTACAAGCCTGCCGAGGGGCGAAGGAAACGCTACTCGGGTCAAAGCCGCCGGAAGAATACACCGTCACCGTCATGGGCAAAGGTCGCTCTGTGATCGCGGGGACGCTGACCGCGAGTTTGACGGCGGACGATATTCGCACCGCGCTTTTGGACGGCTTCTTTCCGCACTCGCCCTACGATGCCGAGCCGCAGCGCGCGACCGGCGCCGGCCTCCAAGAAATGGGCCTGCCGTACGTCGCGGATGCGGCGATTTCCAAACACCTCGCGTCGTTCTTGCGCCGCCAGTTGCCGGCGGGAGAAGTGCCGGACGCGATCCTCTTCAACGGCGGCGTTTTCCAACCGAAAGCGCTGCGCGACCGCATCGTTGAGGTCATGAAGCCTTGGTTCGACAAGCCTGGGAAACCGTGGATGCCGACGGTGCTGACGAACCCGTCGCTCGATCTTGCGGTGGCGTGGGGCGCGGCCTACTCCGCGTGGTTGAAACAGAGTGGCGGGCGGCGCATCGGCGGGGGCACGGCGCGCAGTTATTACATCCAGATTGAAACTGCGAACGATGAGCCGACCTTCCTCTGCGTCGTCCCCCGGCGGATGCACGAGGGGGACGAGATCGCGATCCCGAAGCCGGAACTCGAACTCGCCCTTGGCGAACCGGTGCTCTTCCCGCTCTTCACCAGCACGGCCCGCTCCGACGACCACCCCGGCGATGTGCTGAAATTGAAGCCCGATCAACTGCTCCAATTGCCGCCGTTGCACACGATCCTCCGCGGCGGCAAACGCGCCGGTACGAAGCGCATCCCGGTGACGCTCGCCGCACGCTCGACGGAAATCGGCACGTTGGAATTGTCGTGCGTCTCGCGCGAAGGCAATCGCTGGAAGCTCGAATTCAACACCCGCGACACCGCGGCGGCGAAAACGCCCGACGATGTTCCCGTGGCCTTCGTCGATGTCTTCCCCGAAGAGAAAGTCCAAGCGGCCGGGGAACGTGTGAAGGCGACCTATACGACGGACAATCCGACGCCGCCGGAGTTGACGAAGGCGTTGGAAGCCGCGCTCGAATCGGGCAAGAGCGAATGGCCGACGGGTTTGTGCCGGCGGTTGTGGGAACCGTTGATGGACGTAGCCGAGCAGCGGGTGAAATCGCCGGCGCACTTGCAGCGCTGGTACAACCTCGCGGGGTTCGTACTCCGCCCCGGCTTCGGCGATACCCTCGACCGCTACCGCGTCGAAGCGCTCTGGAAGACGATCACCGCCACGGCGAGCGGGGCGATCAGCGGCGGGAACAAACTCGTCGTGCCCGAAGGCGGGGCCGACTACTGGATCATGTGGCGCCGCGTCGCCGGGGGGCTGAACGGAGCCCTTCAACAAGCCCTGTTTGCGCGGTTGAAGTTGATCCTGCTGCCGTCGAAGGCGAAGGCGCCGATGAAACCCTCGGCGAACGAACTCACGGAAATGTGGCGCGCCGCCGCGAGTTTGGAGCGCCTTGAAGCCAAGACGAAAGAGCAACTCGGCGATGCGCTCGTGGCCCAGTTGAAGCGCCAGCCGGTGCCGAATTACGTGTTTTGGAGCCTCACGCGACTCGGGGCACGGGTGCTCTTCTACGGCCCGCTGAACACCATCGTGCATCCGAGTATCGCCGAGCGTTGGCTGGTGGCGCTCGTCGAATATACCCCGACGAACGACAACGACCGGCTGGCGTGGGCCTTCTGCCTCGCCCAACTCGGGCGTCGCAGCGGTCTTCGCGGCATCGACATTCACCACGAACATCAAGAGGTTCTGGCAACGATGTTGAAGTCGATGACTGTGCCCGCGACGTGGGCGAAGATGGTCGAAGAAGTCGTGGAACCCGAAGGGGCCGATCAATCGCGGCTCTTCGGGGATTCCCTGCCCATCGGGCTGCGGCTCGGCGCCGGGTCATAGCCCCGCGTCGAAAGTGTTCGCTCCCGCCTTCACGGTCGACATGAGGCCCGACATTTCGGATCCGGTGGGAGAATTATCAAGAAAACAATCGGCGGCATTGGGGCTGTCAACAGACGAATGTGAGAATTGCGGAAAAATGTGTGAAGAGGGATTGGGCCCCGCCGCGCCGACCGGTGAGCGGGGCGACGACCCGAATCCATCCTCAACGATTGTCGATGAGTGCCGGGGGGGGCAGCGTGCCAAATTCACCACTCGTGTCCCGCCGGATTTGCATCAGTCCGCCGTCGCGCGGGGCGGGGGGCAGGCCGGCCGGGGTCCCACCGCCGAATTGCGAATCGGGAAGCTTGCGATAGGCGATGTGAGTGACCGCTTCGTCTTTCGACAAAAGTTTGCCGACCTTGCTGGCGGGTTGTAGATCGGTTCCGGTCTGCAGCCGCGCTTTCGGGTCGTACCGGTCGACGATTTCGTAATTGCTGCCGAGGTGTTTTTCCATCAGCTTGCGGGCCTCGGCCTCGTCGGCGTCGACTTTCAAAGCGATGATGCCGCCGTCTTTGTTCTTTTGCACGTATTCGGCCCGCCCCATGCAGCCGATGCTTGAAACCAAACCGATGCCCACGATCGCCGCGATGAGTTTCCGCATGGCGAACCCCCCGTTAAAAATCCTCGGGCTTCCCCGGCCGAGTTGGAAGGGTCGATAGCGGAGCCGCTTGGATCGGACAACCCGAAGTGGAATCCGGGTGTGGCAACGATTCTTGGAGTCGTCATTCCAGCGTCCACCCACCCACCCAATCGTGGAATGACGTCCGACTTTCGGAACGATCTAGCGCCGCAAGGAGTTCCGTCCGATTTCGGGTGCCACAGTCTCTTGGAGCTTTTGGAGTTGGGAGTCAGCCCCATCGGGCGGGTGAATTTCAAAACTTGCGATTGTCTCTGGATTGGCCTCGGCGGTCGCTTTCGCGTATCGCAACGATTCTTGGAGGCGTTCTTCGGAGCGGCGACGTTTCTAGCATGCGTGGCGACAAGTTTCCAACTTGTCGACAAATCGTAAAACCACTCTGAAATCGAAGTCGAAGGATTCGTTCTCGATCGCCGAGGCCCGACGCGACGCCAAGCTGGAAACTCGTCGCTAGGTCGGAACAGGCATCCTGCTGGCGCCGTCAACAAAGCGAGGTCGAGGCCGTGAGTTTGAGGCTCGAAATGCTGCAAGTGGCGCGCTTGGCGCCGAAGCTTCTCGGCGAATCGGCCGACCTCGTTTCGGCGTTTCTGCGCGGCCAGCTCCATGCCGACGGCGGTTTCGTCGATCGCGCCGGCAACCCCGACCTGTACTACACCGTCTTCGGACTCGAGGGGCTTTTCGCGCTGCGGGCCGATTTGCCGATCCGCCAAATCCTCGGGTACTTGCGTTCGTTCGGCGACGGGGCCGGTCTCGATTTCGTCCACTTGTCTTGCCTCGGCCGCTGCTGGGCCGGGATGCCGGTCGAGGAACGGACCGCGATTCCCGTCGATGCGATTTTGAAACGGGTCGAGCATTTTCGCAGCGCCGATGGCGGCTACGCCCAAGAACCGCGGGCTGCGGCGGGGACGATCTACGGCTGCTTTTTGGCGCTCGGGGCCTACCAAGACCTCGGCCGCGAACTCCCCGATTCGGCCGGGGTGATCGCTTGCGTGCGCCGGTTGCAGGCGGACGATGGCGGATTCTCGAATCAAGCCGACGTGCCGATGGGGTTGACTCCGTCCACCGCCGCGGCGGTGACCTTGCTGCGCCAATACGGCGAGCCGATTCCCGACGGAATTGCCGAGTGGTTGCTCAGCCGGCACGCGGACGACGGCGGTTTCTTCGCCGTGCCAATGGCCCCGCTCCCCGATCTGCTGTCGACCGCCACGGCGTTGCACGCCCTGAGCGGCCTGCACGCCGACCTCGGCAAAATCCGCGAGCCGTGCCTCGATTTCATCGATACGCTTTGGACGTCGAAGGGCGGCTTCCACGGGACTTGGACCGACGATGTGCTGGATGTGGAATACACCTTCTACGGCCTGCTCGCCCTCGGGCACCTGAGCGTCTGACATCAACGCCGCGAGCCGGAGCGGGCGCAAGAATAGCATCGCCATCCCGGATCCAGGGCTTCCGCTCCGGGCTATAAACGGCGGCCCCGTTGGGGCGAAGAATTGGACACCGCGCTTGGAATCGAACAACCGATGCCCGGTCACGAGTGAAGGCAATTGGCCGGCCGGAAGTACAATACGCCCCGAGCACCCTTTTCCCCCGGATGGCCCCCATGGCTGCGGTTTTAAACTTCGTGGGCTTGGACGTTGGCGGCACCACGATGAAGGCCGCGGTAGTCGATGGGAACGGGACCGTTTCGCCGAGTGTATCGCTGCGGACGAATCCGGAGCGGGGTCAAGAGGCGGGTCTCGAGACCATGGGCGAGACCATCCGTCAAGCGGTTGCCGCGGCGGGGTTGACGCTGGCCGACATCGCCGCCATCGGCGTCGCGACGCCCGGGTTGATGGACATCCGGGCGGGGCTCATCCTCGACCCGCCGAACTTGAAACCGTGGAAGAACGTGCCCGTTCGCGACCGCATCGCGGCGTTGTTCGGCAAGCCGACCGCGTTCCAGAACGACGCCAACGCCGCCGCGTTCGGTGAAAAGTGGACGGGGGCCGGGCGCGGCGCCCAAAGTATGGTGATGTTCACCCTCGGCACCGGCGTCGGCGGTGGGATTATCTTCGGCGACACCGTGATCGAAGGGACGCATAGCCACGGCGGGGAACTCGGCCATCTGCGCATCGACCTGCCCGACCGCGGCCGGCTGTGCGGCTGCGGGGCGCGCGGTTGCCTCGAAGCTTACGCCAGCGCCACCGCCGTGACTCGCCGCGCCCGCGAAGAGATGGCGAGCTGGCGCGGCCCGACGAAACTGAAAGAGTTCTACGCCGCCAACGACGACGAACTGACCGCGAAAGTCATCTTCGATCTCGCCGCCTCGGGCGACGACTGCGCCGCGAAAATCGTGGACGATACGGCCTATTACCTCGCGCTAGGGGCCTGCGCCACCATCGCCACGGTCGACCCGGAAGTCATCGTCTTCGGCGGCGGCATGACCGACGCCGGGGAATGGTTCCGCACCAAGATCGACGCCGACGTCCGCCGCTACGCCTTGCCTTTCCCCGGGAACAGCGTGCGGATCGTCTTCGCGGAGCTGGGGTCGGATGCCGGCTTCATCGGCGCCGCCGCGTGCGCGAAATTGCTGATGACGTGATCCGACTAGGTCACCCTAGCTGACTCCCCCCGCCAGGGGTGCGGGGGGATTCGCCAAATTCACACGTTTAGCGGGCGACCGGCGTACGTCCATTTGTACGGCTTCGCCATCGTCCGGTTGAAGTAATCGATGAACTCCAGCAGGCGGTTCCGCAACTCGGCTTTCGACCGGAAGTCGCCCCGCTTCAGGACCCGACGCGTCCGCACGCGGAACCCGATCTCCACCTGATTCAACCACGACGTGTGCTTCGGCACATACACGAACACAAACGGGACCAGACCATCGATCGCAGGACTTCCTGCTGACGTTCGGTGATCCTCACCTTGGCGGCCATCCCTGGCATGACCTCTCCTCCAAATGGACTTGCGAAGACCGGAGACGATGGCAAAAATTCAGCTCAGTTGGAAGACCGATTCAGCCGGGAGGTGCTATACTCCGGCGCGAATCTGCGATGGAATATGATTCGCGATGCGAGCTTCGCGGACAATTCCCGCACTTACCTCAATCCGTATCAGACCGAGTATCTCCGGGATGTCGTTCCGATCGCTACGGGGGCCTATACATCCGGGCCAAGCGTACCTGGCAAAACGTTCCAGCACCGTCCTAAGATCGCAGATTGCGATTCCACGCTCCCGCAAGGTCCGTATCAATCGGGCCTGCTCGTCGGAATGTACGACGGTTCGGTGCGGATGATCTCCCCGAATGTGAACCCCGGCATTTTCTGGGGTGCGGTCACGCCAGCAGGCGGAGAAGTGGCGAATTTGGATTGCCTCATCCTGCGTTCGCGGATGGTTTTCAAAGGACTTGTTTCAATCGCCGTAGCCTTGCTCGGCGAGGATGTCGCCCCATTCGGCGCGGATGCGGACCTTCAATTCCGGGGTCGATTCGTACTTGTTCGTTTCGTACCCCGAGCTGCGCTGGGCGTAAGCTTCGAGTCTCGGTTTGGCGGCCGCGAAGCCGCCCAAGTTTAGCCCTTCGTAAATGCGCTCGGTGCCGCCGACCAAATCCTTCACCAACTCCTCGTAGCGAACCTCGACGAGGTTCTCTTTCGGAATCAGCGATTTCGTCGCTTGATAGCGAGTGTGGATCACCCGGAACTCGCGGAAGACTTTCGCCTCCAATTCGGTCGATCGCACCGGCGTTTGGAACCCGTGCCGCTTCGCCATCGACATCCAGAGATTCACCGTCGACGAAAAGAGCACCCTCGGATCGCGGACGATGTGGACGAACTTGGCATCCGGGAACAGTTCGAGCAGCGCCGGGATGCGCGCCGTGTGCGGCGGCGACTTCAAGACCAGCCGGCGCGGATCGCGGTAAGCCACCGTTTGCACGAACCGGAAAAAGGTCCGCTTCCACGCGGCATATTCTCGCGGCGTTAGGCCGCTGAGGTCGAGCGCGCCGGGGTGGATGGTCGGGTTGTTGGGGAAGGCGAAATCGGTGTACGTACTCGGCGACCCGAGCAGGGCGAGGGCGAACTCGTCTTCCTGCGGGCGGTCCCACCCCGCGGCCATGTTGTCCATGGGCCGCTTGTCCGGCAGTAAGATCGACCCGAACTTTTTGAACAGGTGCTCGGTCAGCAAGAAATTGCACGGCTCGAAGCACTGCAAGGTCGTCGGCGAGGTGTGGCGTTCGTCCAAAATCAGGAGTTCGTGCAGCAGCGTCGTGCCGGTGCGCCAGTGACCCAACACGAACAACGGCGACGGGTCGATCGGGGTCCGCGCGATGCGGTCGCCGTGCAGGCTCGTCTGGCTCCAGCGCAGCAGGGTCTGCCCGAAGCTGACACCCGAAACGATGGCGGCGATGTACCAATACGGCGGCTCGACGCGGAAGCGATTCTTCGACAGCAGCCGGAGCCACGCGAAAAAGTCGCTCCCTTCCCACACGCGCGGGGCCCAGGTGCGGTGCGGTTTCGGCGGTGCGGCGCTCACTCCGGGTGGCCGTCCTGCCAAGCGAGGAGGTCGATGCAGATCGGCGGGACGCCCGCGCGCCCGGCGATGTTGCGGAAGATCGCTTGCAGCGGGGCGTAGTGGTCGTCGGACGTGAGGTATTTGATCGACGGCTTTTTCGGGATGTCGAGCTTCGCGCCGTACGCGCCGGTCGCGGCGGCGTTGCGGATCGCGGACAGGGTATATTCGTCGTGCGGGGCGTGCAGGAACGGCAGCACCCGGGCGCGTTCGTCGGGTTTGACTTCCGAACTGCAGAGGACGCGGTTCATCAGCATGTTCGTGATCTTGCGGGCTAGGCCCATCCCCATCTCGACTTGATACACCTTCATCCAATGGTTGTTCAAGTTGCGGATATGCCCTTCGAGGAGCGCGTCGTATTCCTCTTGGCTCGCGACGGCGCCGAAGTCGAACATCGCGGAGAACGATAGCCGCGCCTTGGCCCAAATCCGGAACGTATCCGACGGCTTGGGCGACAGTTTCTGGAAGGCGCGCAGCGCGTTTCCTTCGACCGCTTCGTGGATGAGCGCGTGCAGGTCGGGGTCGGGGCGGTAGTAGGCCGTGAGCAGTTTCGCCCCCCGGTCTTTGAGGGACTGGATCAATTCGTCCGGGGCATAGTCTCGGGCCATCGGCATCGCTTCGCTCTCCCGGACATCGTCGTGCGCGATTCTCTAGTAAGTGAGATAGTCACCGCCGGGGCAAAGGCCAATGGGGAAAGCGGCGGGTTGGCACGGGCCGGATCGAGTCCTACCGAATTGTGTTGTACCGACGCGTCTCGGAGGGGCCTACCCGAGTGGGATGGCGCAAGCCCCCCGTGTCTGCGAAACAGACAGCGGTTCAATCCCACGGGGGACGGACATCCCCCGCTCGGGTTTTCAAAATGGGTGTGCAGGATGGGTAGGTCAGTAGGGGCAGAGCCCGAGGGAAGGGTCTGGCAAATCTTTCTGGCAGTCGGCAAAAGCTGCACTTTCTGCGGTTGGTGAGGTCTCCGTTGGAATTTCAAGCGGTTCAAATCCTGCCAGAAAGTTTTGCCACACCCGAGTGAAGTTCGGCGGAGTCGGCAGACTTGCTTCCGGCGTGAAATTGAGCGACGGACCGACTACGGTAACGGGCGCACCAACCACACTTCGCGGCGTGCTTGAACACCTTGATCCACACGCCCTGCATGAGGTCGTCGATTTCCCGTTCGGGCACCCCGCGCATAAGCAAGAACCCGGCCAACCGCCGCCGGCGTCGCACCGTCAACCTGCCGAACGCTGCGCCATCGCCAGTTCTTTCAGCGGCAAAGCGGCGACGAAAGCATCACTGGCCCGCTGCAAGTCGTCGGGGTCGGTGCCCTCCATCGCGGCCCTCAGTGTCGCGGTCGCGGTGTCGATCCGCAACCGCTGTTCGGACGTCAATTCCACGCCGGTTTGGTCGAGAGCTTTCGCGATCTCGAAATCGACGACGTGGAGGGCGGCGCGGCCCTTAGCTCGTTTGGCTTGGACTTCGTTTTCGAGCTGCGCCGGGTCAAGCCGAGCGAGCCGCGAGACGTATTGGGCCGCAGTTTCGGGTTTGATGGCGACGGGGATAGGTTCGGGGGGAACGACTTGGAGTTCGATCGGGTCGACGTCGCGCGAAACCGCAACCTGGGGAGTGCGGGCAACGGGTTCCGGCTCCAGCTTGGCCAGAATCGCAGCCGCGTCCGCCGGCCGATTCGCCTTGTCGGTTTCGACGCAGTCGCCGATCAGGTCGACCACATATTGCGGCACGTCCGGCAACTCGCGGTCGAAGCGCGCGACCGGCGCGATGTTCAACTTTCCCGTCAGCATCTGGAACAGGATCACGCCGAGGGCGTGAACGTCGTCGGTCGGACACGGCGGGTCGCCGCGCTTCTGCTCCGGGCTGGCGTACAGCGGCGTGTGCGCGCCGCGGATGTTCACCTGCATCGTGTTCGTCCGGCTGACGGTGCCGAGCCGCTCGTCGTCGAGGACGCGCTGGGCCGACACCGAGCCGATGCCGAAGTCGGCCACCTTCAGCTTGCCGTCGGCCGTCACGAGGATGTTGCTCGGCTTCAGGTCGCGGTGGACGATGGCCGGCGACAGGCCGTGGAAGTGGCTTACCGTCTGGCACAGTTCTCGGAACGCGGCCAGCACCTTCTGCCCCCGCTGTCCCATCGGGAGAGTGGCCCACTTCCATATCAGCCCGGACAGGTCGCCGCCGGGGACGTACTCGTAGCGGATCCACGGCACGTGCGGGACGTTGACCGGTTGCCCCGGCGGGCGGAAGAGGGAGTTGTCCTGGATGGCGACGATGCCGGGGTGCGGGCCGGCACCGAGCAGACGGTTCAGTACGTCCCCCTCGTTCAGCAGTGACAACTCGGCGCCGTTCAGCGGGTGACTGATCTTCACCGCGCCGACCAGGTTGATCATGCCCGAGCTGCGGGCCAGCCAGACCTCGCCGAAGCCGCCGGCCCCGAGTGGTCGGACAAGTTCCCAGCCGTTCAGGAACGGCGGCGCGTAGCCGGCTTTGAAGTGCTCGCGCGGGAACCGCATCGGCAGCAGCCTGACGATGTCGGATACGTTCTCGACGGCGTACCGGTACGGCAGCGTGGTGCCGGTCGGGTCGTCGGGCCGCTTCAGCGACGCGACGATGCTGGCCGGCACCAGCGTGACGAGCCGCACAATGTGGTCCTGCATCACGGGGTCGTGCGGGGCGAGCAGCAAGGCGATCTCGGCCGCCTGCCGCTTGATCTCGGCGGAGTCCATCTTGGCGGCGGCGAGGATGTCGGCGTTCAGCCGGTCCTGCTTCTTCTCGGCGCGGAGTCCGGCCCAGACGTCCACCCCGATCTTGAGGACCAGGTCGATGGCGGACTGGGGCGACGGGTCGGCGAGCGCCTTGGCGATGCCTCCCACGCCCTGTTTGAAGACGGCACAGCCGACGTGAAAGAGAAAGCGGGGGGCCATACAGGTTCCCTCGGCAGCGGTGGGTGTCGCAGGTGATTCGCCTGGGGCCCGCCGCGATTTTCGAGATTTGGCATCAATATACGCAAACAACAGTTTGTAGTCTCGGCAAGAAAACTGAAAACTTGTACAGATGCAGATCACACACCCGCTATTGCCGTCAACGCCATAAGTCTTACGCGGGCTTGGTCATTCCGAAGAGTTGGTCGCTTTCCGGGCAGAAAGTTACTTTCCGACGGGGGGTGGGTGGGGTGTCGTCGGAATGACTGGAGGCCGAGAGTCATCGTCGCGTCCTCCGGGGGTACTGGTGATATTACCGGACTCCGTCCGCTTTCCCATCTCGCAGAACGGCGGTGGCGGCGGTAGAACGAACGCACCGATGTCCGGGGGCGAGCCATGACCGCATTACGACGCGCCGCTGTGGTCTGCGCGCTTTCCAGTTTTATCGGCCTCGCGGGTTGCAAGCCCGAACCGGCGACGCCGCGCACGGCGAAACCGACCGACGTCCCGGTCGCGGGGCCGCTGGTATTGAAGCCCCCCGCGAAGCCGGGGCAATCGACACCGGAAGGCCAAGCGAAGTTGACAGCGATGCTCGCGGCGCACACCGGCGGCAAACCGGCGCGGCTCGACGCTTTGAAATCGGCCGGCTTCACCCGCGTCGGCGTGCTGTTTTTGAACGGCCCGCCCGGCTTCCCCGCGACGCAGACGGTCGAAGTCGCGTGGCCCGCCCGGTTCAAGTCCAGCACGGAGATCACGACCGAAACCGTCGGCACGACGGCGGTCGGCCTCAGCCCCGAGGGAAACTGGATCTCGCAGTCCAACCGCCCGCACGGGGACACCGGGGCCAAAGCGTTGCCGAAGCAAAAGATCGTCGACGACCTCCTGCTGACCGCGCAGCGGCAGATGCAAGAAGACCACTGCTTTCTGCTCTTCCCGTTCGCCGATCCGTCGATCAAAGTCCTACTCGCCGACGATACTAAAATCGGCGAAGAGAAGGACTGCTACGGCTTGCACGTCTGGACGCCGGCGCTCGACTACGCACTCTTGCACGTCGATAAGAAAACGAACCTGATCGTGCGGCTCGCGTTCACGGGGCACGAAAACGGCCGGGATGTTTTGAAGGAACTCCTCTTCGAAGACGCGCAGGAGTTCGGGGGCGTCAAGCTGCCGGCGAAAGTCTACATCCGCGCCGCAGGCATCGAACTCGCCGAGTGGCGCAGTTTGAAAGTGACGGCCGGGAAAACCTTCGACCCGAAGCACTTCGACAACCCGTGAGGCCCCGGGTATACTAAGGTGTCGATCCCACTCGATCCGCGGGTTGCCATGGTGCGTATTTTCGTCTCGATCAGCTTGGCCTGCGCCCTCTTGGGCTGCGGGAAACAGTCGTCGTCGACGACACCTGAGCCCGTGGTGCCTGCATCGACCGTCCCGGAGACGCCGGTCGCCGTGCACGAGATGGATCCCGCGAAGCAAGTCCTGCCGAGCGAGCCGGCGGCCGGGATGATCGGTGGCCGTGCGTTCCAGCCCGACCGCGCGACGTTCGAGGGCCAAACGCTGATCTTCCGCCAAACGTCCGCCGCGTCCGATGTTCAAGTGTCTTTGTTCTTCGTCGACTACAGATCGAACGAACCGTTGAAACTGTCCGTGCTACCAACGCAGAAATTGCAGGGGTCGAACATCCCGAGCGTGCAGATCTCTCAGAAGCGCGGCGACGACCCGGCCGGCGTCGTGATCCTCGGCGATGGCTACGCCCTCACGCTTGAATTGTCCCCGCGGAAAGACGGAAAGATCGCGGGCCGCATCCACCTCAGCCTGCCGGGGGACGAGAAGAATTTCTTGGCGGGGTCATTCGCGGCGACTTACGAGCGCGAATTGAACGACCCGCCCGAGCCCGAAGACCGGCCGTACATCGCGGGCAAAATCGCCCACGAGGGCAAACCGAATCAATCGCTCCGCGTCCAATATGCCGGCTTGCCGGCGGACGGCGGGGATTTGCTGTTCGATTCCGCGTCGAGCAAATTGGGCCAAGGGCCGTTCTTCGCCACTCGGACCACAAGCTATGCCCCGCGCGCGTTGGGCTTGCGGTCGGGCAAATCGGGGGGTGAAGAATACGATGGCTCGCGGTTGCCACCCGGCAAGTATTTCTTGGTGGCCCGGATCGACGATGGCCCCGCCGTGTGGAAGGTGATCGACGTGAAAGCCGATTCGGCGCTCGATGCCCCGCTGACCATTCCGCCCGGTGTCTGCGGAAGCGCCGAGGTCACCGTCCCAGCCGGTTCCGCCGGGCAAGTGCAGGCGCTTCCGGTCGAGTTGAAGATCGACGACCCGTCCGGCACGTTCACCACGGCCGCGAGCGGGGCGCTCGGGTCATTCGCGAATGTCGCCGATGGTAAAGCGAGTCTGAAGAATCTGACCCCCGGAAAGTACGTCGTCTCGCTGCGCACGGGGACCGCGATCCTCCGCTCCGAGGTGGACATCGCCCCCGGCCGGACCGCGAGGGTGGAACTGAAGTGATCGCGATCCGCTGCCCGCACTGCCACGGCGCGCTGTCGATCCCGGACGAGGCGGCGGCACTGCCGGTCGTCTGTACAGCCTGCGCAACGCCGTTCGCGATGGGCATTCCGATCGCCGTGGCCGGCGCGGAGTGGTCGGAACCGGGCCCGGACCGCGAGCCGGAATCGCTGCCGTTGCATTTGCGATTTCAGAACAAACAGCGGGCCACATCGCGCGGGATCGGGATTTTTCCCGCTATGGCTTTGCTCTTCGCTATCGTCGTCCCTTTCGGCATCGGGGCGGTCTTGGTCGCGGCCGAGATGCAGAAGCCGAAACCGAAAACGGCTCCGACCGCCGGCGAGGAACCGCTCGAAACGATCGACCCATTGCATGCGGGGGAACGGAAACTCGGGGGCGCCCCGCCGGTTGTCGAGTATAAATCCTTTGCGGACGATCCGACGCTGTTGCCGAATTTGGATCTCGCGTTGCCGAGCCCCAAGGCGGAACCGGCCCCGCCTCTGTTCCGCGGGGCGAAGCCGAAACCGAAGCCGGACGATTCCGCGTCGACCCCCAAGCCACCTCCCCCATAAGCCGAGTGTACCCGTGAGTCTGCCCGAGTTGCGCTGCCTGCTTTGCGACCGCGCGTTGCTGGACGAAACCACGGCCCTGCCGTCCGAACGCTGCTTGCAGTGCGGCAAGCTCGTGCGATTGGAAACGCCCGCGCCCGTGCCGCCCGGCGAGCAGGCCGGATTCATGCCGGGGGAAGGCTCGCTGCTGACCATGCCGTTCGACGAACTCCCCGAGGCGGTGCCGGTGGTGGTACTGCCGAGCGTCGAACCGCCGACGGTTCGCCCGTTCGCCGTGCGGCCGCCGACGATCACGCGGGCCAATTGGGAACCGCCGAAACAGGCCCACCCGCTGCAACCGCCGCGCGAAGACGAGGTCGAGCGGCCGAAGCCCCGCGTGGGCTGCGCGCTACTCGTCGTCCTCGGCTGCATGCTCTTGGCGATCTTGGCGATCACGTTCATCGTTTACGCCCTCGCCCGCGGATTGAAACGTATGCCTAAGACCGAAGCGACGCTGACGAAAGTCGTCGCGGAGGCGGCGGAGAACGGGGCGCCCGACAAGCCGAAGCCGCGCGATCCCGAGTTGGTGCCGGTGCCGGCGACCGCGCTCTGGGTCCCGCCCCGCGGCACCTTCCCGTTGGGCACCGCGACGATGGCCGCGACCACAGTTGTGCCGTTGCCCGGCGCCGCACCCTACGGGATCCTCGCGGGGGGCGGGCGATTCATTTTGTTCCCGGTCCCAGCAGCGCAGATGATCGTCGTCTTCGACAACTCCACGGCGGCCGTCGTCGGGTACTTGCCGATGGCCGACGGCGATTCCCTCATCGCCGGGAGTGCGAACCGCGCCTTCGTGCTGGCCCCTTCCACGCAGATGCTCCACCGCTACGATCTGGGTTCTTTGAAACTCGAACGGACGGAACTATTCGGCACCCGCTTCGGCGAGCCGCTGGCGTTGGCCGGCGGGCACGCGGCGGGCGGTCCGCTGTATTTGCTGGCTTCGGACAACGGCCTCGTGCGGCTCCAAATCTTGGACGCGGACACGCTCCAACCGATTCCGTGGACGGCGGAAGTCGCCCCGTTCAAGAAGCCGTTCGGGGTCTTCACCGCGGGCGGAAAAACCGACCGGGCCTACCTACGGGCTTCCGCCAGCGGGCGCGTCTTGTACGGGGGCATTGCGCGGGAACAGCAGAATTACCGCGTCGACAAACTCGAACTCTTCGGCCTGCAACCGACGATCGCCCCGACGACGATCTCGCAAGATCGGCCCGCGTTCCCGACGGCCGACGGCGGCGCGACCGCCTTCGAAGCGGTCGCCAAAATCACCCGCTTCCCGATGGCCGAGGGGAATGGCTACTTCGAGATCGCCGACAAAGCCGGGGGCAAAGTGCTGTCCATGACTTTCAACGGCGAGCCGCACGTGCAACGCGCGGAGGTCAAGGGAATCGCCGACTTCGCCAACGGCGACGGGCCGAACCAGGATCGTCGGGCGTTCTACATCCCGTCGGCCCAGGCGTTTGTCCATCTGGGCGCCGACGGCAAAACGATCCACTGGCGCCGCCTGAAATTGAGCGAGGAACTCCCGAAAACGGCGGGGCAGGATTATCTCGTGGTCGCCGGTACGCCCCCGGCCACGGCGCTGCGCGGGCAAACATTCCAATACGAACCGAAGGTTCTGAGCAGCGCCGGCGATAGCGCCGTGAAGATCGAAACCGGCCCGCCGGGGATGCGCATCAACGGGGGCCGGCTCGTTTGGGAAGTCCCGCCGACATGGACCGACGCCGAGGTGCGCGTCGAACTCGCCTTGGAATCGAAACTGAAACCGGACGTCGCCGCGAAACTGCGCTTCACCCTCGCGCTGTCGCCGTCGCCCCCGACCGCACCGGGCGGATTATTCGCACCGAAGGCGATGGAACCCCGGGCAATCCGCAACGAAAAAGCGGGCGCGTCGGACGCCGTATTAAAGTTCATCGGGGAGCCGGCCAAGACCGCGAAGCGCGGGCAAACGTACCGGGCGAAACTGCCGCTGACCACGCCCGAAGATGCCGCGGTCCACATCCGCGCGGCCCCCGTTGCCGCCGCTTGGGACGGCAGCGATCTCGTCTGGAACGTCCCGGCCGACGCCCCCCTCGAATCGGTGCCGATCGTCGTGGCCGCGCAGACCACCTCCGGCAAACAGGTCGCCTCGGGCTACCTTCTCGAAATCCGGGACGGACCGCCGAAGGGCCCCAATTGATTCCAGCGCAAATCCACACACCCTCCGGTGGAACCATTGCAAAAAGCTGGAATCATTTCCAAACGCTGGACAGACCATGCGCCGCATGGACTTGCGTCGGACCCGCATTCGAGTTGGGAAGAAATCAAAGCGCGCCTGCGGGAGCAGTGGTGAGTTTGGAACTCATCGTCACCCCGGATGCCGAAGACGACATCCGCGTGGCCGGGGCTTGGTACACCATCCAGGACTCCCCTCCCCGGCAGCATGACCATCGACGAAATCCTTCGTTCTTCGGCTTTTACTCGAAGGGTTCAGCGGCGTCGGTCATTCCATTGAACATTGCCTGGACCGAGCGCGGTGGGGCATCCAAGAGCACATCGAACTCTTGCGTGAAACTGGTGCAGTTCGGCGCTTAGAGCGGACATCACGTTTTCGTAGCGGTCCAGTTTTCTCTTCGCCCCAACGGGGCCGACTTTTACAGCCCAGGGCGGGAGCCCCGACGCTTTAACCATCTTCGTCTTGCGCAACTCGTTTCCTTGGAACATCTTCTGCGAGGATCGGCCGTCATTCTCGCGGAAGGATTCCGATGGTCTCTGCATTCGACCTCGAAGCGTGCCGACGATTGCCACTCGCGGACGCCGCCCTGCGACTCCTCGACTTCGCCACCGACGACGCCTTCCTCGA
>JANXTU010000095.1 GCA_025352235.1 Fimbriiglobus sp.
GTCGCCGGTGGCGACGACCAGCGTGCCGTTCTGCCGGCTGAGCGGCATGAGGTTCTTGCGGTGGATCAACTTCTGCGGGATGCCGACGAGCGCCGCCGGATCGACGGGGGTGTTCGTGAGGTCGATGTAGTCGAGCCCGTATTCGTCCGCGAGGGCGGGGAACAACGCCTCTTCTTTGATGAAGCCCTTCTCGAGGAGGGTGACGTGGGCCGGCTTACCCGGCGCCGCAGCGACGGCTTCGTTGGCGCGCACCCGTTCTTCGGGCGAGAACAGACCGCGGTCGGCGAGCGAATCGATCAATTGCATAAGGGCCGGCTTCGGAAGGGCTACGGGGACGTATTCCCATCGTCATGGTAGTCGAAGAAAATGAGAAAGTCCTGAATCGGCGGACTGGGAAAGTTGCGGGGGTGATGCGGCTGTCGGGATTGCTCCGGATATTATCCCGTCCGGCACGTACCCGTGTCGCAGGCGTTCGGCAAATACGGCCGCGTCGGCGCAAGCGGCGTCTCAAGATCTGGACGCGAGCGTCCGCGCCCATGCTGTCGCGGCACTGGGGCGAATCCGCGGGGAGAAATGAGCGGAGTCAACCGGCCCACCCAATCGAAGTTTGGAATTCCTCGACCGAAGCCACGGTGCCGGCGGCGATCAGAATCCGCCGGAGTGTAGAAGCTTCGGCAATCGCCCGGATCCAATCGGCGAAACCCGCTGGCACCGACCCAAACCGGGCTTCGAACAGTTCCGTGATCGCGGCGCGCAGCCCCCGGAGTTGCCCTTCTTCGAGTCCTTGCTCGATGCCTTCTTCCCGCCCTCGCTCGATGCCGCGCTCGATGCCTTTTTCGTGGGCGACTTGGACGCGGGTCTTGTGCATGGCCGGAACCCTCCCCGTGGCGTTGGCTTCCAGTATATCCTGAAAACGATCCGAATCCGAGTCCGGAATATCGATGTACGTCTCGACGCAGTCGCCCAAGAGCGACTTCTTGCCGTCGGTCAGCGGCGACTCGCCGAGGCGCCGCATCGCTTCGATTCCGAACGGCACCCGCTGCTCGTTCCCCGCTTTCATCAGCGCCGACAACGCCACGCCGAGCCAGTTGTCGCCCCGCAAATACTCTGCGGCCGGCAGTGCGGGCAAACCGACGTACCGATAGAAGAAAATCAGGGTCGGGTCGCCCGCGGCCGGGTCGCGGATCTCGCGGACGCCCAAACCGTCCAAGCCGACCTTGAGGAATACCACCACCGGCAGCACGGTCTTCCGCTTCGCGCGCCGCAGGTAGAAGTAGTAGTCGGGCAATCGCCGCTCGATATCCGTGACCGACTCGGCCGATTCGATTTCGATGTGGATCAAGGCCAACGTCGAATCGCCGCCGAGGTCGGTCAACTCGGCGACGAGGTCGAGGACGTGCTTGGGCCCGTCGGGCGGATCGGCGAACAATTCTTTGTCGAGCCAAGTCACGCGTGCCAAATCGAACCGCGCGGCTTGGTCGGGGAAGAATAGCCGGAGGAAGTCTGGGAAGAACTCCCGGATCACTTCCTTGAACAACTGGTCGTGGTCGGTTGATTCGCTCATGCGGGATAACCTACTCCACAGTGGCGAGCTTCGCCGGATTCTACGATTGCCCACATTGCAGCGCCAGGCGCTAAGGTTCGACCAATCCGGCGGTACTCCCTAAACTCATCGGATGCGATCCCCGAATGCCGCGTTGGAGCAGTCATGACGATTCCTTGGTGGGGCTACGTGATTTTGGCCGGCCTTTCGTGGGGTACGTACGTCCCGATCATTTTCTACGGCGGGCAACTCCTGACGCCGACGGACGACAAGGGCAACCCGCTGCCGGGGATCTCGGGGCGGCTCGCGTCGATCCTCTGCGTCGGCGCGGCGTACTTCCTCATGGCGGTGGTGATCCCGCTCGTGATGATGTCGCTGCGGGACGATCCGAAGGCCCGTTGGGATGTCAAACCGGGCCTCGTGTTCAGCGGCTTGGCCGGGATCGCCGGTGCCGTCGGGGCCATCTGCGTCATTTTCGCCAGCAGCGCCGCCGTGCGCACTGCCGGCGACGAATTGAAAGAAGAATCGGCCCAATTGACGGTGCTAGCCGGTTCGACCGTCGACCCGGTGAAGAAGCAGGAGATCTTGGATCGCGTCGCCGATTTGCAGAAGCCCGCGGCGAAGAAGCAGTTCCTGGCCAAGTATCGGATGTTCATCGCCCCGCTGATCTTCAGCTTAGCCCCGCTCATCAACACGCTGCTGAGCCTCTTTTGGCACCCCGACGCCAAGACCGGCGAGTGGGCGATCTTCCACTTCGAGATGCCCGGCTGGAAACTCCCGCTGGGGATTCTCTTCGTCGCCATCGGCACGTTCTTGGTGCTGATGTCGAAGGAAGACGCGGAGAACAAACCCCCGGAGCCGAAGACCCCGCCGACGAGCGTAGAAGAACCGATCCGACTATAACATCCGCATGGCGCTGAAAACACGCAAACCTCGGCTCGATTGGCTCGTGGCCATGCTGGTGCGGTCGACCGTCTGCCTCGTTCAAGCGATGCCGGCATCGGTGTCCCACGGCTTCGCCGAATGGCTGGCCCGGTTCGCCCACCGGGTCGACAAACGGCATCGCCGCGTCGCCGCCGAGAACCTCGGCTTCGCCTTCCCGGAGAAATCCCCGGCGGAGATCGACGCGCTCGTGCGGCGCTGCTACCGCCATTGTTGTTTGTTGTTGATCGAGATCATCCTGCTGCCGCGG
>JANXTU010000096.1 GCA_025352235.1 Fimbriiglobus sp.
GTCGCCGGTGGCGACGACCAGCGTGCCGTTCTGCCGGCTGAGCGGCATGAGGTTCTTGCGGTGGATCAACTTCTGCGGGATGCCGACGAGCGCCGCCGGATCGACGGGGGTGTTCGTGAGGTCGATGTAGTCGAGCCCGTACTCTTCCGCGAGGGCGGGAAACAAAGCCTCTTCTTTGATGAAGCCCTTTTCGAGAAGGGTGACGTGGGCCGGCTTACCCGGCGCCGCAGCGACGGCTTCGTTGGCGCGCACCAGTTCTTCCGGCGAGAAGAGACCGCGGTCGGCGAGCGAATCGATCAATTGCATAAAGACCGGCTTCGAAAGGGATCGGCGACGTACTCCCATCGTCATGGTAGCCGAAGAAAATGAGAAAGTCCTGAATCGGCGGACTGGGAAAGCGGCGGGGGTGATGCAGCTGTCGGGATTGTTCCGGATTATCCCGTCCGGCACGTCCCCGTATCGCAGGCGGGGCGTTTGCGCTTCGGCAGATAGGGGCGGATCCAAGCGAATAGGGTGTAGCCCACGTTCGAGAGTTGGCGAAGGCCGGGGACGCGGGTGAGCTTCGCCAGCCAGCGGAAGCCGGGGACGCAGTCCCACATCGCGAGCAGGGCGTCCACGCCGATCAGCATCGCCCCAGTTTCTTCGTCGCGGACGTGCATGTGTTTGTTCACACGGATCGGGTCGATGCCGTGCCGGGCCGCGTCGAAATCCGGGAGGGAAATATCGACGTAGGCGAGGCTGCCATCGTGGACGCGGTGCTGGAACATCGCAATCTCCCGCGAGCAGAGCTGGCAAAGGCCGTCGTAAAAGATTGTGCGCGTCAGCATATAAGTATCTTTAGTTCGCGCGCAGGCCACGGGGCCACTTCCCGACCATCGCCGGGCGCGGATTGCCCGTGGGCCTTGGTCCACCGAACGAAATCGTCCAATTTCCGAGGGGAATCGCCCGGCACCACATTTGCCATTCCGGCCGGCACCGACACTATGGCAGAGACGTCATGCCCCAATCCCGCACCGCATTCACCCTGATCGAATTGCAGGTGGTCATCGCCATCATCGCGATTCTGATCGGCTTGCTGCTGCACGCCGTCCAGAAGTCCGCGAGGCCGCGGCTCGCATGAGCTGCCAGAACAACCTGAAGCAAATCGGTTTAGGACTCCACGGCTACCACAACGCCAATCAAGTGTTCCCCCCGGCTTCAGGGCGATCGCGGGCCCCGGCGGCGATGTCAGCCCCAACTGGGGCTGGTCGTTCCACATCTTGCCGTACATCGAGCAAGACAATCTCTTTCGTTCGCAGACCAATTTGACCAAGCGGTGACGGCGTCGCCGTTGCTCCGTCAGAAACTCAAAATCTACCAATGCCCGTCGGACATCACATCGGAGAATTTCCCGGTGTACGGGCGCGGCGGCATGCCGTTGACCGGTATCACCGCCGCGCCGAACAGCTACGCCGCCTTCGTCGGCGGCGACGAGACCGAAGTGACCACCGGCGACGGCCAATTCCACGGCTGCTTTTACCGCAACAGCAAAACGCGGATCACCGACATCACGGATGGCACCAGTCACACGGTGCTGGCGGCGGAGCGGGCGTGCGGCATTACCCAAGGGACCTAGGCCGGGGCCCGGATGCGACTCGGACAAAAGAATCCGGTCTACCCGATCAACCCGAATATGGACTACGACACCGACCTGTTCGGCTTGATGCACGCGAACTGGATCAACGCCACCAACGATCAGTCCGACGACGGCGGCACCGATGATCCGTCGAGCTTCCACACGGGCGGCGCGAACCATTTGTACGGCGATGGTTCCGTGCGGTTCCTACGCAACATCAGCGGGGCGAAGGGACAGCCCCCGCCCGCCGACCGCCACGCATTTTGGGCCACGGGCACCCGCGCCGACGCCGTCGCGGCGCTGGGGCGAATCCGCGGGGAGAAATGAGCGGAATCAGCCGGCCCACCCAATCGAAGTTTGGAATTCCTCGACCGAAGCTGCGGTGCCGGCGGCGATCAAAATCCGCCGGAGTGCAGAAGCTTCGGGGATCGCCCGGAGCCAATCGGCGAAACCCGGCGGCACCGACCCGAACCGGGCTTCAAACAGTTCCGTGATCGCGGCACGCAGCCCCCGGAGTTGCCCTTCTTCGAGCCCTTGCTCGATGCCTCGCTCAATGCCGCGTTCAATGCCTTGCTCGATGCCTTTTTCGTGGGCGACTTGGACGCGTGTTTTGTGCATGGCCGGAACCCTCCCCGTGGCGTTAACTTCCAGTATATCCTGAAAACGGTCCGAATCCGCATCCGGAATATCGATGTACGTCTCGACGCAGTCGCCCAACAGCGACTTCTTGCCGTCGGTGAGCGGCGACTCTCCCAAGCGCCG
>JANXTU010000145.1 GCA_025352235.1 Fimbriiglobus sp.
CGGGTTGTCGTCGGCAATCAGTATTCGCGGCATCGCCAGCACTCCTTGGTGGGCATTGTATGGATGTGGCGAAAAGGCGTTGTCCTTTGAGATGGAGTGACGGTTGGACCCTTTTATCTGCCCCGGACTCTACCTACACCAGGCCTCGTTTTAAATTGCTGTCTAAGAGGCTGTCCGACAACAGTCCCCAGAGAAATCAGCGAATACGCGTCAACCGCGAGTACTGGATTCACGAAGCCGCAGTAAAATCGTGACCACGGCCACTAAGCCACGCCCGAAACCATCGATTTTCAAGGGAAAACTTCTCGGATAGCCTCTAACCCAACTCTCCAAGGAGGCGGTCGAATTCGGCATCGCGTGCCGCTTCGTCTGACTTGAGTCTGATCTCGACCCCGAAATTTGGGAGCGTTTTCAGGATTCGCTCAACGCGGGCAATCCCAGTGTCTTGATCTTCACGTTTGATCTCAAAACCTTTAAATTCCACATCTCTGTGAGGCTTGACCGCTATGTGGTGCGGCCAAGGCAGAGCTGCCAAATTTGGCAACTCGTTCAGAAATTCCACGCGGATCGCGAACAGGATTGCGGACGGAAGGTTCAGGAGCTTGAACAGTGTCTTGCGCCGCAGAGTTTTATCATAACCCGCCCCGTACTGCCAACTCGCGCTGCCCGTCTCCTCGATCATCGGGTGGCCGCGTTTCGCCATCATCGGGTGCAGTTTTTCCCGAATGACGGCGAAAATGGCGTCTCCTTCGACCGGCTTAGATTGAACGAGATCCACTCTGAGTCTCTCCCGAAGTTCAACTCGCTTGAAAGCGAGTCTAGATGGTCATGAAATCGGCTGCCAGTTTCCGAATGCGGAGTTGGCAGGAGTTGCGTCAACCTTGCCGAGTACGGCGAGCGAGCGGAGCAGAAGGTAAGCCTTCCAATCTTCGTGATGAGTCACTGCATGATAGGGCGGGACCTCCGCCCACGTGATCGCTGCTTCGATGTCAGCGAGATCGTTTTGTGATGTCGATGCCGAAGTTGGTGCAAGAGTACGTCGGAGCTCGTGGCCGGTGACGTAGTCGCGGATCACCCAACTGGTCGGTCCGCTTTGTGAGAGATGCACGAACCGATCCCCACAGATGGTAGGAGCCTGAACGACTGCAACATTGGCGCCGCCATGACACGTGTACGAAATCACCATGCGAGAACTCCTTGAGGAACCTGTTCGGTTACGTTCCGAACTGTTGGGATATTAGGCATGGCCTTCGGCCTGTCAAGAGGATTTCTGAACAATCTTTCCCGCGACTATCGAGAGTGCGGCAAATCTTTCTGGCAGTCACAAAAGCTGCACTCTCGGTCGTTGGTGAGAGCTCTCCGAAGCGGAGTTTGCCAGATCGTTGCGACATCCGGCACCAATAATAGCAGCGTGCCGTTTTGGTGCGACGGTCGGCAGCGGAAGAGCTCAGACTTCGAGAAGGACGGTTCGGTGGGATCGGGCGTCGCTTTTCGCTCCGCCAAAAGTGGCTCCCGGATGCAGTGGGAGTCACATTCCGCCGCGGTGGCTTTCTTCGCTCCAAGTGAGCGAAGAGTTAGACGATTTCGTCCGACCAACGCGAACGCTGATTCTTCCAACTGAGATTCGTCCGACCATCGCGAACGCCGATTCTTCCACTGCGATTGTTCCAACACGGCCGCATTTCCGACCGCGTGCCAGCCGGTGTTCGATTGTCGCAAGTCCTTGTCCGGCTTGGTCCATTGGCCGAGGATCCCAACTGACTTCCGATTGTTCCAATTCGTTTAATTGCTTCCAAAGTGGGGTGTCACACATTCCGTTGGAACAATCGGCGCAGCGTCTCCGTTCAACCGGGTCGAGTTTGGGCATTGGTTCCACGGGCCTTGTACAGATTGAGAACACCCCATTTGACCACGGTTCCAATGCGACAAAACGATTTGCCAGCCACTCTCGAGACACCTTCCAAGCTTCCAATAGTTCCTTGCACCCTTCCCGCTTCTCTGGCATACTCCTTTCACCTGCCCGAAGTCCATTTCCCCAAACTCCGCGACCGGAGCCGAACTGTGCCCCAACTTCCCACCGTCGGTTGTGCCGATTTTCAAAACTCGTTGCGGACGAATCGGCGCGGTTTCGTCAAGGCCGGCCTCCTCGGCGCGGCGGGATTGAGCCTGTCGGGATTGCTGAAAGCCGATGCGCGCGGGGCGAACTCGCCGACCGGCGACCGGTTGAAGTCGGTCATCATTTTGTGGATGCGCGGCGGGCCGAGCCACATCGACATGTGGGATCCGAAGCCCGATGCCCCCGCCGAGTTCCGGGGCGAATTCGGCACGAAGCCGACCGCCGTACCGGGGATCCACCTGACCGATCTGCTCCCGGAAACCGGGAAGATCATGAAGAAGTGGAGCATCCTCCGCAGCCTGCACCACGCCGACGCGGGGCACAGTACCGGCGACCAAATCTGCTTCACGGGGTACAACGCCGGTTCGGCGCCGGACGAAAACATCCACCCGAGTATCGGCAGCATCGTCTCGAAACAGATCGGCCATCAGAACCCGAAACTGCCACCGTATGTGATGATCCCGCGGCAGGTGCCGGGAACCGGCGCGGCGTACTTGGGCGTGGCCCACAAACCGTTCGAGACCGTCGCCGACCCCGCGAACACCGGGCCGTTCAAACTGCCGAATTTCGAGCGCCCCGCCGGCGTGAGCCCGGAACAAATCGGCGACCGCCGGTCGCTCTTGAAACAATTCGACACGCTGAAACGCGAGACCGACAACTCCGGGCAGCTCGCGGCGATGGATCGCTTTCAGCATCGGGCTTGGGACATCCTCACGTCGAACGCGGCGCGCGATGCTTTCGACCTCGACAAAGAACCGAAGGATCTCCGCGACAAATACGGTTTCGGTGCGGCCTACGATCCGAAGGCGAGCAACCGCTGCGGCTGCCCGAGTTGGGCCCAGCGGATGCTGCTGGCCCGGCGCTTGGTCGAAGCGGGCGTGCGGCTCGTGACGGTCGATCTGCGCTGGTGGGACACGCACGTGAAGGGGTTCGAGTCGCTGCGCGACGGTTTCTTGCCGCGTTGGGACAAAGCCTACACGGCCCTGATCAACGACCTCGAGGAGCGCGGCCTGTTGAAATCGACGCTGGTGTTGGCCTGGGGGGAATTCGGCCGGACGCCGAAGGTGAACAACGACGCCGGGCGCGACCATTACCCGAACGTCTTCAGCGCGGCGCTGGCGGGCGGGCCGATTGTCGGTGGCCGGGCGATCGGCGCCTCGGACGAGAAAGGGGCCTTCCCGAAGACACTGCCGCGGACTCCGCAGGATGTGCTGGCCACCGTCTACAAGCACCTCGAAGTCGATATCAACGAGAGTTACACGAACAACGGCCGGCCGATCGCGGTGCTGCCGAGCGGCAAACCGATCGAGGAATTGTGCTGAATCAGGCCATGATCCTGTCCACGGCGACCGTCCATCCCGGTGCGGCGGGTTCCGCGTCGGCGAGTTCACCGGTTGCGAACATCACGAACGCCGTTGGATCGGCCCAAGAATATTTTCGAATCGTGCCGCTTTCGGGATCGACATCCCAGACAACGACCGTCCCCGCTTCGAAGTAGTCCTCCCGCTTTGCGGCCATCTCGCGTTCCGCGGCCGCGCCGTAGTCCCCTTCGCTCCGAACTTCTACGGCAAAATCGGGCGGCGCCAAAACGAACTTCATCGGTTTCGCG
This sequence comes from Fimbriiglobus sp., assembly GCA_025352235.1. Lineage (GTDB taxonomy): Bacteria > Planctomycetota > Planctomycetia > Gemmatales > Gemmataceae > JALHQU01. Next base: position 3,726 of record JANXTU010000145.1, read on the forward strand.
GGCGCCGGGCCCGAGTAGAAAGATGCATCTGGCGAGAACGATTCGCGACCCGAAGTCAGCTCGGGCACGGCGAAGCCCATCCTGTCGGTGAAAGCGAATCCTCGCCCTGGGATATCGCTGTAGTCTGCGAGGCTCCGGAATATGCGGCCCGCAACGATATTGGGCCGGAATCCAGTTGGCATGGACTTCACGATCTTCCCGCGGATGAGTTCCGCCTTTTCGGGCACGCGGAGCAAATCGTCGATCGTGAATCGGACCAACTGAATTGAAGCGACAGCGCTCATACTACGTACCCTCTTGGACACAGATCGATCTTACCGCCGCTCGGACCCGGACACAATCACGCCCGCCGCGTCGGGATCAGTTTCAACAGCACTCCGATGCAGCGCACCATGGCCCAGATCACGAGGCCGCCGACGCTGCCGAGGACGAACAGCGTCAGCCCGCTGCTGATGTAGCCGGTCCAGACCAACTTGTTCCCCGGGCCCGTCTTCCCGGCTTCGATCAGTTTGTTCCCGCGGTCGATCATCATCGGGAAGCGCTCGGAGATCAGTGTCGAACCGGCGCTGAGCGTCGTCGAACAGACCCAAAGCATCGGCATCAGCGTGACCGGGGCGAACTTGGCCCGCCCGGTATTGACGAGCCACGTCGTGATGAGCGCGAGCGCCAGCACCGCGAGCGATTGATTGGCGATGCCGAACATCGGCCAGATGGTGTCGATGCTGCCGGTGTAAATCAACCAGCCCCAACCGCCCGTCACGAGGGCGCTCGCCAACAGCGCCCCCGGCAACCAGTC
>JANXTU010000159.1 GCA_025352235.1 Fimbriiglobus sp.
TACGGGCTCGACTACATCGACCTCACGAACACCCCCGTCGATCCGGCGGCGCTCGTCGGCATCCCGCAGAAGTTGATCCACCGCAAGAACCTCATGCCGCTCAGCCGGCAGAACGGCACGCTGGTCGTCGCCACCGGCGACCCCCTCGACACCTACGCCATCGACGAACTCGGCACGATGACGGGGTTGCACATCCACCCCGTCTTGGGCAACCCGCGCGAAATCGCCCGGCTCATCAAGGCCCACTTCGGCGTCGGCGGCGACACCGTCTCGGCCCTGATGCAAGAGACGAAGTCGACCAAAGACGACGTCGAACTCCTCGAAGACATCGAAGCCGACGACAGCGAGCTGGCCAAGCAGGCCCAAGATGCGTCGGTCGTAAAACTGGTGAACACGATTCTGATCGAAGCCGCGAACGAGCGCGCCTCGGACATCCACATCGAGCACGAAGAGCAGACCCTGCGCATCCGTTATCGCATCGACGGCCTGCTCCAAGAACAGCGCCTGCCGCCCGAGATCAACCGGTTTCAATCGGCCATCGTCAGCCGGTTGAAGATCATGGCCCGGTTGAACATCGCCGAGAAACGCCTGCCGCAAGACGGGCGGATCAAGATGAAGGTGCAGGGCCGGGAGATCGACGTCCGCGTCAGTATCATCCCGATGACCCACGGCGAAGGCATCGTCATGCGGTTGCTCGACAAGGGCCGGATGGTCTTCAGCTTGAAGTCCGTCGGCTTCCTCCCGGACACCGAGAAGAAGTTCAAAGCCCTGATCGACCGGCCGCACGGGATCGTCCTCGTAACGGGGCCGACCGGCTCGGGGAAATCGACGACGCTGTATTCGGCGCTCAACGAGATCAAAGACGAAACGACGAAGATCATCACCGTCGAAGACCCGGTCGAATACCAACAGGACGGCATCAGCCAGATTCAAGTCCACGCCAAGATCGGCCTGACCTTCGCCGGGGCACTCCGCAGTATCTTGCGGCACGACCCGGACGTGGTGCTCGTCGGCGAAATCCGCGACCTCGAAACCGCCCAGATGGCGATCCAAGCGTCCTTGACGGGGCACATGGTGTTCAGCACCCTGCACACCAACGACGCCCCGAGCGCCTTCACGCGGATGATCGACATGGGCGTTGAGCCGTTCCTCGTGAGCAGTACGGTTGAAGGCGTCATGGCCCAGCGGCTCGTGCGGACGGTCTGCCCCGAATGCAAAACGACCTTCGTGCCGGAAGCCGAGGAGCTGCCGATCGACTTCCCGAAAGTCCACCCGCAGACGGGCGAACCGTGGACGCAGCTTCACAAGGGCCTCGGTTGCCGCAACTGCCGGCAATCCGGTTACCGCGGCCGGATGGGCCTGTACGAATTGATGATCAACAGCGACATGCTCCGGGATTTGGTCGTGCAGCGGGTGAACTCGTCGGTGATCCGCATGCAAGCCCTCAAAGCCGGGATGCGCACCCTCCGCCAAGACGGCTGGTTGAAAGTCCTCAGCGGTAACACCACCATGGACGAAGTCGGCCGCACCACAGCCGGTGATCTCAGCTAAGCCCGGATTTTTCACCGCAGAGAAAGAAGAGACCGCCGAGAAAAGAAAGATTAACCGCAGGATCGACTGCTTCCTTGTCCTGCTTCTCTCTGCGTTCTCTTCTTTCTCTGCGGTGAAAAATCTTCTCATTGGAACCGACATGCCGGATTTTACCTACACCGCCCTCGCCGGCACCGGGGCCAAGAGCGTCGGCAGCATCACCGCGACTAGCGAGCGCGAGGCCGCGTCGATGCTCGACGCCCGTGGGCTGTTCCCGCTCCACATCGCCGCGGCCAACGCCGACGGCGGCACCGGCTACACCATTACGTTCGGCAGCGGCGTGAGCAAACGCCAGCTTTGCACCACGTATTCCCAGCTCGCCGATTTGCTCGGGTCCGGTGTGCCGCTGCTGCGCTCCATTGAACTGCTCGAGCGCCAATCGGCGAACAAGCGGCTCGCCTCGGTGCTGCGGGACGTGCGTATGCGCGTCGCCGACGGCTCCGGGTTGGCCCAGGCGATGGCCCAGCACCCGAAAGTTTTCGACGAACTCGTCGTGAGCATGGTCCGCGCCGGCCAAGAGGGCGGCTTCCTCGAAGACGTGCTGAAGCGCACCGCGACCTTCGTCGAACACCAAGAAGACATGAAAGGCAAGGTCATCGGCGCTCTCGCCTACCCGGCCTTCCTGATGATCGCGGGCTTCGGCGTGCTCGGCATCCTCGTGATTTTCTTCGTGCCCAAGTTCGAGCCGGTGTTCAAGAAGCTCAAGGAAAAAGACGCCCTGCCGGTGATCACGAAGTACTTGCTGATGCTCAGCAACTTCCTTTCA
>JANXTU010000167.1 GCA_025352235.1 Fimbriiglobus sp.
GCTCGTCGCCTCAGCGACCGGCGCCGTCACGCAGACCGCGGCCCTCTCCGTCGCCAATCTGGCCGTCGGCGCGGTCGGCGGGGTTCAACTCACTGACGCCGCCAACAACGTCGATGCCATCGCCGCGACCGTGACCGGTACCGGTACAGCTCCCCTTGACAACAACTTCCGCCTGGTGAATGCGCCGGCCGGCACCCTGACCGTGACCACGGTCGATGGCATCGCCGGGATCACCGTCGCCGGCATGAACTTCCTGGAAGTGACCACCACCGGCGCGTTGACACTCACCAACGGCCTCACGGGATTTGCCATCGGTCTGTCGGCGGGCGGAGCCGTCACGCAGGGTGCCGGAGCCGGCGCGGCGATCAACGCGTACGGAATCGAACTCCTCGGCACGGGAGCGTACACCCTGACCAACGTCAACAACTCCGCGCTCTTCATCGTTGCCGCCGTGACCAACGGGGTCAGTTACACTAACGCCGGCAACCTGACTATCACGGAAACCAACTTCCCCGATGGCTTCGGGGGGGGGATGGTCAGCGGCATCAGCACCACCAACGCCGCCATCGCCATCAACACCGTCAACGGGACGCTGACGGTGCAGAACACGGCCGCGGCCATCGACGTGAACGCCGGCACCAGCACGGTCTCGCTGACCGCCGGCAGCACCGGCGCCGCCGACAATGCTCTGACCCTGAACGCGGATGTCGCCGTCACGGGCACCGGCGGCGTCACTCTGACCGCCGACAACATCAGCATCGATACCAGCGGCACCCCGGCCACGGTCAACGCCGGAAGCAGCACCGCGACGCTGCAGGCGTTCCAGGCGGGCACGCTCATCGACCTCGGCGGCGCCGACGGCACCAACACCCTGGGCCTCACGGCCGCCGAAATCGATCAGGTCACCGCCGGCGTCATCGTGGTCGGGTCGGCGACCGCCGGGAACCTGGGGGTTTCGGCTCAGATCAATCCGATTGGGACAAACCAGCTCGAGTTGGTCACCGGCGGGTCGATCATCGACAACAACAACACCAACCCCGACATCACTGTGACCCGGCTGGCGCTGACCGCCGGGACCGGCGTCGGGCTGGGCGGGACCGAGTCGGCCCCGCTCGACATCTCCGTCTCCAACGTCGAGGCGACCACCGCCACCGGCGGCGTGTTCCTCGCCAACACCGGCACCCCCCTGACCATCGGCGGCGTTAACGCCACCCTCACCGGCGTTCGCACGACGACCTCCGGCGACATCGAGATCAGCAACAACAGGACTATCTCGGTCGGCACCGCCGTCGCCGAGGGCATCTCGACGGCCGGCGGCGGCAGCATCACCGTGCTGACCACCAGCAACCACATCAACATCAACGCGACGAGTGCGGGCGTCGCGGCGACCGGCGGGAACGGCAACGTCGTCATCAACGCCGAGGACCACGTGAACGCGAACGCGGCCATCTCCGCGGCCGGCACGGGCAACATCACGATCACCGCCGACGACCCAGCTGGCGGCTTCGGCGACTTCACCAGCACCGCGCCCGGCACGGTGTCCTCGGTCGGCGGGGCCATCGCCATCAGCGGCGTGAACACCACCGTCGGCGGGGCCGTCCGCTCGACCGGCGGCGGGACCATCAACCTCACCGCGAAAGACGGCAACCTCGGGGTGAACGCCGCGGTCACCGCCTCCGGGGGCAACGGGAACGTGGCGCTCGCGGCGACGAACAACATCTCGGCGTCCGGCGCGGTCTCGACGGCCGGCACCGGGATCATCACCGCCACCGCCGACAACGACAGCGACGGCAGCGGCACCTTCACCAACACCGCGACCGGCACTTTTGCCACCGCCGGCGGGAACGCGACGATCATCGCGGCGGATGTCACCATCGGGGGGACGATCAACGTCACCACCGGCGCGACCAGTATCGTCACACTGACGCCGAGCACGCCCGCCGCCGTCATCCACCTGGGCACCGACACCACGTTCGGCCTGACGAACACCGAACTGAACCTCATCACCGCGGGCGTGCTGCGGATTGGGTCCGCCACCAACACTGGCGGCATCCAGGTGGACGGCCAAGTGAGCCTAGCCCCGGCCAATGTTCCCGTGCTGCACCTGACCACCGCCGGTGACATCACCGACAACACCGCCGGCGAACAGACCGATATCACGGTCCGAAGCCTCGCGCTGGATGCCGGCACCGGCATCGGCAGCGCCGACGCACTCGACCTCGCCGTCACCAACCTCGCCACGAGCAACACGACGAGTGGAAATACCCTCATCGCCAACACCGGCGCGCTCACGCTCGCTCGCAACATCGACGGGCTCAGCGGCATCACCAACACCGGCGGCGGGCTGATTTCCATCGGCGCCGGCAGCCCCCTCGTAATCGACACCGCCGTGACCGACAACGGCGGGGGCAGCATCACGCTGTTCACCACCGGGGCGAACGGGGACATCACCCAGACCGTCAACGGCTCGGTGACCGCGACCGGCGGAAACGGGAACATCACACTCAACGCTTCGGCCGCGACCAGCGGCGGGGCGATCTCGATCGCCAACGGGGCTGCGGCGAACGACATCGGCGCCGCCGGCAGCGGGCAGATCGCCATCTTCGCCGCCACCTCGGTCAGCTTCGCGGCGGGCGTCACCGTCCGCAGCGGCACCGGCAACATCGACGTGGAATCGAACAGCGACAACGCCGGGCCCGCGAACATCAACGGCACCGCCAACATCACCCTCGGCGCCGGGACGGCGATCCGGACCGACGGGGCCATCTCCCTCAACGCCGATCCCGACGGCAACTGCATCGGCGGGGCCATCGTCATGACCCCGACGACGGTTCTCGGCGGGTCGAGCGCCGCCGCAGCGAACAGCATCAGCCTGTCGGCGGGCGGCGACATCACCCTGTCGAGCCTCACCGCGATTTCGACCATCACCGTCTTCAGCTGCGGGAACATCCTCGACGACGGCGACGACACCACGTTCCTCTCGGCCAACCAGATCACCCTCGGTTCGGGCGGCCGCATCGGTGGATCGAACATCATCCAAGTCGCCGACGTTCTCTCGGCCGCGACGACGCCGACGCTCGTGTTCCGTGAAGCGATCGACTTCGACCTCACCGGGGCCACCCCGAACTTGACGATCCTCCAAAGCGCCGCCGGCGGCAACGTCCAACTCCGGAAGGTCAACAGCGGCTTGACGGTCAATGCGGGTACGCTGAACCTCTCGGGGGCCGTGGTCGGGCCGGTCAATCAATTCGCCCTCATCAGTTCGGGCGGCGACTGGACGCTCAACACGTTGCTCGCTCCGCCGACGAACCTCGATATCCTGCTGGCGACCACCGGTGGCTTCGATGTCGTCTTCGGCGCGGCCGGCCAATTGGTGAACGGCACCGCCACCGCGACCACGACTGTCGTCGCCAGCGGCAGCACTGCGGCCGACATCGCCGGCCCGGCCAACGACAACAACCCGCAAATCAGCGGCTCGACCATCCGCTTGCACACCACCGGCGGCAACATCGGCACCGCGGGCGCCTCGCTCGAAATCAACTCCAATCGACTCGACGGCTTCACCAACGGGAACGCGGCGACCGGCGGCAACGCGTTCATCACCGACGTCGCCAACGGCGTCGCCATCGGTCAGTTCAACGCCGGCACGGGCAACTTCACGCTGCACTCCATCGGCAACACCGGCATTTCGACGAACATCACGGCCGTGACCGCCAACGACGGTGTCGCCGAAGTGATCGGCAACGTCGTGACGCTCGACGTGACCAACCCAGCGACCGCCGCGACTGCGCCGAGCACCGGGAACGTGGGGCAGATCGGCTCGTTCTCCGCGGGGGCCGGTCAGTTCTTCGAAGTCAACGCGACCGTCCTGAACGCCGCCACGAACAACTCCCGCCTCTGGATTTCCGAAGTCGGGAGCGGGGCGACCGCGGGCACCGCGATCGGCCTCGTGAACGCCGGCACCAACACCGCGTTCTTGCGGGTCCGCAACGGTGGCGTCATCACCAGCCAAACCATCGACGGCACGGCCGATGTCGTGGCAGACACGGTGAACCTCAGCACGCTCGCCGGCGACACCGGGAGCTTCGGCACGAGCACCGCCAGCCCGCTCGAAATCGGCGCCACAACACTCAATTCGACCCTCGCGGGCACCGCCGGCAACCTGTTCGTGCTCGACACCGCGGGCGGTTTGGCCGTGCAGAAGGCCAGTACGACGGGCAACGTCGGCATCGAGACCGCCGGCGGGAATTTGATCCTCGGCAACTTGAGCAGCACTGTTTCGGTGGTCACCGCGACCGGCGGCACCGCGACGCTCAAGTCGAGCGGGATGATCGACAGCAGCGCCCCCGGCGGAGTCCTGGACGTGACGGCCACTTCCCTCGCGGCCACCGCGACGGGCGGCGGCATCGGCGCCGGGACCGCACTCGAGACGGCCGTCTCGACATTCGCCTCCGGTGCGACCGGCAACACGGACATCAGCAACACCGGCAACCTCGTTCTCGGGACCGTCTCCGGGGTCGTCGGCGTCACCGCGACGGGCGGCACGGTCGCCGTCACCACGACCGGCTCCCTGACGGCGGCGAATAATGTTGCGGGCAACACCGTCAATCTGACCACGATCGACGCCGCGACGGCCGGACAGGATCTGACGGTCAACAACGGGGTCAACATCACCGCGAGCGCGGCCTCCGTCGCACTCTATGCGGGCGACAACCTCACCGTCAACGGAGCCGTCAGCGGGGCCACCGGCATCACGTTGCAAGTGGATTCCGGAAACGCAGATGTCGGTGGCGGGATCTTCACGCTCGGGGCCACCGGGACGCTGACCTCCACCGCGCTCATCTCCATCGACGGCAACAGCGATGCCGATACCTTCAACCTCCGCCCGCAGGCGACCGGGTCGAATGTGTTCGTCCAAGGCTTCGCTCCGACCACGCTCCCCGGCGATACGCTCAACCTCGACCTTACGGGTACGACGACCCCGACACGGACGCCGACCAGTGCCAGCAACGGCGGATTCACCTTCGGCAACCGCGGCACGGTCAGCTACGGCACAATTGAAACGCTCAGTACGACGGGCCAATACGCCCTCGTGATCGACATGGTTGCCCTCGGCCTGCAAAACGGCAGCGTCGATCCCGACGTCGTTGCCCTCTCGACGACGGCCGGCGGCGTGCTGAACGCCACCGTACAGGACAACAGCACCGGGACGCCGATTTCGATCTTCAGCGGCCCCGCGGTTTCGGTCTCCTCGATCAACGTCCTCGGCTCGACCGACCGGGATACCACTCGCATCGACGAAACGAACCCCGGCCTGCCGGCGATCACCATCTCCGGGGGCAACCCGATCGTCGCACCGGGCGACGCGGTCCAAATCAACTTCGCAAACGCGACCGGTGCGGTCTACACGCCGGGGGCACCGGGGGACGGGACCTATACCTTCGGCAACCGCAACTCGGTGGCGTTCTCCGGCATCGAAACGCTCCCCGCGAGCTTGGTCCGCATCGCCGCCACCGATCCGATCGCCAGCGAACGCGGCATCCACGAAGCGGCCGACCCGGGCCAGTTCACGCTGACCCGCGTCGGCGACCTCACCGTCGCCCTGACTGTGAATATCACCCTCGGCGGCACGGCCCGCAACGGCTTCGACTTCGCCCCGATTTCGGGCACCGCGACCTTCGCGGCCGGTTCGGCGACCGTGACGATCGCCGTCAACGCGAAGAACAACAGCCTCGTCGATGGCACGCGGACGCTCGTGCTGACGCTGGCACCCGGGGCGGGCTACACCCTCACGACGGGCGTGACGGCCACCGTGAGCATCCTCGACAACGACCGGATCTTCGTCGGCACCGTGACCTCGTCCGCCGGCGGGACGGGCTCGGACGTGCGCATCTTCGGCGCCGATCCGGCGGGGCCGTTCAAGAGCATCGTTCCGTTCATCGGCTTCACCGGCGGCATCGTCGTGGCGGTCGGGGACGTCAACGGCGACGGCATCGCGGACATTGGCGCGGCCGTGGCGGCCAACGGCGCCCCGCACGTCAAGATTTTCGACGGCGTTACGGGCGTGGAACTCCTCAGCTTCTTCGCCTTCGACACCGCGTACCTCGGCGGACTCAGTTTGGCCATCGCCGATTTGAACGGGGACGGTCTCGCGGAGATCATCGTCGGGGCCTCGCAAGGCGTCTCGCACGTCAAGATCTTCAACGGGATCACGGGGGCCGAACTGAACAGCTTCTATGCGTACACCGACGCGAACGGTACACCGACGCGGAGCGGCGTTTCGGTGGCCGCCGGCGACCTCGACGGCGACGGTAAGGCCGAGATCGTCACGGGGGCGAGTTCCATCGCCCCGCACGTCAAAGTGTTCAACGGGACCGGGGCGCTCCTGCAAAGCTACTTCGCCTTCGACGCGAACGCCTTCATGGGCGGCGTCTCGGTGGCGGTCGGCGACCTCAACGGCGACGGCAAAGCCGAGATCGCCGCGGGGGTCAGCGCCTCCGGCGTCGGCTTCGTCAACGTCTTCTACGGCAACGGCGACATCCGCGGCCCGATCACCGTGCCGGCGAACAAAAACCCCGGCTTGGCGATTCGCGCGGGTCAACTGATCGTCGGCAGCGGGCCGAAGCTCAGCTTCTTTGACGGTGTCTCGCTCGGGCTGATCGGGGGAGTCACCCCGTATTCGAACTACTTGGGCGACGTGTTCATCGGCGCGTAAATCGCCGGGATCGAATTCGAATTGGCCGGGGGAGTGGAGCGGGTCGAAAGGCCCGCTCCGCTCCCCCGGTTTTTTGGCGAGTGGTGCGACTCCACGGCCACCGGATTCTTTTGAAGAATTCTGCACGAAACTACGCCGGCTCCGCCACTAATAACCGGGACGAACCCGAACCGGAGACGGATCATGCGACTGACTTTGCGGACCTTGCTGGCGTATTTGGACGACACCCTCGATCCGGCGCAAGCGAAGGTCATCGGCCAGAAACTCGCCGAGAGCGAGAGCGCCCGCGACTTGGTGGACCGCATTCGCAAGGTCACGCGTCGGCGCGGGTTGTCGACGCCGCAAAACGCGGCGGAGCAGGGGAGCCCGTCCGACCCGAACACCGTCGCCGCGTACCTGAGCGACACCCTTTCCGCCGAACAGACCGCGGAACTCGAAGAGGCTTGCCTCGCGTCGGATGTGCACTTGGCGGAGGTAGCGGCGAGCCATCAAATTCTGACGCTGGTGTTGTCCGAGCAGGTGCTTGTGCCACCGACTGCGGTCCGGCGGATGTACGGCTTGGTGAAAGGGCGGGAGTCGATCCCGAATCGGAAGACGGGTCAGACCATCCCCGTCGGGGGGATGCCGACTGACCCCGGACACGCCCTCGACGACAGCGATGCGCCGTACCTCTTGGGCATGTCGGCCTATTCGCAATCGCAGCCGCTGCCGCTCCAGATTTTGAAATGGTCGGCCGTCGCCGCGTTGCTGTTCGGGTTTGCCGTGGCCGCGATCATGGCTTGGCCGAGCGGGCGGGCCGTCGTGGTGACGACGACGACACCGGACACCAACTTGGCGGCGGCGACGAAACCGACGACCGAACCGACCACACCGCCCACGACCGCGCCGACGAAGCCGGAGGAGAAGCTGCCGGTCGAACCGGAAACCAAGCTCGTCCCCCCGCCGGAACCGCCGGTTGGACTCCCGGCCGATCCGGCTCCGCCCGCGGATCCGATGGCGGGCCGCATCGCGGTGGCCAAGCTCGAAGCCGTGGACGAGCACGTCGTCGTCGCGCGCCCGGACCGAGGCGAATGGTCGCGCGTCGCCGGCGGTGGGGATTTGCAATCGTCCGACCGCCTCGTCTGTTTGCCGGGCTTCCGCAGCAAATTGAAGTTCGACGGCGGGCTCACGGCCGAACTGTGGGGCAATCTCCCCGAGTTGCTCGAGTTCAAAGTCCTCGAAACCGCGATCACGCTTCACATCGCGCCGAAAGGGTACGACGCCGAGTTGACGCTCCACGTGGGCCGGATTTATTTCAACACAAAACAACCGGGGGGTGCCAAGATCCGCGTCCGCTTCCTCAAAGAAGTTTGGGACATCACTTTGCCCGATGCGAAGACCGAAGTTGCGCTGGAACTCACCGTGGAGCCGACACCCGGTTTGCCGGCGGAGTCGCCGCAGACGGTGGTCGTCTTAGCGACGATCGTGGGCTCGGCCAAGTTGAAGTTTCGCCAAAAAGAAATGCCCGCGATTCCGGCCAAACAAATCGTGCTTTGGACCAGCAAAGGGGGCAAGGTCGACGGCCCGCGCGCCCCGGACGCAAAATTGAAGGAGCCGAACGCGGCCTACTTCGATCGCTTCGCAGTGTACCCGAACGAAGCGGCCGCGAAGCCGACGCGGGCCGCGCTCGACAAATTCTCCAAGTCACTGCAGCCGGGCCAACCGGTCGCCGCGAAGTTGACCGAAACCCAACAGGTCGACAAATCGATGTTTACCGACGAAACCGTGTTCGGCAGTCGCTTCGCGGTGTACGGCTTCGCTTCCATCGGCGAATTTTCCCGCGTCGTCGACGCGGTGAACGACCCCGAGCGCCCGTTCTGCCGCATGACCGCGCTCAAAGCCCTCCGCGCCGCGCTCGCCGCGCAACCCGATCTCGAAAAAGAGGTGCGTAAGTCGGTGCAAGAGAAACTGCGTATGGACAAGGCCGCCGCCGAAATGTGGGTCGAGCGGTTGCGCGGGCTCACTCCGGCCGAGCGGGTCGATCCGACTACGATCGATTCGCTGGTCGCCGGATTGTCGGCTCCGGAAATCGCGGAGCGCGAATTGAATTTCTTCCTGCTGTCGCACATCGTCGACCCGGCATCGTTGGGGAACAAAGACCTCATGAGTTTCGACGCGGGCGCCAAGGAAGATCGCCGTGAGGGGACGGCCCGCCTTTGGAAGCGCCGGGCCGACGACCTCAAGGCTCTTCTGAAAAACATGGGGAAGTGACCGTGCGCACGCATTCTTGCAAGCCGGCCGGCGGAACTCGGTATCATCGGATTGGTTGACAGTCCCGCTCCGGCTCCCGAGGGTTCACTCGATGAAGTTTCGCCTCACGCTATTGTTGACCGCGTTGATCGCGGCCCCGCTGTACGCCGACAATTGGCCGCAATTTCTCGGGCCTCAGCGCGACGGGGTCTGGCGCGAGACCGGCATCCTCGAGAAATTCCCCGACGGGGGGCCGAAGAAGCTTTGGAGCGCCAAGATCGGCGGCGGATACGGCGGGCCCTCGGTCGCGGATGGCAAAGTCTTCGTCTCCGATTACTCGAAGAATGGCGATGCGGGTACCGAGCGCGTCGTCTGTTTCGACGCCAAGACCGGCGCCGAACTCTGGGCAGCGCCTTACCCGGTGAGCTACAAGATCCCCGGCGGTTACTCCAGCGGCCCGCGCTGCACGCCGCTGATCGAAGGCGAATTCGTCTACCACGTCGGCGCGATGGGCGACCTGATGTGCCTCGCCGTGAAGGACGGCAAAAAAATCTGGAGCAAGAACTTCGTGGCGGACTACAAGGCCAAAGTCCCCATCTGGGGTTTCGCGTCGCACCCGATCCTCGACGGCGACAAACTCATCTGCGTCACCGGTGGGACCGCAGACAATCTCGTGATCGCCTACGACAAAAAGACCGGCCAGGAACTCTGGCAGTCGCAAGACATCACCGGCGATTGCGGGTACGCCGCCGTGATGATCTACGATTTCGACAAGGTCCGCACGGCCGTCGTCTGGCACCAAAGCGCCGTCGTCGGGCTCGATCCTGAAACTGGCAAACGCCTCTGGAAGTACGACTTCCCCGTGAAGTTCGCTCTGACCGCACCGACGCCGCGCCCGTTCGAGACCGACAAACTGTTCATCACCGCGTTCTACGATGGCCCGGTGATGCTCAAAATCGCCGGCGATAAGGCGACGCCCAGTTGGAAGGGCAAAAGCGCCAGCGAACAAGCCGAGAAAACCGACGGCTTGCACAGCATCATGCCGACGCCGTTCATCGTCGATGGGCATATTTACGGCGTCTGTAGCTACGGCGAACTGCGCTGCTTGAAGGCCGACACCGGCGAGCGGCTTTGGAGTACGCGCAAACCGACGGTGGGTACCCCGACGGAAGAGGGCAAGCCGACGCGCTGGGGGAACGCCTTCCTCGTCCGCCACGAAGATCGCTTCTTCATCTTCAACGAGAAAGGCGAGTTGATCATCGCCAAGTTGACGCCGAAGGGATACGAGGAAATCGACCGCGCCGCGATCGTCGCCCCGACGAACAAAGACGCGGGCCGCAAAACCGTTTGGGTCCACCCGGCCTTCGCCGGGAAGAAGATGTACGTGCGGAACGATGTCGAGTTGGTGTGTGTGGATTTGGCGAAGTGATTTGAATCCGAGCGGTGGGCTTAAGCCCTCCGAGGTCGTGAAGCAATGTCGCTTTCGATTCCTCGGAGGGCTTACGCCCACCGCTCGGGTGGATTCACTTCACCTTCCCGCCCGGCAGCTTTCCGAGGTTGTCGAATAGACGAACCAGCGAATTCATCAGCTTCGCGAAGTCGCCTTCGTGGAGGCTCTCGTTGGGGGCGTGGGCGTTGCTCGCGGGGTCTTCGATTCCCATCAGTAGAGCGGGCGCTCCGCCGAAGAGTTCGGCGAGCGGGCCGACGAAGCCGATGCTGCCGCCGCAGCCGATGGCGACGGGATCGCGGTTGAAGCCTGCCCGCATCGCGGCGAGGGCCGACTCGAACGCCGGGCCGTTCGGGTCGGTCATCCACCACTTGCACCCGGCCCCGTGCTGGGTCACTTTCACCTCGACGCCCCACGGCGCATCGGCTTGCAGGTAATCCTGAAGTTGCTTCACGACTTCCGCCGGGTCTTGATCCGGTACGATCCGGCAACTGACGATCGCCGAGGCCTTCGGCAGCACTTGATTCGACGCCCCTTTGAGGCTGCTCGCCTCTTGGGCGATGACGGTGACGGACGGTCGGCGCCAGGTCGATTCGTAGACGCCGTAGCCTTCTTCCATGGCGAACTTCGCGCCCGGGAGCACACCGATTTCCTGGCGGAACTTGGCGTCGTCCCACGGCAACTTGCGGAAACCGGCCCGCTCTTTCTCGGTGAGCACCCGCACCGAGTCGTAATAACCGGGGACCTTGAGTGGCCCGTTGCCCCAATAGAGTTTGGACAGGACAACGTTGAGCGCGAGCGCCGCGTCCGGCAGCGCGCCGCCCGCCATGCCGCTGTGTACCGGCAGCTTGGCCGAGGTCACTTCCACCAACACTGCGACGACCCCGCGCAGGCTGTAGGTGATGCAAGGCAACCCGACTTCGATGTTCTCGGTGTCGCAGACGACGATCACATCCGACTGCAATTTCTGCTTGTACTTGTCGAAGAACGCCATCAAGTTCTTCGAACCGATTTCCTCCTCGCCTTCGACGACCATCTTGATGTTGCAGGGCAATTCGTTGCTGGTCTTGCGGTACGCGGCGATGGCCCCGAGTTGGGCGGAGATCGCGGCTTTATCGTCTGCCGAGCCGCGGCCGAAGAGCCGGCCGTCGCGGCGCGTCAGCTTCCACGGGTCGGATTTCCACTGCTCGACGTAGTTCACCGGTTGCACGTCGTGGTGGGCGTACAAAAACACCGTCGGCTTCGTCGGCCCGGCTTCCAGCCATTCGCCGTAAGCGTAGGGCAGGCTGTGGCCGACTTTCAGCATCTCCACGTTTTGCAGGCCCGCATCGCGCATTTGATCGCACGTGAGCTGCGCGCTGCGGACGATCTCGGGGTCGTGTTCGCCATCGGTCGAGATGCTCGGGATCGCGACTTGGTCCGCCAAGCCGCGGACGATCTCTTCGTGGTTCTTGGTCAGCCAAGTCAAGGCTTCGTTCATCGCGTCACTCCGATGGGGTTCGAGCGGATGTCAAACAATCGTATCGGATGTTGTGGAAACAGAGCTTCACGCTCTCCCGGCCTTGCGAGAGCCTTGAGTCCAGCGGAAAGTCGCACACCCTCGCGTAGATTCAAGACCAAAACGCTGGACTCAAGACCAAAACGCTGGACTCAAGACCAAAACGCTGGACTCAAGACCAAAACGCTGGACTCAAGACCAAAACGCTAAGCAAACTTCAAATCCGCGCTCAGTATACTTTACCGCAGAACCGCGAAACGGTAAACCCGGCGCCCGCGAGGATTCGGAATGCTCCGCACGACACGCCCGCTGATTCTCGGCGCGCTGACCTGTTTTTGCGTCGCCTTCGGTTGCGCGAATCGGGACGACACCGATCAAAACGAGAGGCTGAGAATCGAAGTCATTTTGAAGCTGCAAGAGACTGCCTGGAACAAGGGCGACCTCGACGGCTTCATGGCCGGCTACTGGGACAGCCCCGACTTGGAATTCGTTTCGGACAAGACCACCAAAGGATTCCAGCCGACGAAGGAGCGATACTTCAAGCGGTACAAGGCCGATGGCAAAGAGATGGGGACGCTGGCGTTCCGCGACCTGCAGATCACATTGACGGCCGCAACCGAAGCGACGGTCACCGGCCGGTGGAAGCTGACGATGGCGCGCGAATCCCCCGGCGGCGGCTTCACCCTCACCGTCCGCAAGTTCGACGACGGCTGGAAGATCATCAAGGATGTGACGACTTCGGACGATCCGCCGAAAAAAGAATGAATCGCGCGGCGGGCGGGTGTCTCTATTCCGGTGCTGGGATCGTGTTTTTGTGGCGACACGTTTCCCTACGTGTCGGAAATTGGAACCGACCGACACGTTAAAAACGTGTCGCCACGAAGGTGAACCATGTCCCCGCGTTGGCTCAGCTTGACCCGCCATCGATCGTTGGCCGACCCGGCGAGCGATGCGGCCCTGCTGCTCCGGTACGCCGAGGAGTGCGACTCGGCCGCGTTTGAGTGCCTGTTGTGGCGGCACGGCGGGTTGGTGCTGGGCACTTGCAAACGGATGCTGCGCGACCGGCA
>JANXTU010000168.1 GCA_025352235.1 Fimbriiglobus sp.
GCTGGGGATCGAACTGCTGTTCTTGCCGTCGTATTCGCCGAACCTGAACTGGATCGAGCGGCTTTGGAAGTTCGTGAAACAGGAAGTGTTGAACAGCCGGCACCACCAAGACTTCAAGAAGTTTCAGGAAGCCATCGACGGGTGTCTGGCCGAAATGCCGACGAAGCACCGAGAAAAGCTGGCGACACTGCTGACCCACAATTTCCAAACGTGGGACAACGTGTCACTCCTGAACGCGTAAAGCATAAGTATCGGTTTCACATTCCTTTGTCCGTTCTCCAAGTAAGTGCTATTGATGCGTTGGCATTTGGCGATTGCCCGTAAGCAGCTGATCTTTCGGCCAGTCCACGAAACTCCACGATTCAAATACTAGTCCACGGAAAAGGCCACGATTCCAAGTGATTCGCCACTTCGATTTGCGGAGTTTGCTCATTGACAAAGAGTAAGAAACTGGCTACAAAGTGCTTATATTCAGGCACTTTTGAGAAATGTCAGGGATTGACCACGTTGCTTTCGTAAAGCGTAGGTCGCGAGTTCGATACCGAAATGGGAACCCTGCTGCAGGCGACCGGGTACACCCAGGAGGGCGTGCGCTGGCTCGAAGAAGCGATTTCGCTCGATCCCGGTTTCCGCGCGGCCCACGAAGCGGTCGGAAGCCACTACGAGAAGACCGGGGATGCCGAACGGGCGACATACCACCGCCGCCTCGACACCTGGACGTTGATTGGAGCTTGCCCATGCGACGATCTCGACGTCTCCTCGCCGCGCTTGTCCCCACACTCCTCGCGCTGGGCCTCATCGCCAGTTGCTCCTCCGAGCCCAAGCCGACAGAGCCGTCGGAGGTCGAACCGACCGGTTCGACCGGGACCATCCTGTTCGAGGAGATCGCCGCCGCGAGCGGCGTCGATTTCACCTACCGCAATGGGGAGGAAGCCGGGAACTACGCGATCATCGAATCGCTCGGCGGAGGCGTTGCCCTCTTCGATTTCGACAACGACGGGCTGCTCGACATCTTCGTCGTGGGTGGTGGTCATTTCGACGGAACGAAAGTCCTCGGCTACCCGTGTAAGCTTTACCGCAACCTCGGGAACTTTAACTTCGAAGATATCTCCCGGGCGGTCGGGTTGGAAGGCGCCCTCCAGTATTCGCACGGCGCCTCGGCCTTCGATTACGACAACGACGGCTGGAAGGACCTCCTCATCAGCGGTTACAACCGGCTGGTACTGCTCCACAATGAGCCGGATGGCAAGGGCGGCCGTAAGTTCGTGGATGTGACGGCGAAGTCCGGATTGAACTCGGACACGCTCTGGTCCACCTCCACGGCTTGGGGGGACCTCAACGGCGATGGCTTTGCCGAAATCTACGTGTGCCACTACGGGAATTGGGGCTTCGAGGGCACGGGGCCTGACGGGAAGCCGTACCGCCACCCGGCCGATTGCAAGTACGACGGCAAGACGCGCGACGTCTGTCAGCCATCCAAGTTCACGCCGCTGCCGCACTCGCTCTTCCAGAGCAACGGCGACAGCACCTTCACCGACATCAGCGCCAAGGCCGTGATAAAGGGCCCGCTGCGGAACGACGGCCGCGGGATCGGCGCGGTTCTCGTCGATGTCAATCGGGATGCGCGGCCCGACATCTATGCGGCCAACGACACTGACGACAATTTCCTCTACCGCAATCGCGGGGCGAAATTCGGCGCCGGGGCGGAGGTGACGCTGGAAGAGGTTGGCTTGATCGCCGGCGCTGCCCGCGACGACCGCGGCGCGGCCAACGGCAGCATGGGCTTGGGAATCTCGGACTTCGATCACACCGGCCGGGCGTCGATCCTCGTGACGAATTACGAGTCCGAACTGCCGGCGCTCTACCAGAACCGCACCGTGGACACCGATCGGATCCGCTTCTCATTCGCGACACAGCCCTGCGGGCTCGGGGTTCTGAACGGAGCGTTCGTCTCGTGGGGGACCGGCTTCGCCGATTTCGACCTCAACGGCTGGGAAGACCTCTACATCGTGAACGGCCACGCGATCCGCCATCCGCACAAGGCCGACCGGAAGCAGAAGCCCGCGCTGCTCTTCAACGAAGGGGGCAAGTTCAAGGTGCACACGCCGAAGGCCGGGAAGTTCTTCACCGAAGTGCACAACGCCCGCGGCAGCGCCGTCGGTGACCTCGATAACGACGGTCGACCCGATCTGGTCGTCGTGCGGCACAACGAGCCTGTCGCGATCCTCCGGAACATCACGCCCGTCGCGGGTAAGCATTGGGTCGGGCTGTCGCTCCGGGGAAAAGGTAACCGCGACCTCGTGGGGAGCCGAGTCGAGATCGAAACCGCTCTCGGCAAACAGACCAAATTCGTCAAGGGGGGCTCGAGTTACGCCTCCACCGACGATTCTCGCCTGCTCTTCGGCCTCGGCGAAGACGAGAAAATCCTGAAGGCAACGGTCTATTGGTCGCACGGGGGATCGCAGTCGATCAGCGGACTTGGCATCGACAGGTACTTCGACGTAACGGAGGGAATCCCCGAAGCAAAAGCCTCATCGAAATAGCGACTCTGTGCGTACGATTTCGGAGTGTCGCTTCTTGTATAGCTCCGCGAGCCCTTCGCCGGCGCCACCTTCAAATCGGCCGTGTGCGCTTACTCGGTCAAGGCATTATCGATACTGGCAATGACCATCTCGGCAGTCGATATCGGCACGGGGGAGCAACGCCTCGTTTGGACCACGCCGAACACATCGAACTCCCTGGCGATCAGCCCCGTTTGGACGAACGGCGACACGGGCACCGTGACCCTCGTCGATCTCGTGACATTCGCGACGAAAGCTCGCTCCCGATTCCTAAGAGGGGGCGGGTGTTCCAGCACGTCTTTAGCAAATTTTTTAGTGGTGCCGTGGCGCTGAAGTTCCGAGGCTTTAGTCCAGAGGAGGTGTATAGCAGCATTCAAATCCCTGGGCGGCCACACGGAAGGGTAGAAGAGCCAGAGAATGTTCACCGCATCGTAGAGCGTGGACACCGAACCAAAAAATCATCAAAATTGTGCTTTGAGTTCTGATCACGCTGTGGTAGAAAATACTAGATGCGATATTCACCCCACTATCGCTTGATCATCACGCTAAGCGTTTTGCCCCTTCTGACGTATTTTGGCCTGGAAAACAGGGCCAGCGCCAGTTGTGGGGATTACGTCGTCATCCTTAACGAATCGTCACCGCATCCAGTCGATCAGCACCAACCCTGCCACGGTCCGAATTGTCAAAAGCAGTCTCCGATACCAGCGACGCCGATGCCCGCCCCTCCGACGACCCAATCCGTACCTTCGGATGTCACTTTGTTGTCTACTCAGGAAGCCATCCCACAAGTGACTTCCCAATCGTTTGAGGCCGAACCCGGTGTCTGCTGCCGCGGCGCAATCAACTCCATTTTCCATCCCCCTCGCTAGGCTATCTCTCACTACGCTCCATCCTTTGTCGTTTCGTGACCATTCCGTGGAATGGTCACGAAAAGAACGCTCCTATTCGCAATCGAATGGGAAGTGGTAAGGGATAAACAAACATCAATTTCTCTCGGATACCCGGCGCAATCGCGTTCAGTTGTCCATGCCCTCTTCGTGATCCTTAAATACGTTCTTCATTCTTTCATTCCTCGGAGTCGCTTGCCATGACTCGTAGCTCTCGTTCCGCGTTCACCCTCATCGAGCTGTTGGTGGTCATCGCCATCATCGCGATTCTCATCGGCCTGCTGCTGCCAGCGGTGCAGAAGGTCCGTGAAGCGGCCGCGCGCATCCAGTGCCAGAACAACCTCAAGCAAATCGGACTCGCGGCGCACAATTACCACGATGTCAACGGCTGGTTGCCGCCGGGCGTCGCCCAACCGGGGCCGGACGGCCGCTGGACGAACCTGTTCGTCGAACTGCTGCCGCAGATCGAGCAAAGCAACGTCGCGAACCGCTGGGACACCTTCAACGTCAATCTGAACTACGGCGGCGACGGCACCGTCGCGGCCACGCCGATCGGGACGTTCATCTGCCCGTCGGCCGGGGTCGATAGTAACCCGATCCGATTCGGTTCCTCGTCGCGGGGGGTATCGACTTATGGTGGGAACGCAGGGACGAAGGGTTACCCGAGCTTCCGCGCGACCAACGACGGGATGTTCGGCTATTCGACCGCGACCAACCGGAACGCGGTCCGCCTCACCGACGCCACCGACGGCTTGTCGAATACGATCCTCTTCGGCGAGCGGATCGTCGGCGATCCGAACCTCGACAGCTTCATGAATGCCCCGATCGCGCCGGCTCCGGCGCCGGCGTTTTCGACGCTGAGTTCGTACGCCGCATGGGCCGGGAATTTCGGCCCGACCGCCGGCGCGGGGACGCTGTTGAGCGCGGGCCGCAGTTTGAACTACGGTCATCCGGCGCCGTACACCCCACCGCTGCAACCACCGCCCCCGTTGCCGCCGATTCCGCCGCCGATCATCCCGTGGCCGACGTTCAGCATTTTGGTGTGGGACCGCACGACGGCTTACGGCAGTCGGCACACGGGCGGCGTGAACTTGGCCCTCGGCGACGCCTCGGTGCGCTTCGCCCGGACTTCGCTCGACCTGTATGTCTTGCAGTGCCTCAGTACCCGCGGCGGCGGCGAAGTCGTCCCGGGCGATTGGTGATTCCTATAACGACTGGGTCCGAATTCTATTGCGAGGGTGCGTCATGGCGTTCGATTACCGCTGCCCGGCGTGCAAAGCCAAACTCCGGCTGGAAGACCAGCAGCCGTACGGCACGCCCATCGAATGCCCGAAGTGCAACGAGACCTTCAACGCCCCGGCGGAACCGGAGAACGCCCCGAAACCGGAGCCGGAGAAGCCCACCCACGATCAACCCGCGGAGCCGCAGAAGAAGAAAATCGGCAAGAATCTGATGGAGCAAGAGCGGGTCTTCATGAACGAATTCCTGCTGCTCGGCATCGTCGGCGGGGCGATGTTCGCCTTGATCCTGACATTCAGCATGATCTTGTGGCTGATGAGCCGGGCCGCCCGCGTCGAAGATATGGTCTCGCTTTTGCCGACCAACTACAACGCGATGCGCGGCGTGAGCATCGACCAGATGCGCAAATACCCCGGTTTCAAACCCGAGGTCGACCGGATTTACGACACGCCGATGCAAGAGGGGTACGCCGAATTGGCCAAGGCCATCGGTCAAAACCCCGAATCGCTGACGTACTTGATCGTCGCCAAAGACGGCTCGACCGTCGGCAGCAGCAGCACCGCGTACATTTTCCGCGTGAAGAAATCCTTCGACCGCAAAGCCTTCGCCAAGATGGAAGGGGCCAAGGAATCTGGGGAAGGGTATTCCGTTTCCAACGCCAACCCCGCGGCGTTCCTCAAGGGGAGTTCCATCTATTGCCCCAACGATCAACTCATCGTCGTGCTCAAAGGCAGTGATCAATCGGGCAACCTGTCGAAGATGGCCGCGGTTGCGAAGTCGGAACCGAAGGACGGCACGCGGGACAAACTGGGTTCGACGGGCCGGCTCGCGATCCGGGCCCACTTCTGGACGGTCGTGCGCCCGGAAGGGGCGATGAAAGACTACCTGAAAAATAGCGGGGCGGCGGTCAAAACCGACATGGGCAAAATGGCGAACTCGATGAATAGCGCCTCGGCGCTGGCCACGTGGTGCACGGTCTCCGGGCGCGGCTTCCGCTTCGGGGCCGGCATGGAATGCAGCAGCAGCGACGAAGCCAAAGCCCTCGTCCGGGACACGCGCGACGGGAAGCTCGGCAAAGGGGATGACTCCGAGCCGCCGAACGAATTGAAGGCCGCTCTGTCGATCGTGGCGCAGAAAAAAGAGTTCGGCGAGTTCATGCAATACATCGACTTCAAGCAAAAAGAGAAATGCGCTTACTGCACCTCCAAGCTCGAAACCCCGGAAGGCTCCAAGAGCTACTTCAGTTTCTTCACATCGGTCTATTGGGGCTCGGCCGGCGGCGGCGGAATCCCGGGCGGTGGAGGCCCGGGCGGACCGGGAGGCATGCCGATGCCCGGACCGGGCGGGCCGGGGCGGTAGGATTCGAAACAGGTCGAAGGGATACTCTCCCCGGGTATTACAACAATTCTTGGAGCCACGGGGGAATGACTTGTGAATCCCAGCCAGGGGAGGCACCTGAAATCGGACGTAACTCCTTGCCGCGCCTAGGTCGTTCCGAAAGTCGGACGTCATTCCACGATTGGGTGGGTGGGCTCACGCTGGAATGACGACTCCAAGAATCGTTGGCACACCCCTCTCCCCGATTCCCCTTGACCCCATCTGTGGCCCAAAGTATGCCGACGCCGCTGGAAGCTGGCCACGTCCCCGTCTTGCCCGCGGAGACGCTACGCCTGCTCGACCCCCGGCCGGGCGAGACGTGGGTCGATTGCACCACCGGCGGCGGCGGGCACAGCCGATTGATCGCCGAGAAACTCGGGCCGACCGGCCGGTTGTTCGGCCTCGATCAAGACCGGACGATGCTGGCGCTCGCCGAACCGCGGCTGGCCGGCTTGCCCGTGACGCTGATCCCGGCGAACTTCGATCAACTGGCCGAAGTTCTCCAGAATCTGGGAATTGAGAAGGTCGATGGCGTATTGGCCGACCTCGGCTTCAGTTCGGATCAACTGAACGACGCCGACCGCGGTCTGAGCTTCAAAAACAACGGGCCGCTCGATATGCGGCTCGACGGGCGAACCGGGGCCACGGCCGCGGACCTCGTGAACACGATGAGCGAAGGCGGCTTGGCCGATGTGATCTTCGAATACGGCGAAGAGCGTCTGAGCCGGCGGATCGCCAAGCGGATCGTCGAGCGGCGCTCGGCGAAACGGATCGAAACGACGGGCGAACTGGCGGACGCGGTGCGGAGCTGCGTGCCGCGCAGCGGCGGGATCGACCCGGCGACGCGGACGTTCCAAGCCTTGCGGATCGCGGTGAACGACGAACTCGGGGCGCTCGAACGACTGCTGGCCCTGCTGCCGAAGGTCGTCCGCCCCGGTGGACGGGTCGGCATCATCAGCTTCCACTCGCTGGAAGACCGGCGGGTGAAGCAGGCCTTCCGCGGCTCGCCGCACTGGGAGTGCTTGACAAAGAAGCCGGTCGAAGCTGGCGATGACGAGTGCGCGCGGAACCCCAGGGCGCGGAGCGCCAAGCTGCGGGTGGCGAGGCGGGTTTAGTAGCGGAACTCGCCAGAGTTCCGACGGATCGGACTACAGGAGTTCACGGATGAACGAGACGAGCAAATTGCCCTTCGAGCTGATCCCGATGCCGGTTCTGCCCGCGCTGCCGGAGATGCCGAAGCCGTCGTTCAGTCGATCGACGCTACCACCGATCCCGCAGCCGCGCCCGATGCCGCCGAGTATCGTTGACGACCGGCCCGCGCCGCACCCGTCGTGGGGAATGACGGCCGAAGAATTCGTCCTGCCGGACCCCGTCGCCGCACCGGAGCCGACGGTTCCGAAATCGGCGGGCTTCCCGATGAGCTGGTTGAAACCGAGCCGGGCCAAAGGAGTCGTCCTCGCCGGCCTCGGCAGCTTGGGGATCGGTGCCTTCGGCCTCAACGCTCTCGTGCCGATGCCCGTGAACGATGTCCCGAAGGCCAAAGGCTTCGGCGATACCGCCGCCCTGCCGCCCGAGATCAAGAAGCCCTGGATCAAAGAGGAACGGGCCGCAGTCGAGGTGCCGAAACTCCTCCCCGCCGAACCATCGCCGCCAATCGACCCATTGGACAGACTCCCGGTTGCGCCGCAGATCAAACTGGCGAGTGGTACCGAACTGCCGGTTCCGCTCGCGCCCGTCCTGGCCGTTCCTCCGGCGATTCCGCCGCTGGGGACGGGCATCCCGGCCATCCCCGGCATGAAGGAGCCGCTCCCGGTACCATCGCTCGCACCGGAGTTGCTGCCCGTCTCTCCGCTGATGCCGGCGCCGACGCCCTCACTTCCCGCCGCCCCGCTGCCGGGCGCAGTGGCGCTTCCGACGCCGAAGCTCGATGACACAGTGAACTTGCCGAAGCCGACCCTCGAATCGATCCCGATCACTCCGCTGACCGAGCGGAAGTCCGATCCGGTTCCTACGGAACCGCCGCCGGTGATCTTCACTCCGCCAGTCGTGAAACCGGCCGAAGTGCTTCCGACTCCGGCATCACTGCCGACCCCGGCATCACTGCCGACCCCGGCACTACTGCCGACTCCGGCACCACTGCCGATGACCGAACCGAAAGGATCGATCGAACTCAAACCGCTGCCGATAATCGAGCCGGTATTGAAACCGATCCCGTTGCCCGTGTCGGTCGAGGCCAAAACCGATTACGACGTCGACATCCACAAGCTGCGCGCCGGGGAGACGTACGCCGCGATCAGCGAGAAGTTTTACGGCTCGGCGAGCTTCGCCAACGCCTTGCGCGGTTACAACGACAACGCCGATCTGACCAGCGCTCGCTTGCGCGACGTGCAAGTGCCGCCGATGCACATCATCAAGAAGTTCGGCGGCGCCGGCACGATGGTCCATACACCCAAGATGATCCCCGCCGGCGTCTTCCAAGACCCGACCCCCGGATTGGTCGCCCCGCCGAAAATCGAAGGAGCCGTGGAATGGGGCAGCCCCGGCGCCCGCAAGCCGACGACCCCGCCTAAGCCGGGCGACGAGACGGTGAATTGGAAGTGACCGCCGTGGTCATTCCGACGCGACGCCCCCCACCCCCGATCGGAAAGCGACTTTCCCGTCGGAAAGCGACCAACTCTTCGGAATGACCAAGCCCACCTATGGGTTACGGCGGGGGCGAAAAAGTCGTCCCGAGAAGAACGCACTGGGGCAAGTTGTCAGGAAAGGCGAATCTCCACATCTTAGATCGACTCGGTCCCTCGCTTCGGCTAGGCTCTCTGAACAATCATTGAAGCGAGCCCTCCGGAATGACCCTCGACCTCGCCGCGGCGATTTCTCGATTCGGCCACGATGCGAAGGCCAAGCTCGCGAACCCCTCGGCGACCGGGGAGCCCGAGGATCAACTCCGCGCGCCGCTCGAAACGCTCTTCGCCGACATGGCCGAGTTGTGCGGGTTGCCCCGGAAGGATCTGATCGCCGTCGGCGAATCGTCGATCGTCAGTCTGAAAACGCGGCCCGATTACGCCATGACCCTCCTTGGGGCGCTCGTCGGGTTCGTCGAAATCAAAGCGCCGGGCAAAGGGGCCGACCCGCGCAAATACAAGGGGCACGACAAAGAGCAGTGGGAGAAACTGCAATCGCTGCCGAACTTGCTTTACACCGACGGCAACGCCTTCAGCCTGTGGCGCAGCGGCGAGTTGGCCGTACCCATTGTGCATTTGAAAGGGGACATCGAAACCTCGGGGAAAGCGCTGGGTGCCCCTGATGATCTAATCGCCCTGTTCGAGAACTTCTACGGCTGGGAACCGATCCCGCCGAAGACGGCCCAGGAGCTGGCGAAGGTCGCCGCGAAGCTTTGCAAGTTCCTGCGCGCGGAAGTAATCGAACAACTCGGCCTTGGTAGCCGCGCCCTCACCGCCCTCGCCACGGATTGGCGTGCGTTGCTGTTCCCGGAAGCCAACGACAAGCAATTTGCCGACGGGTATGCCCAAGCGGTGACGTTCGGCTTGCTGATGGCCCGCGCCCGCGACATCACCCTGAGTGACGGCCTCGACCGCGCGGCCAAGCAACTCGGGCAGACGAACTCGTTGATCGGCGCCGCGCTGCGTCTGCTCACCGACGACGCCGATAACGACACGAGTCTGAATACGTCGCTCGGCACACTCACCCGTGTTCTCGATGCGGTGAATTGGCACACGATCAGCAAAGGTGAAGCCGATACTTGGCTCTACTTCTACGAAGACTTCTTGGCCGTTTACGACAACGATCTCCGCAAGCTGACCGGTTCCTTTTACACCCCTCCTCAAGTGGTCGGCCCGATGGTGCGGCTCGTCGATGAAGCGCTGCGCACGCGGTTCGGTGAGACCGAAGGATATGCTTCGCCGAAAGTGAAATTCGCCGATCCGGCCGGTGGTACC
The DNA here is from genome assembly GCA_025352235.1 of Fimbriiglobus sp. Lineage (GTDB taxonomy): Bacteria > Planctomycetota > Planctomycetia > Gemmatales > Gemmataceae > JALHQU01. The sequence goes on from JANXTU010000168.1 coordinate 10,021, forward strand.
GGTACCTTCTCGCTCGGGATTCTTCGACGGATTGCCGAAACCGTCGGCGCCAATGGTAACGAAGGCATGGTGCCGAGCGCGATTGAAGCGGCCATCGGGCGCCTGTTCGTATTCGAAATGCAGCTCGGCCCGTTCGCCGTGGCGCAGCTCCGTATTCATGCGGAATTGCTGCGCCTCATGGATACCAAGAAGCTCCCGAAAGCCGAACTGCAGATGTACGTCACCGATACGCTCGGGAATCCGTTCGTCGAGCAAGGGCATACGCCGCTGATGTTGGAACCGATTGCGGCATCGCGGCGCAGCGCCAACAAAATCAAACGCGAGCAGAGCATCACCGTCGTCATCGGCAATCCACCGTACAAGGAAAAAGCCAAGGGGCGGGGGGGATGGATCGAAGAAGGGGATGCGCTGCGCGGGATGCCGGCCCCGCTCAACCTTTGGCAACCCCCCAAGGTCTGGGGCGTCGGCGCGCATGCGAAACACCTGCGCAACTTGTACATCTACTTCTGGCGCTGGGCGACGTGGAAGGTCTTCGATCAAAAAATCGAGGGCGTCGCGGATACCAATACCGGCATCGTCTGCTTCATCACCGTGGCCGGGTTCCTCAACGGCCCCGGTTTTCAGAAGATGCGCGATTACCTCCGCCGTACTGCGGACGGGATTTGGGTGATCGATTGTTCGCCCGAGGGCCACCAGCCGGATGTGCCGACGCGCATCTTCCAAGGGGTTCAGCAGCCGGTCTGCATCGTCCTCGTCGCGCGGTCGAAGGTCAAAATCGCCGACAGTCCGGCACCGGTGAAATTCACGGCTTTACCGGTCGGCAAACGCGAACTGAAGTTTGAAGCACTGGCGAAACTCACGCTCGGTGGGCCCGACTGGGTCGATGGCCCCGACGGCTGGCGTGATCCGTTCCTCCCCGCCGCGACCGGCGCATGGGCCGGGTATCCTGCCCTCGACGATTTCTTCGCCTACAACGGCTCCGGCGTCATGCCCGGCCGCACTTGGATCATCGCACCGGATGCCGAGTCACTCCGCGCGCGCTGGAGTAAACTCATCAAAGCGAAGCCGGATCAGAAAGAGGCTTTATTCCATCCACACATCCTCAAGGAAGGCCTCGGCGATAAGCACATCAATAAACCAGGAACCAAAGGCTTCAACGGTCACGAAGTGCGATTGAAACCGGTCGCCGAAGAAAAGGGGGAGTGTATTCCACCGGTTCAATACGGCTTCCGCTCCTTCGACAGGCAATGGATCATCCCGGACAACCGTGTCATCAACCGACCGAACCCGGAACTCTGGCTGACGCACTCCCCGAAGCAGTTGTATCTCACGGCGCCCAGTGATCGTTCGCCTTCGGTAGGACCGGCGCTCACGTTCACGTCGTTGATCCCCGATCTTCACCACTACAACGGTCGCGGTGGCCGGGCCTTCCCACTCTGGCGCGATCCCGCGGCGACGGAAGCGAACCAGCCGCCGAAGCTGCCCGATTACTTGGCGAAAAAATACAAGGTGCCGGTGAGTGCCGAAGATGTCATGGCCTACCTCGCGGCGGTCGCGGCGAACCCGGCTTACACGGCCCGGTTCCAACCCGACCTCGCGCAACCGGGCTTGCGCATCCCGCTCACGGCCAAGGGGAAGCTCTTCACCGAGGCGGTGGAACTCGGCCGACGCGTGATCTGGTTGCACACCTACGGCGAGCGCTGCATCGATCCCAAGGCCGATCGCCCGAACGGGCCGCCACGTTTGCCGAAAGAGTCAGCGCCGCGCATTCCGAAGGCCGGGGCGATTCCTTCCGAATCGGAAACGATGCCGGATGAGATGCACTACAACGCCGGGAAGGAGTGGCTGGTCGTCGGCACAGGCTACATCGAGAACGTGCCGGCTGCGGTCTGGAACTACGAAGTGTCGGGCAAGCGGGTGCTGACGCAGTGGTTCAGCTACCGGAAGAAGAACCGCGAGCGGCCGATCATCGGCGACCGGCGACCGCCGTCGAAGCTCGGCGACATTCAACCCGAGGGCTGGCTCCACGAATACACGGTGGAGTTGCTCAACGTGCTGCATGTCCTCGGCGGGCTCGTCGCGCTGGAAGCGGCCCAAGCGGACCTGCTGACGCGCATCTGGGCCGGCCCGCAGATTTCCGCGGCCGACCTGAAGGCCGGGGACACGCTGAAGTTTCCCGCCGAGTGGCGCAAGTCGTTGCGGGTGAACGCAAGCATTTTCGACGGCGAACCGAACGGGGATTGAACGTCACACCGGGCTTTGCCAACCGGCGGGATCGGGGGTCAGGCGTACCGTCCGCAACATCATTTCCCGGCGTTGTCCTTGGTCACCTGGTCCATCGGCGGTCGCTTGAGGTGGAAGCCGGTCGCGAGTTGGTAGGCGTGGGCGACCGCGAGCATCTCGGTTTCGCCGTAAAGTCGGCCGGTGAAGGTGATCGCTTTGGGGACATCGACCCCGTTGGACTTCACCATGCCGTTCGGCAAACAGACGCTCGGATGGCCCGTGAGGTTGGTGATTTGCAAGTCGTTGCCCCCGACGTAGAGGTCGACTTTCTCCATCACCTCGGCCATCTGCCGCATCAAGAGCGTCCGCAAGCGGTTGGCCCGGATGTACTCGACCGCCGTGATGAACTGGCCGGTCCGGAAGGTGTTCGCCCAGAATTTGCCGTAGCCATCGCGGATATTGCCGCGCGGCAGTTCGTCGAACGCGGCCGCGCATTCGACGTCGAGGACGTTCGCCATCGCCGCGATTGGCAGCTCGCTCGGGAGTCGAATTGGGATCAGCGTCACGCCGAGTTCTTTGAGGACTTTCAATTCGTCGCGCTCGTCGACCGGTTTGCGGTTCTCGACGTAACCGACTTTCAAATCGGCGAGCTTGGTCTTGCAGGGCCAGTGGAAGGGCCGTTCGACGCTGGTCGGGTCGAGCGGATCGGCGCCGTGGATGGCCCCGAAGACGAGCGCGCAATCTTCGACGGACCGACTCAACGGCCCGATTTTATCCATCGTCCACGAGAGCGCCATACAACCCGCCCGGCTGACGCGCCCGAAGGTGGGCCGAAGACCGGTGACGCCGCAGCGCGTCGAGGGGCTGACGATGCTGCCGAGGGTTTCGCTGCCGATGGCGAACGGGACGAGCCCGGCGGAGGTCGCGGAGGCGGAGCCGGCGCTCGAGCCGCTGCTGCCCTGTTTGACGTTCCATGGATTGCGCGTCGTGCCGCCGAACCACTGGTCGCCCATGGCCAAAGCGCCGAGGGTGAGTTTCGCGACGAGTACGGCGCCGGCGTCATCGAGCCGCTGGGCCACCGTCGCTTTGGTGTCGAAGGACTGGGTTTTGAAGTGCTCGGCGCCCCACGTCGTCGGGAAACCGGGATAGGCGATGAGATCCTTCGCGCCCCACGGGAGGCCGTGCAACGGGCCGCGGTATTTGCCGGCGGCGATTTCCTCATCGGCCGCTTTGGCCCGTTTCAGGGCGAGTTCTTCGGTGAGGGTCACGACGCAGAGCAGGGCGGGGTCGTACTGCTTCAAGCGAGCGAGCGCGAGCTTCGTCAGTTCGACCGACGAAACCTTTTTCGTTCGCACGAGATCGGCGAGTTGCGCCACCGACGCGAAGGCGAGGTCGTCCGCGGCCTCCGGTTTCTTGCCGTCGAGCTTCGGCGCGGACACCGTCCCGCGGCCTTCTTTCGAGGGCGGCATCCCTGGCGCCGGGTTGAACTGAATGGCCGGAGCGACGCCGTTGGGGATCGCGATTTTCCGGGCCGCGTTCATCGAGGTCAGCTTTTGAGTCAGGGACGCCGCGACCGCTTTCCGGTCGTCGTCGGTCAACACGATCCCGGCGATCCACTCGGCGTTCTTCACCATCTCAGCCGTGATCGCGGCGACCGGTTCGGGGTCTTTTTTCGGATCGTCGGCGCGGTACGCCTCGGCGGCGACGGCCCGGTGGAACGCGGGCGTACCGATGCCGAGCGCGGCGACGGCCCGGAAGAGATAGCGACGGTCGAAGGGCATGGCGGGACTCGTCGGGGAAAAAGGATATTTGAAACGACTCGGCCAATAGTAGGCGAACGGCAGTGGGAAGTCCGCTGCGTGCCACGAAAGAAACCGCCGCGTCGTCGCGGCGGTTTTCGTTCGCTCCGCATCGGGGTCGATCAATCGCTCAGGTTGCCGAGGTAGTCTTCGTAGGCCTTGCGGGCTTTGAACTCGTCGGCCATCAGCTTCTTCTGTTGGGCGGTGAGCGCGTCCATTTCTTTCTCTTGGGCGCTCAGTTTCTTCAGGTAGTCGCCGTACACTTCGGCTTCTTTGGGCGTCTCACGGAGGTTGTTGCGGATGCGCGTTTGATCCGCCGTGATGCGGGCTACGTCGAGCCCGACTTGCCGAAGATCGCGTTGGACCGCGTCCCAAAGGCCCTTGGTTGCCAAGGCTTGCACGAGTTTCGCTTTCAACGCCGGGCTGCTTTCGGAGAGGTTGATGACGAAGCGGATCGAGTCGTCCGTGGAGTTCGACAGCGCGATCTGCTCGCCCTGATCGCGCTCTTCGATGACCTTGAACTCGGTCGATTCCCCGGCCGGGACTTTCTTCTCGAAGCGGAACAGGTTGGCCAGTTCCTCGACCGGCTTGGGTGTCTCGACGAGCTTGAACTGCTGGTTCGTCCGGTTCGGGTGTTCGATCAACAGCGTCCGGTCTGTGTCGCTCTTGTTCGTGATCTTGTACACTTTTTCTTCGCGGTTGCGGCGCGTGATCGAGACGATCCCCTTGTTCGACTTGATGGCCGTGATCTTCGACGAGCCATTCGGCGTTTGCACGATGACTTCGGTGGCGAGGTCGACGGCATACGCGATGATCCGCTCGTCCTTGGGTGGGGTGTCCAAGAGCCGGGCGTCGCCGGCGTAGGTGCTGCCCTCGAACACCGTGACCGGACCTTGCG
>JANXTU010000189.1 GCA_025352235.1 Fimbriiglobus sp.
GCGGGGTGCCGCTTCGTGGAGCGGATCCTAACGGTGGTGGGGACGCTGCGGCTGCAAGGCCGCAACGCGCTGGAGTTCCTGAGCGGGTCCATCGCCGCCCACCGACTGGGTTCGGCTGGGCCCAGACTTTGCATAGGATGAACGGTTACTACCTGATTTGCTTGACTCGCAACCTGTGCTTTCATTGACATGAGTCAGGAAAGAACAAGCGCACACGGTACCCGCCGGTGCACCCGCCGCACACGTGCAGTTGCCGCCACGCGTCTCGGCAGGGAAGCGGTTTCAAAAACACACTACCCGCAAGTTGTGCGATCGCAAGACAATTTCCCAACGAATGCAAAAACACGCCGCGGGGGACTGCCCCCGCGGCGTGGATTGTGAACCCGGAGTCGCTTCCTACCCCCGGTCGCTAAACTTCGGCGTGGTCGAGCGCGGCGTTCTCGCGCTGTTGCTTCATGCCCCGGTCGTTGATCTGGCGCACCCGCTCCTTCGTGATGCCGAAGTGCTGGCCGATCGGCTCCCGCGTCATCTCGGCGGAGCCGTCGATGCCGGTCCGCATGCGGAACACTTCCCGCGTCCGGAGAGGCTCGGGTGGTCGAGTCGGCGAAATCAATCCGGCGATGCGACGACCTCGCCGCCGGCTCGGGTCGCTAGGGCGGGCAACACCTGCGCAGCATCGTAACGGAGGAAGCGGACGCTGCCATCGCACAGGGCGAAGTTGGCACCTCCGGTGTGGAGGCTCCAGAAATGGAAGAGGTCGCACATTTCGGTCGGCTTGCCGTTCCTGTAACCGTACGGACCCGATGGACAACCAGACGTGTAGTTGCCGAACGGGATACTCAGTTCGTTGACGCCTAAATTCGTGTCTCCGCCGCCGTTGACCAGTCCCGACGCATACCACCAGCCGTACCAGAAATCGGGGCTGGGCGGCCGTTCCCCGGCCAGCAGCGTATTGCTCGTGCCATCGGCGACGTCCGTGAGTCGCACGCGCGAACCCGGGTAAAGCGCGCCGTTCATCGCTTTGTAATTGGTGCCGTTCACACCGAGATAACTCGCCGTCGCGACGCGCAGTCCTTGGTGGGTATCGTGGGCCACGCTTTGGCGGTCGTCCGCGGGGCACGAGAACGTTTTAATCGGGGTCATGATGCCGAAATGGGGCAGCGTGAACGGCGTGTTCGGCCGTTCGGCGTACGCGTCGAGCGATTGCCGCCAAAGAGCATCTTGCTCGATGTAGGGCAGCAGCCGGGCGAGCCAACCGATGTAAGGCAGCGTTTCGCCCACTTTGGGCAGAGTCAACCCCGGCGGCAACGCCCCGTGCGGCGATTCGTAATTGTGCGCGGCGAGGGCGATTTGCTTCAAATTGTTTTGGCATTGCATCCGGGCGGCGGTCGAGCGCACTTTTTGGACGGCCGGCAAAAGCAAGCCGAGCAGGATCGCGATGATCGCAATCGCCACCAAAAGCTCGACGAGCGAGAAACCGCGATTGGAACGGAGCATGATACGCCCTCAGCTTCTGCGTTTCGCGAGGTATCGGAACACAATGGCAACCACGAAGAGGCCACCCGCGACGGACAACACCCAAACGTAGATCGGCGTCGGCTTCGGCTCGTACCCAGGAGGCTCTGGTAACCCGAATGCGGTGCAGGTGAATTCCGACTCAGGCAGTTTGCCCAGCGTAAAAACAGGATTCATTTCCGACTCTTCGGAGTAGGTGAGTGTTTCTCCCGTGCGATATGTCAGCTTGCGAGTGATCGACTTGGAAAATATTTTCTCGTCGAGTTTTTGAAAGACCACGTTGAACGTCAATTCCCGCGTGACGTTGTCTTTGACATTCTTTTCGGAGAACTCCACCGGAATTCCGAATTGATCGAGATCGTACACGACCCGGCATGTGCTAACGGTCGAGTCCGCGACGCCTTTCGTCGCACCGGCGCATCGAAAAATAATTGTGAATCGTCTCCGATCGGCGCTTTCAACAAAGGATTCCAACGAAAAGTTTGGAAGATTCGACAATCCCTCCGCCTTGGTATCGCCGACTTTGAGGGGGATCGAGAATAAGGTTGCGAAAGCCCGCTGATCGGCGATGTTCAGCAGCCTCAGCAACTCCATTTCGTTCGTTCTTAAAGCGTCATCATTGGGTGCGAATTTAACAAGGAGCCACGATTCGCTCAACTTGCTGCGTTCGGCTTTAAATAAATATCTACTGTTGAGTGAAATGGCACCATTGAAAGAATGCGTGTCGACGCTTTTGGGATTTTGACTCGTAACGTAACTGCCGTATGTCTTATTTTGGCCGTTTATTTTCGTGAAGAATTTTGTAGATACTGTGATTAATTTACCTTGTTCCAGACTTGTAGTCCTTCTCGTGGAATCGCATTTGTAGTACCGATCATCGATCGCTTCGAGCGGCTTTCTTGCATCTTCAATAGCATCGATTGCGAGTCTGGACATCTGCTGTTGTGCATTGGCAATCGCGCATGCGAAATGAAATGCAATTGCAATGCAGATTTGCGTGCGCATATTCTTGCCTCGGTGAATATTCGGAACAGCTCCGACTGAATATACTGCCGGAGCATTTTTGCGAAGACTATTACCAGTAAATTGCGGAGCAAGCGACGGCACCTGTGCTTTCATTGACATGAGTCAGGAAAGAACAAGCGCACACGGTACTCGCCGGTGCACCCGCCGCACACGTGCAGTTGGCGCCACGCGTCACGGCAGGGAAGCGGTTTCAAAAACACACTACCCGCAATTTGTGCGATCGCAAGACAATTTCCCAACGGATGCAAAAGCACGCCGCGGGGGACTTCCCCCGCGGCGTGTGTCGGTGACTGGGGTCGCTTCCTACCCCCGGTCGCTAAACTTCGGCGTGATCCAGCGCGGCCTTCTCACGCAGTTGCTTCATGCCCCTCACGTTGATCTGCCGCACCCGTTCCTTCGTGATGCCGAAGTGCTGGCCGATCTGCTCCAGCGTCATCTCGGCGGAGCCGTCGATACCCGTCCGCATCCGGATCACTTCCCGCGTCCGCGGGTCGAGGTCTTGCAGCAACTTGGCGACCCGGTTCTTAGCCATCTCCGCGGTCGCGAGCAACTCTTGCTCGTCGGTGTGGATGTCGGCCTTGGCGTCGAACAGGTCGTCGTGCCCCGTCATGAATCGCATCTTGTGGGTGTTCTCGTCCGGGATGCTCCGGGCGTAGTTTTTCACGATGGCCCACGTGGCGTAGGTACTGAACTTGAAGCCGCGGCCGTAGTCGAATTTTTCCACGGCCCGCATGAGCGAAATGTGGGCGTCCGACTTCAGCTCGTCCAAGTTCTGGCCGATCTGCAGGTGCTTCGCGGCCGAGTTGTGCACCAAACGCAGGTTGCACTCGATCAGCAGATCGCGGCACGCCTTGATCTGCTCGGTCAGCGATTCAATCTTGTGCAAATCGGTGACGCGGACGCGGGTCGGGTCGAGGCCGTCTTTCAACTTGTGGAGCTTGTGTTTCAGGAAGTTCATCTTGCGGAACAAGTGGGCTTCTTGGGGTTTGTTCAGCAACGGCCGCTCGTAGAGGTAGGCCATGTTCGGGTCGACGTCCTTGGGTGCCCGCATCGTGCGGAGTTTCTCGTCGAACTCTTCGTGCTCCGGGATCGGCGCGAGCATGATCGGTTCCAGGATCGGATCGTCGAACTCCGGGTTGTAGATGTAGTCGACCGGGGTGCGGATCAACTGCTCGGCGCGCACCTCGTTGATGACCCGGTACATGCTCGACCGGGTTCGGCCGAACCGCTTGGCGATCAGGTCCACGGGTTTCCCCTCCTGGTAGTCGTTGAAGATTTTCGTTTTCGAATCGGTGTTCAGCGGCGAACCCGATTGCGGGAAGACCGGGCTGTCCGGGTGGGCCCGGTCGAAATTCTTGATCGTGTAGCGCACCGCCTCCGCCGACCGGCCGAACTGCTGGGCCAGTTTCTTGGAGACGTCCGTCAAACTGCCGCCGGTCTGGGCCATCTGCCGGGCCGTCAGGAGGATGCTGTCTTTCTCGGTGTCGGTCAGGTGGCTGAACCGACCCCCTCGGGCCACTTGAGCTTGGTGCGCAGCGGCGAAGGCTTCGACGCTGGATTGCGGAAAGCCGAGGTGCTTCCGACTGCCGCGGAGCACGCGGCGGGCGGTAAGACCGAGCAAGCGCCAACGGCTGACGGTTTTCGTCGAGACGTTGAACTGCTTGCCGACTTCTTCGAGGGTCAGCATCGGCTCGGCGGCCAACTCGATCGGCAACGGCGGGAGCGAGCGCTCGACCTTCTTGATAAACAAGGCGAGGTCGTGCGTGAGATCCTGCCCCGCAATTTGCAGGGCCGCGTGCGTCTCGGGTCGGAAATCGGTGATGCGGAAGCAGATCAGCGAATACGGGTAGCTCTTGGCGGGGTCGATTTCCGCGAGGAGTTTTTCGGCTTTCGCCAGTTGTTCTTGGCGTCGGATGGCGGGAGCAAATCGGACTTGCTGATCCGTCAGCTCGCGCATCGTGGGATGTTTGAAGGTAATCACGATCGTCCTCCATTCCGCTGCGGGCGGCTTCCGTGTGTCTTCCGTGGTGTCGGGTTGGCCGCCGGGTCGGGGTCGGTCTCCGAGGATGGTTTCGGGGTTTGCTTTTCGGCACTCCCTACAACTGGGACGCCGTTCAGTAACGAGCTATACAAGAAATCTGGACATTTCTTTCTCTATTTCCTCACGCCGGGGCCGCGTTGCGTAGGTCAGTTGTCAGGGGGCCTCCCCAAACATAAGAGTCCCGTATTTCTTCCGGGTTCGGACACATTCGCGTCCGATTCCAGAGAAATCGTCGGAATCTAGGGGCATGTTCTCGTGGTAGGGTCGACTCTTGGGGTGCGGGAATAACTAAAGCAACAAGCGAGCCAATCATTTCGTTGGCCGAATTTTCCTCCCGGCCCGCGCGCCCCTTCGGCGCAACTGCCCATTGTGGCACCAGTTCTTCGCTTTGACCGACCCGCAGATTTTTTTGATGTGACGATTCCGACACAAACCGGCCTGTCAAACGTACGGCTACTGCCGGTTTTTACCGGACTTGAGTGCGAATTTGCAATCGCAGGAAGATTTTTGGGTGATCTCGCGCAGAGCCGCAAAGTCGCCAAGTTGGATTGAAAGATGCTATTTCTGACTTTGGATCTATACGGCTCTGCGTGAGATCAAATCAATCCTGGCAGAACCTCGGCCAATCGTTCGATCTCGGCTTCGGTCGTGTAGAAGTGCCCGCTGACGCGGATCAGCATCCGATCCGGCCGTTCGATGATGGGGATTTCGATCCGATGCTTCCACAACTCCTCGCGCAACTTCACGGCGTTCAATCCCGCCGGGAGTTCGAATGCCGTGAGCGACCCGTGCATCCCCGGCACATCCGGCGTGGCCAACTTCAAGCCCAGCGGCACTAACTTTGCCCGGCTGAACGCGGACAACTCCGCCATGCGAGCGCGGATGGCGTCCCAACCGAGGGACGTTTGAAAGTCGATGGCCGCCGGCACCGCGAGCCATGGGCCGACATCCTTCGTCCCCTCGAATTCCAAAAACCGCGTCCGCCACGTGCTGCCGTAAGGGTCGCGTTCGTCCGAGAACTTCGCCGGTCGATCCGGGTGATAGCCCCAGCTCACCTGGAGCGGTTGAAGGCGATCCTCGTTCCCGGCGCCGATGGCCAAGAAGCCGGCGCCGATCGGGGCGAGCAACCACTTGTGCAAGTTCGCGGTGTAGAAGTCGGCCCGGACGGCATCGACGTGCAGCGGGAGCATGGCCGGGGCGTGGGCGCCATCGACGACCGTAACGATGCCGCGCTTCCGCGCTTCGGCGCAGAGTTCCTTCGCCGGAAGTACCAAGCCCGTCGGCGACAGCACATGGCTGAAGAAGAACAACCGCGTTTTCGCGGACATCGCCCGCGTCGCGGCTTCGATGATCTCGGCGGGGTCTTTCGCCATCGTCGGCAGCGGGAACGTGCGGATCGTCAACCCTTGGCGTTGGGCGGCGCGTTCCCAGCACCACTGCATCGCCCCGTATTCGTGGTCGGTCAGCAGGATTTCGCCGGGGCCGTTCAACCGCAATCCCGACGCGACGAGGTTGATCGCCACCGAGACATTGCCCGTGAAGACGAGTCGCTCCGGCGCCGTGCCGAGGAACTCCGCCGTGCGGACGCGGGCATCCCAGAGCAACGGCGGCATCTGCCGGGTGAAGAAATCGGTCGGCCCGGCCGCGAGCCGTCGGCGCAACTCGGTGACGACCTCGAACACCGGCGTCGGCGTCGGGCCGTACGAGCCGGTGTTGAGCATGCAAACGGTCGGGTCGAGAGGGACTTGCCTTCGGGCCGCAGCCCAATCGGGGGTACTCACTTTCCGGTCGCCAACATGGTGCGGGTGAACTTCTTGTCGCCGATCCACATCGATAATTGATCCTTGGCCGAGCCTTCGAAACTCAGGTGCTCCGGGTCACCGGGTGTCGGTAGGGCCAACACGCCGCAGAGCCGGCCGGTCGGATCGAAGATTTGGATGCCGAGCTTCGTGCCTGCGTAGATACGGCCGTTGGAATCGACCATCAGCGCCGTCACCGCGAGCTTCGGCGGATCGCTTTTCCGTTTCGCTTGGGCTTTCTTGTCGTTGTCGTAACTCTGCTCGATCCGCAGCGGGGCATACGGGCTAACGATGGACAATTCTTTGGCAGCGTTGTACGCGCGCACGAAAGAATCGAGTTTCTCACCCGTGAAATGCACCGAGCCATCGGGACTCGTCGCCGTCCGCAGCGAGTCCCCCTTCGGCCGTTCGCCGGGGGCCGATTTCCACGTTTCCCCGGATTTCGCAATGGTGAACAACGGCATGTCTTGGGCGAGGCCGAATGCGGGAAACAGAAACAGGGCGACGGTAGCAAGGGTGGGTTTCATGGGCGAGGCTCCGGTGGTTCTGGGGAAATGATACGGGAGCGGGAGCCGGAGGCCGCTTTTTGTCCGCCGGATGTCCCCGATCGTAGCGATTGCGCCGGCCCCCTTCCGCACTCCGGTCGAAATTCGCGCCAACGCTCCTCTCGGTGCGGGGTTGAGACGGATGAACCCGCTAACGGAGCGCTGGACGCGACTTGGCGAAAGCGTTAAGTTGGGGAAGCGGACGCCATGCTCCCCTCGAACGACTTGAACCGGACGCCCCGAGTGGCCCCAGCCTCCGAACCGGATACCCTCCGCCCGAACCCCAACCCGGCGGAGGAGACCGCTTGGATTATCGCCGCCCAAACCGGGGATCGGGCCGCGTACGCCCGGGTCGTGAATGCGTACTGGGATCGGCTGTACCGCTGGCTCTTCCGCATGACGCATGACCGGCACAAGGCCGAGGATTTGACGCAAGAGACGTTTTTGAAAGCGTTGGCGGCGATCGGTTCGTTCCGACCGGGCAGTAACTTTCGGGCGTGGCTGTTTCGCATCGGGCACAACAACTTTGTGAACCTGAAGCGCGGCGAGAAGCGATCGATCCAGAGCCTGCCGGAGGAACCGACCCACGCGGAGCGCGGGCCCGGACCGCAAGAAATGGCCTCCGATCGCGAAGCGTTGGTGCGGGTGTCGCGGGCCGTGGCCGAGTTGCCGCCCGATTTCCGCAGCGCCCTGCTATTGAGGGCCGAAGAGGGATTATCGTTCCGCGAAATCGCGGCGATTTTGGGCATCACCGAAGAAACCGCCCGCTGGCGGGTCTTCAAAGCCCGGCAGAAGTTGGTCAAGGTCTTGGATCCGGATTTGGTACCGCCCGCGAAGGGCGAAGAAGGTTGATGCCATGAAATGCGAAGCGGTGCAAAATCGATTGCTCGCATCCCCGGACGCTCTCCATCCGGGCGCGGAACTCGCCGCGCACGTCGCCGGTTGCGACGCCTGTCGCACGCTGCAAGCTCTCGCCGCGGAACTCGACGGCCACCTCGCGCAGCTCCCGCCCGCTCCGCCCTCGGACGTGCGGAAAGCCGCGTTTCTCGAATCGGTCCAAGAAGCGGGACTGATCATCAAAACGAAGCCGCGGTCGTTGCGAACGCCGAGCGGGACGTTCCAACCGTGGCGAGCCGTCCGCCGCGAACATTACGCCGGTCTCGCGGCCGCGCTGCTCGTCGCCCTCGCCGGCTTCGCATACTTCACGCGGAACAAGGCCCAAGCCCCGGAACTCGCCGAGAAGCCACGCCACGAACTCCTGAAAAAAGAAATCCGCCACGTGGCGAAGCTGGCCACCAGCGATTCCGCCCCGCAGCGGATGACCGTCTGGGCCGAATGGGCGAGCGATCTGAAATCCGAGACCAAAGACCTGTACAAAGTCGCCGCGAGCGACGAACTGCTG
>JANXTU010000205.1 GCA_025352235.1 Fimbriiglobus sp.
TGTCGACCGACGAGTGGCCGCCGCTGAGGTACGCCCGCTTCGGGCCCGTCTGCGGACGCTTCCGCGTCGGCGACTTCTTCCAAAGCTCCGTCCCCACGCCGCCCAAGATCTTCCGCAGGTGCTCCCGGAGGTCCTCCGGACGATGCCCCAGCGGCTTCGGTACAGCGTCAGCAGGTCGGTGGCCGGATGGTGGTCGGCGTCGAGCAAACTGGTCACGAAGATCAGCGGGTCGCCGGGACGCTGACCGCGATTTATGTTATCGTCATCAACGGCGGCAGTTTCGCGAACCAGTGGGTCAGCTTCATCGCCTTCCTCGTGCTCGGCATCGGCGGGCTTTGGTGGGTGCTGACGGGCCAAAGGCTGACGGTCGGCTCGGTGGTCTGCCCGCTGGCGATGTTCTACTGCGTGACGAACATCCTGATCGCGAAGCCCGGCACCGAGGAATCGGCCGACCCGATCGTGCCGTTCGTGGCCCTGGCGGCCGCATTCGGGTTCACGGTCTACGCGATGCTGCTGCCGCTGGTGACCGAATTCGACGTGGCGCTGGGCCGCACCACCGCCGCCAACGAGGAGTGACGCCGATGCGCGGAATGAACCGAGGGCCGACGATTCTTCGCCCCAACGGGGCCGGCGTGACATCCTGCGGTTTTCGCCCCAACGGGGCCGGCGTTTATAGCCCAGGGCGGAAGCCTTGGGCGCAAGGGCCCCACGCCCCCGCCCCGAAGGGGCCGGCGTGGGAATCGCAAAACACCGCGGCCCCGTTGGGGCGAAAACCACGGGGCCTCGTCGTTCTGTTCGCCTGGGTCTGCGTCGGTGCATTCGCCACGCCCGCCGCCGCCCAGACCGACTCCGTCTTCAAACCCGGCACGCATGGCAAAGGCGAACTCAAATTCGTCTCGGGGGTGCCGGTGTTGGTCGTGTCTGGAAAGCCGGCCGCGATCGGCGAACAGATCGGGACGCTCGTCGGCAAGAACTCCCCCGATCCGCGGCCGGTGCTCGACGAGTTCCTCAAAGCGGTGAAGCTCGAAAACGGCTTCGACGCCATCAAACTCATCGCCCGGAAACTGCAACCGAACTTCCCTACCGACCACAAACTGGAAATCGAGGCTCTCGCCAAGGCCAGCGGTTACGACCCCGATCTGCTCTGGTTCTGCAACACCGTCTACGACCTCTCCAGCGGCATGGGTTGCTCGACGGTGCTCGTGGAATCGGCGCGTAGCAAAACGAAAGCCCCGATCTTCGGTCGCAACTTCGATTGGGTCCCGTCGAAGGGATTGCCGCAGCAAGCCGCGATCTTCGTCTTCAAACCGGCGGGCAAGTACGCCTTCGCCTCGATCACACTGTCGCCGATCACGGGCGTCATCTCCGGGATGAACGAGCATGGCCTGAGCTGTACCATCAACGAAATCCTGTTGAAGCAGGCCAAGGACAAATCGAAGTTCGACTGGGACGGCGTGCCGATGCTGCTGGCCTTCCGCCGCGTGCTCGAAGAATGCAAGACGGTCGCCGAGGCGGAGACGCTGCTGCGCGGGATCAAGCGGACCACGTCCGCGAGCCTGAGCATCTGCGATGCGAAAGGCGGGGCGGTCTTCGAGATCACGCCGAAGGCGATCGAGGTCCGGAAACCGACGAACGACCTGACGCTCTGCACGAATCACTTCGTTAGCGACCCGCTCGGCATCGCCCCGAAAAAGGGCTGCTGGCGTTTGGAGAAACTGCTCGAAACGCAGAAGGGTGACGGCAAACTCGGCGTCGACGACGTCTTCGCGGAACTCGACGCGGTGAGCCAAGGGAAGGAGACGCTACAAAGCATGGTCTTCGAACCCGCGACGCGGACGCTGTACCTCAAAATCGGCGACGGCAAAACCAGCGCGACAAAAGCGAAACCGGCGGTCTTCGACTTGGCGAAACTGTGGGAGTGATCGGGGGCGCGACTCGCCATCGCGGCCCTTTTCCGTAGCCAAAACGGCATGTCTACTCTCGTCATCGTCTGCCCGCATGTGCCGTGCGGAAAATCGCTCCGGGTGCCCCTCGCGTCCGTTGGCGAGCCGCTGTCGTGCCCCTATTGCCGGACGTCCATCGGAATCGAGCTCAGCGCCGACGGCGAGCCCGGCCCGCCGCGCGTCTTGAAGGCCGGCGTCCGCTTGCCGCGCATGCTGCTGGTGCCGTCGGTCGCCATGCTGATCCTCGGCACCGCCGGCGTGTTCACCAACGGCTACATCGCGGTCGATGCGGCCACGCGGCCGGGGGCCGCGCTCGAGCACGCCCGCCGGCAGGTCGGGGATTTCCGCAACCTCGACGAAATGCGCGGGCCGCGCGACACGAAGAAAGACAAACCCGAGGAGCCCGCGACGATCGACCTCTTCGCGGCCGTGGCCGGTCAAGCCGCCGCGACCGGGGAAATCCTCCGGGCCGAAGACGAATTGGCCCGCTATTGGGCGCCGTCGGTCGCGCCGGTCAACGCGTTCTTCGCCGCGGTCTGTTTCTTCGTCGTCATCGGTGGTTTCCTCATCTACCGCGGGAAAGGGTATTGGATCGCCCTGCTGGCCTGCGCCGCCGCGGTCCTGAACTTCAACCACGCCTGCTGCTTCCCCGGCGCCATCGTCGGCCTCTGGGGGATCCTTGTGCTCGTCCGCGACGACGGCCGCAAGCATTTCGGCCGGTAGCGGGGTAGAATGCCTCCGGAGGCTACCATGCGCAATCGCTTGTTCCCATTGGTGATTCTTTTGGGGTTTGCCCCGATCGCGGCGGCGCAAGATGCCGTGCGGCTCGTCGAAAAATTCGACCCCGCGACGCCCTACCGCGTCGATCTCAAGGTCACGATGACCGGCCGATTGACGCTGCCGGCGGGGAAGGATCAGCCCGCGACCGAGGTCGCCGTCGAGGGGTCTTCGACGCTGGCCTACGACGAACGCCCACTCGCGCCCGACGAACCAAAGACCGATACCGTCATCCGCGCCTATCGCGGTATCGACATCAGACGCACCCTCGGCGACAAAGAGCAAAAAGCGAGCATCCGCGAGGGCGTCCGCCGGCTCGTGGTGCTCCGTTCCGAAAAAGGGAAGAAGGCCCCGTTCTCCCCAGACGGCCCGCTCCTCTGGAGCGAAATCGACACCGTCAAGCACGACATTTTCACCCCCGTCCTCGTCGCGGGGTTGTTGCCGAAAGACGAGGTCAAACCCGGCGCCAAGTGGATCGCGAGCCCCGCGGCGATCGCCGAACTCACCGACCTCGACACCGTCGACGAAGGCGGCCTCGCCGTGGAGTTCGCCACCGTCGTGACGCTGAACGAACGGAAACTCGCGAAGCTCGCGATCACCGGCACCGTCCGCGGCACGAACGAAGATGGCCCGACGCGCCAGAAACTCGACGGCACCGCCTACTTCGACATTGCGGCGGGGCGATTGACCTACCTCAAGCTCAACGGTGTCCACGAGATGCTCGGCCGCGACGGCAAAGCCCTCGGCCGGATCGACGGGACGTTCACTATGACCCGCGCCGCCTCGAAGGAATTCGACGATCTTTCGGAGGCCAAGTTGACCGGCAAAGAATTGAAGCCGACGCCGGAGAACTCGTTGCTGCTGTACGACAACGCCGATCTTGGGCTGAAGTTCCTTTACCCGCGCCGCTGGCGCGTCGGCGTGTTGCAAGGCCGGCAATTGACCCTCGAAGAGCCGAAGGGCGGCGGCATTTTGCTGACGGTCGAATCGACGGATCGCCTGCCGACGGTGGAGAAGTACCAAGACGAGGTCAAGGGGTTCTTGGCGAAGCAGCAGGCGAAGATCGCACCGATGGCGGCGCCGGCGCGCACCGCCGACAAGCCGATCCGCATCGACCGCTTCGGCATCGACGCCGAGTTGAAGACCGGTAAAGCGCGCTTGGAATACGCCGTGACGAGCGGCCCCCACGGTGGCGTGATGGTCGCCGCCCGCCTCCCCGCCGAAGAAGCCGCGGAGTTGAAAGGCGACTTGGACAGGATTTTGAAGCAGCTCGAAGTGACGAAGCCGGTGGAGAAATAGGGATGGGCCGAGGTGATCGAGCCCTCAGCGAGGTCGCCGTCGGTGAGCGAGCACTTCCTCCCACGTGTAAACAGCTTCGGGATTCGCCTTATAGGCCGCGAGCCTGCGCTGCAACTCCGCCTCCAACTCCGGGGTGACGGTCGGCTTCCAGCCCTTGTCGAGAAGCCGATCCCAGACCTCAAAAACGAGTTCCAGTTGATCCGACTGATCCCAAGTTGCGATTGTGTCGATCGTCTCGGCCGTGGTCATGGCGTTATCCTTTTCAGTAATTCTACCCCGTGATCCGCGCGTGTGAACGCCGTTCACTCGTCCCACTTCACGAACGCTTCCATCGCGTAGTACTCTGGCAGGCCCAGTAGGTCGTAGGTTTTGGCCGTGCCGAGGTTGCGGTCCTCGGCACGCTGCCAAAACTCGCGGCGGTCGGCGCCGCCGGGGAACATCGCTTTGTCCTTCTGCGATTGGTGCCGAAAGATCGCCTGCTTTTTCCGCTCGATGACATCCGAACTCAACGGCACGACCATCTCGATCTCGTGCGGCTCCCACTCCTCCCACGCCCCCTTATAGAGCCAGACGTCGAAGTGCTGCTCCTTCGCCCGGACTTGCCGCACGGCCTCGAAGATCGCCTCGGCGCAGAGCCGGTGCGTGCCGTGCGGGTCGCTCAGTTCCCCCGCGACGTAGATTTGATCCGGCTTCAAGCGGCCGAAGAGTTCGGCGATGTCGGCGATGTCCTGCGGTTGGATCGGCGCCTTCGTGATGGTGCCGGTGCGGTAAAAGCGCAGGTTCATGAACTCGAGCTGCTCCGGCGGAATCCCGCAGGCGAGCGCCGCGGCGCGGGCCTCGGTCGCGCGGATCATCCCCTTCACCTGTAGCAGCTCCGGCGTGTCGGCCTCACCCGGCTTCTTGCTGTCAAGGAACTTATAGACGTGCTCTTTGATGGTGCCCGCGCTCGATTTCTCCGAAGTATCGCCGAAGCCGCTCAGGAACTCGTCCACGAAGTCGACGAAGCGCCGGGCATCGTGGTCGAACACCGCGATGTTGCCGCTCGTCATGTATGCCACGTGGACTTTATGCCCTTGTTCGACGAGGCGGATGATGGTGCCGCCCATGGAAATCACGTCGTCGTCGGGGTGCGGGCTGAACACCAGCACGGTCTTCGGACTTCGAATGTCGGGTTTCGGATTGGTCGACCGACGGTCCGCCAAGCGACCCGCAGGGAATGGCTGGATGGTTTCGAGCCGATCGTGGAACACCGCT
>JANXTU010000210.1 GCA_025352235.1 Fimbriiglobus sp.
TCATCGAAAGAAAATCCTTGACACCTCCAGCGAAGATGTTATTGCCATCCGCCATCGGGAGGACATCGGCGACGGCGACGCGGGTCGGGGGACGATCTGGGAGCCGGCGTTGCAGCGGAAGGGGGGCGCGATGCGTTTCTATGGGTTGGCATTGGCGGTCGCGGCGGCTCTGATCGCGATGGGCGGCTCGGCCCGGGCGCAGTCGTTCCAGTCCGTGCCGATCGACTCGAACAAATTGGTGGTCAAACCGGCCGATACGGCGACGAATATCGTCGGGAACTCGTTCAAGTACGTCAGCCGATTGGCGGCGGGCTACGTCGACAACAACGCGATGGTTCGCACGGTCAACAACCTCTTCGGCAAACGCGCCCAAGGTCCGCTCGTGCAAGGGGGGCTCAGCCCGTTGCCCGATCCGCGCAGCTACCCGTCGGGCTACTACAACAGCCCGATTCAACCGGTGTTCCCGAAGTATTCGACTTACGGCAATAAGTGAGCCCGCATCGACCACGCCGAAACGCGATCCACCATTCCGGTGGATCGCGTCGTTTTCCGGAACTCCACCGCCCGAAAAAGGTTTAGTATGGAGTGATTCCAACCGGCAGGAGCTGGCGATGGCTACGAAATTTGCGATGCTGCTCGGTGTCGTCCTGTCGGCGGGCTCGCTCACTGCGGCCGACGAGAAGAAATCCGCGGACAAACCGGCCGAGACGACAACCGACTGGACGAAGTACGCCGCGGTGTCGGACGTCCAAGGCGAAATCGTCAAGATGGAGAAAAACGGCTTCCTGCTGAAAATCTCTGGGCCGCCGCAGCAAAAGACCACGGGCACCGGGAACAACCGCCGGGTCACCACGGTTCCTGGCAAAGCGGTCCAAATCAGTTTCGCTTACATCGAAGGCTCGCAAATCCGTTGGGCCAAGCTCGCCCCGAAAGTCGATTCGAACGGTAAGAAAGTGCTCCGCACGGCCGAGGAAATCGCGGAGTTCAAAAAGCCCGTCGGGGTGCCCGGTTTCGCGGCCGACCCGAGCGATCTCAAAGTCGGGCAGACCCTCGATCTGATTTTGGTCCGCCCGCGCGAGATCCCGGCGGCGAAAGCCACCCAAGCCGATTGGATCGTCAAACGGGCCACGATCCTCGGCGAAGATCCGAACGCGAAACCCGCCGAAGATCCCAAGAAGAAGAAAGCGAATTGATCACTTCCCCGAGCCGAAGACACCGTAGGCTTCGGCGACTTCGCCCACTTTCGCATCGCCGCCATGGGTGTAAATGCCATAGCGCAATTTCAAATGCTCGCCTTTGGAAATCGTGACCAACTCTTTGTTCTCTTTGACGCCGGGGAAACCGGACTTTGCTCGCCCGAACGGATTCGCGGCCATTAGGCCGTAAGCCCGCGTGTGCCAGACGCTCCGATACTTGTTCTTGGTGTCGTCGAAGATCGCGATGCCGGCGGTTTTGTCGCCGACGGTGCCGGTGTAGTCGTGCCAGTCGGCGGCGACACCCCAAATCGGCAGGTTGTCTTTGGCCCCTGCGACCGACGATTTGCCGTCGGATGACGTGATTCGCCCGCCGTTCTTATTCTGCAACGCGGTCCCATCCGGGACGCGCACGCCGAGAGACCCTTCTTTCGTGTCGCCGAATCGGATCGGGCAGACGCTCGCGTGGAAATCGACATCAAGGACGATCAAATAGCCTTGGGGCAACTTCCGCACCGTGATCGTCCGAGTTTCGTCGAGGATCTTGTCTCCGTCCGCGGTGCGCCATTCATTCTTCGTCGGCACGCTCATTTCGGTCTTCGAGACGATTTTGATTTCGCCGACTTCGACGCAGACCATCTTCCCGTGGCCCGGTGTCTCGGACCAGAAATCGACGCCTTCGACCCGTTTGTCGGCCGATTTGGTCTTGAGCACCATCCCGACGGGGATCACGTCGCCGTGGCAGAACCACGCCGATTTCTGATGGATGTGGTCGGTCGTTTCCCCGGCCGTCCCTTTGACCATCGGCCATCCCCGCGTTACGGCGGCGCCACCGGGTGCGTTCAAAGGCCAGAAGTAGGGCTTGGCCGCCGTCGGCGCCACGACGTAATTCGCGATCAGTTCGTCGCCGAATTTGAACTCGATCGACTCTTTCGATTTCTTCGCGGTCACTTCCGGCTCCGCCGCGAGTGCGGGGAGGGCGGCGAAGATCGAACAGAGAATGGCGAACGTGCGCATGGGGCACCGGTTGGAGTGTTGGAGAGTCCGCACTATCGAAGCTATCGAGGGCGGTGTCAAGGATCGTCTTACGCCCGTCGCACGGAAAGAGTTGGGTGTGGCCCGGTGAAAAACAAGATTCACCCCAGAGGCACGGGTCAGTGTCGGAGAAAAGCATTGCCGCCATGGATCTTTGCTCCCGACACGTTGGAACCGTGTCGCCACGGGATGAGGACGGTGCCTGTCGTCATTGTGGCGACACGTTTTTAACGTGTCGGAGAAAAGCCATCGATCTTTGCTCCCGACACGTTGGAAACGTGTCGCCACGGGGAAGCCGGCGAACCCGGAGCATCGACGGGAACGAAAACCGACCATTGTGGCGACTCGTTTTTAACGTTTTGGAGAAAAGCCATCAGGTTGTCTTCGTCGGGCCGAGTCTTCGAGGCACGACGGTGTTCCGAACGGTGTCGATCCTCGCAGACTCGGCCCGACCTCCCGTTCGAGGTCCACAACCTAAAGGTTGAACTCCAACATCGAACCGCGCGCGGTTTTGATTCCCACAAACGAAGCGAGCCGAGGCCCGATGGCCCCGGCTCGACGCGCACTCGCGGTTTCAAATGCTACCGCGGTGGGAGGTCCAAGATCGGCGTCGTCGGGCCGGAGAGGGTCGGCACCGGGTTGGGCGAAATCGTCCGCGTGGTCGCAATCGGGCGCTGCGGCAGGGTCACGCTGCCATTGGCTTTGAAGGCGATTTCGCCGGGCGTCGGCACCGGGCTGAGCGTCGGCAAGTTGCCGGGTACGGCGGGACTCGGCGACTGCCAGGAGTCCCACGACCTCGTCGAGGCCGGGGCCGGTTGGCTCAAGCCCGCCGAACCTTTCGGCGTTGAAACGGGTGCCGGCAATGGGCCGGGCAGGTTGCCGCCGCCCGCGGGCGGCGGCAGGGTCGGGGCAACTCCCGAAGGGGTCGGCACGGTTTGGAACGGTTCAATCGCGGTCGGCGGCGTGACGCCGAGGACATCGGCCGGGTGTTCCCGGAGTTTGATCGCCGAGTTGAGGGCACGGAAGTGATCCGCCGCCTTCTTCTGGACGAACGGCGGCAGCGGGCCATCGGCGACGCTGACGTTGTTGTAACTCTGGATCGTCCCCTTCACGTACTCCAGACGGGCGAGGGCCGCGTTGTAGTTGGCCAAGCCGCGGTATTGATCCGAGATCGCGTTCGCCAAATCGCGTTGGCTCTGGATCAAGCCATTGAGCTGGCCGATGAAGTCTTCGCCCTGGATGTTGCCGAGGCGGGTCTCCTGCTGGCGGACGACTTCCGCCAAGGCCTTGCGGCGGGCTTCGTTGATACTGTTGGTGGCGAAGCCGACTTCCATCTGCCGGACGGCGTCGACAATGGCGTCGAAGACCTTCCGTTCCGAATCGCGGAGCTGCACGTAGCTCTTCCAAAGGGCGAGTTGCGATTGGCGCGTGAGGGCGTTCGCATCGCGGAAGCCCAGCGGCATGTCGACCCGCAGGCCGACCTGCCAGCTGTTGAATTGGTTCAGGGCCAAGTTGGCGAAGGCGTTGTCCGGGGCACTGCCGCCCAGCGAGCGCCCGAGGGCGTTGATGTCGTAGCTCGTGAAGAGGCGGGCGTCGGGCATCCGCAAGTTCTTCTGGTTCAGCAAGTCGAGTTGCCGGGCCTTCACCTCTTGGCGGGCGATCATCAACTCGGGCCGGGAAACGAGGGCTTCGTCGTACACCGTCTGGATGTCCGGGGTGAAGAGCACTTTCATCGGCACGTCGGCCGGGGCGAAGATGGTGCCGTCGTCCGACTTCAACCCGAGCAGGCCGCGGAGCACGCGGTCCGATTCGAGCACCTGCTGGCGCGCCGTGACGACCTGCTGACGGAAGAGCCAATACTGCGCCTCGGCCTGTTCCTTCAGGTATGGGGCCCCGTTGCCGGCCTCGGTGCGGATCTTCAACTTGCTGTACAACCCGAAGGCTTGTTCGAGGCCGACTTCTTGGGCGTACTTGTTGTAATAGGCCGCGTACAGGTTCCAGTACGCTTGTTCGACGTTGAACAGCATCTGGTTGATCTGCGAGTCGAACTGGTGCCGGGCTTGGGCCGTGCGGACGCGGGTGACCAAGATGCCTTCGGTGCCGGAGCCGCCGGAGGGGCGTAGGCCGGGGACCAGCAAGCTACCCGGGTGCGAGGCCATCAACTGGTTGGCCTCGATGCCGAAGCCTTGCAGCAAGGGCTGCTCGAAGATGAACTGCACCCGCGGCGTGTACGAGGTGCTGAGGGCGATGAACTGGCTGTTCGTCGGCGCGCTGGCCAAGTTCAGGTAGTTCAAGCTCGTCGTGATGCCGACGATCCCCCCCGTGGGAAGCGGCTTGGTCAGCGAGTTCGTCAAACTGGCCGAGTCGCCGTTGGAGAAGCTCTGCTGGAGGCTGAGGGTCGCTTGGTCCTGCTTGGCCCAAGTCATGCTCGATGTGAAGCGGGCGTCGAACTTCGACAGCGACCGCTCGACTTCCGCCTGCGCCACGGCCGGGTCGAGGACGAACGCCTTGATGGTGTCGGTGCCGGTGCTGCCGCGACCTTGGAACCCGGGCAGCGCGGGGTTGTCGGTGCCGTTGATCCCGCTGCCGATGTTCCCCTGCTCGATGGCGATGGCCTGGGCTTCCTTGATGCTGATCGGCCGCGTCTTGCGATTGGAATCCGAGACCGTGGCCGGCTTGCTCCCCGGCTGGCTCATGCCGGGCAAAATCGCCTCGTGCGGGGATTGTTCCAAGCTCTCCGGGATGTTCGGGCGCCTGGCTTCTTTCCAGTCGGCCGGCTCGAGGAAGAGTTGGTGCTTACACCCGGCCAGCCCGAGGCCGGTGAGTGCGATCAACCCGCCCGTGAACCGCGCTTTCCAGCGAATCTTCCGCATTGTGCCGCCCCCGTCCCCTCTGCGTCCCAGCCATTCCCCCGACGGCCGAATCCACAGAACGTCCCTTCGTGTATCGGCATCGGGCGAATCGGAATTGAGCGAAGATGCCGAATAAACCGATTGATCGGTCTAACTTCGACTGGCCCGGCGGAATCTGGAGAGATTGGCTCAAGTGGGTAATGAGGTGTCCATCATTTGCAGTTCGTCAACCGGTGCGGCTTCGCTAGTTTGACGGTATGGACAACACGCCACCCAAGCCGCGATTCCCGCTCGCCCGCCGTTCCCTGCGCTTCGCCAAGAGCGCCCGGTTGAATTGGCTCGAGCGGCATCAACACCAATTCAATTTCGCCCTGCACCTGCTCGGGATACCACTCGCGATCGTCGGGTTGATCCTGCCGTTCTTCGTCGAGTGGTACTGGGGCGCGGCCGCGCTCGTCCTCGGGTACCTCTTCCAGTGGGCCGGGCATTTGGTCGAAGGGAACGACGTCGGCGAGTTCATCCTCATCAAACGCGCCCTCGGCTTGCCGACGGTCGCCGTCGCACCCCGGTACGCGGTCAAGAATGCCGAGTGACCCCGTCGGCGAAACCCGGCGCTGGATCGAGACGTTCGTGATCGGGCTGAACCTCTGCCCGTTCGCGCGGAAGGTCTTCGTGGACGACACGATTCGATACACGGTGTCAGCTGCGACCGAGACCGACGAGTTGTTGAACGACCTGACCCGCGAACTCCGGCACTTGGTCGACCGGCCCATCACCGAAGTGGAAACGACGATCCTCATCCATCCGCAGATTCTGCGAGACTTCTTCGATTACAACGACTTCCTGAGCGACGCGGACGAGCTCCTCGCATCGCTGGGCTTGACCGGCGTCGTGCAAATCGCCAGTTTCCACCCGCAGTACCGGTTCGCTGGCACACCGCCCGACGCCGTCGAAAACTACACCAACCGCTCGCCCTATCCGATGCTGCACTTATTGAGGGAAGAGAGCATCACGAAGGTCGCCGGCGACCCGGCGGCGCTCGACGCGATCCCGGTACGGAATATCGAGACCTTGCGCGCGCTGGGCCGCAAGAAAATCGCGAAGCTGCTTGGATGACCCGACCGGGCGGTGTAAAATCACGCGAACAGGAGAACCGATCATGGCCCCCGCCACCGAACAACTGCTCCGCGATATCAGCGTGTTGCCCATTGACGAATACGATGCGCTGCTGGACGTCCTCAATTCCAACGACACGCACCCCGTCCCCGAACCCCGCGGCGACGCGTGGGTCGCGGAGATCCGCCGCCGCTCCGCCGAGATCGACGCCGGTACGGCGGTATCTTTCACTTGGGAAGAATTCCGGATGCGCGACCCACTCGATCACTCGGAGGACTCCGATGGTTGATGTTCGCATCACCGCCCGGGCCGACCTCGAATACCGGAAGGCTTATCGCTATTATTCGAAAGCGAGCCTCACGATCGCACTGCGATTCAAAGCCGAGTTTTTCCGAGGGAAAGCGTGGATGGCCGAATTCCCCGAAGCCTCACCGCTTTGCGACGAGCGGCACCGTTATTTCATTATGAAGAAGTTCCCGTACGGGATCGTCTACGAGTTCAAGCACAACACCGCGTGGATCGTCGCGGTCACGCACTTCCGGCAGCTCCCAGGGTATTGGCTGACTTGATCCGCGCTAACATCGCCGCTTGGACGGCCTCCCAACCTTCGTTTCGACCCCGTTCCAACCATTCCGGCCGGCTGAATTCTTCAAACAACTCCTTCCGCAGCGCGATGTCGGCGACCGTCGCCAAGACGACTTCCCGCACTTCGCCCAACACCCGCACCCACTCGCCGTAGGATTCGTCGAAGGTCTCTTCCAGTTGCAAGCGCAGCGTCCGGGCGAGCGCCGGCGACGCCCCGCCCGTGGAAATGGCGATCTGCAACTCACCCCGCCGCACGACCGCGGGCAAGACGAACGTCCCGCGTTCGGGCACGATGGCATCGCAGACCCAGATGCCGCGCGCCCGGCAGGCTTCGACGACGCGGGCGTTCACTTCGGCGGTGGCGCAGGCGAAGGCGATGTGGATGCCGTCGAGGTGATGGTCTGCAAATGCTTCGGACGGTGGAATCGTCGGATCGACAATGTGAACCGTCGCACCCGCCGCGTGTGCGAGCTGCGCTTTGCGTTGGCCCACGGGGCCGCCGCCGACGACCAATGCGCGTAACCCTTGCAAATTCAGCATCGCCGGGAACATCGCGGGTCCCTCCATACACTTCTACGATATGAACAGCACCGTCACGCATCTCGAAGGGGCCATCGACGGCGCCCGTTTACCCGCCGGGCAACTCCATGGCCTGCACGCCGGCCGACCGATCTGGGTCCGCTACGACCTCGACGCCGTGCGGAAACTCGTGACCCCGGCGATGATCGCCGTGCGGCCCCCGAGCTTGTGGCGCTACCGCGAGTTGCTGCCGCTGCCGTTCGATGTCGAACCAGTGACCCTCGGCGAAGGGATGACTCCGCTGCTGGACTGCCCGCGCCTCGGGGGGCAACTCGGGCTGTCGAAGTTGTGGGTCAAGGACGAGAGCCAACTGCCGACGGGGGCGTTCAAGAGCCGGGGGATGACCGCGGCCATCAGCATGGCGAAGTGGCTCGGGGTGAAGCGCGTCGCGCTGCCGACGGCGGGCAACGCCGGCGGGGCTGCCGCGGCGTACGCCGCCCGCGCCGGGATGGAGTGCTTCGTCTTCATGCCGGCCGATACGCCGGTGGTCAGCCAGTTCGAGCCGCATTTGTACGGGGCCAAGGCCTTCCGCGTGAACGGCCTCATTAACGACTGCGGCAAGATCGTCAAGGACGGCGCCGAGCGGATGGGCTGGTTCGACCTCAGCACGCTGAAGGAGCCGTACCGCATCGAAGGGAAGAAGACGATGGGACTGGAAATCGCCGAGCAACTCGGTTGGCGATTGCCGGACGTGATCCTCTACCCGACCGGCGGCGGCACGGGACTCATCGGCATGGCGAAAGCCTTCCACGAACTCATGGATCTCGGTTGGATCGAGCGCCGGCCCCTCCCGCGCTTCTACTCTTGCCAAGCCGAAGGATGCGCTCCGATCGTCACGGCCTTCGACAAAGGCGAGCGCCACGCGGACTTGTTCCCAAATGCCCACACGGTCGCCAGCGGCTTGCGCGTACCCGTGGCGGTCGGGGACTTCATGATCCTCGACGCCATCCGCGCGAGCGGTGGCAAAGCCATTGCGGGGAGCGAAGCGAGCATCGCCCCCTGGATGCTGCGGGCGAGTTCGGCCGAGGGTATCAGCATCTGCCCGGAGACGGCGGTTTGCTTCGATGTCCTCGAGCAGTTGCTGAAATCGGGCGATGTGAAACGGGACGAGGAGATCGTCGTGTTCAACACCGGCGCCGCGACGAAGTATCTGGAAGCGCTGCCGGTAAATCTGCCGATGCTCGACAAAGACAACTTGGACTGGGATCGGGTCGCGGGGTGAATTCAGGCTCCGATCTGGACATATTCGACGCGGCTCGACGGTTCCGGGATCGGCAGGCCGTCTTCGGCCATGCCTTCGAGGTGCAAAACGATCGCTTCCCGGATCCGCCGTTCTACATCCGCAAAGCTCCGACCCGTGGCAACACAGCCGGGCAAATCCGGGACGTAGGCCGCGAGGTTCGACCCGGCGTCTTCGATCACGATGGCATAGCGTTTCATATCCGACTCCGTTTCAGAGAACCCATCCGGCTTGTTTGAATACACTCCTCAACGTCCCCGGTGGCATTGTATCAGTCATCTTTCCCGACACCGTGACTCGTCCGGGCTTCAACGGGTGCTTGAATTGGCGATGCCCGCTTGTGGATTTGACGGGCATCCATCCGTCGTCTTTCAAAAGGCGCAGCACGTCGCGGACTTTCATGGGGACACTGTCGCACATTCCGGCGGCACATCAAGCCGGACATCCGCAACGGGTGTCGCAACGATTCTTGGAGGTTTCTGGAACTGGGCTGTGCCTGTGGTCTCTGTAGGGGAGGTCGAGTCTGCGTTTTCAAACGACAAGAACCCTTGCTACACCCTCCGCAACGGCCATCAGCGGCTACAATTACCGACTTCCGCGGGAGTGAGTGCAAAGAATGAACTTCCATCTCCTCGCCACCGACGGCGCCGCCCGGGCCGGACTCCTCTCCACGGCCCACGGCACCATCGAGACGCCGATCTTCATGCCCGTCGGCACCCAAGCCACGGTCAAGGGCTTGACACCGGAGATGGTGCGCGGCGTCGGCGCGCAGATCATCTTGGGGAACACGTACCACCTCACACTGCGGCCCGGCGACGAACTGATCCGCGACCTCGGCGGGTTGCACGCCTTCATGAACTGGCCTCAGCCGATCCTCACCGACTCGGGTGGATTCCAAGTCTTCAGCCTCGCCCAGAATCGGAAGATCACCGACCATGGAGCGACGTTCAAAAGCCACCTCGACGGCGGCGAGTTGGAACTGACCCCCGAGAAAGCGGTGGACATCCAGCAGAACCTCGGCAGCGATATCGCCATGGTGCTCGACGAATGCCCCCCGGCCGACGCATCGCCCGAGGTGATGCGCAATGCGATCCGCCGGTCGATTCTGTGGGCCGCGCGCTGCCGAGAACACCACACGCACCCGACGCAGGTTCAGTTCGCCATCGTCCAAGGCGGGTTGGATGTTGAGCTGCGGGCCGAGTGCGCCGAAGCTTTGATCCCGATGGATTTCCCCGGTTATGCCCTCGGTGGCTTCAGCGTCGGCGAAAAACCGGAGGAAATGCACGCGGCCCTCCCCGCCTGCGCGGCGTTGCTACCGGCGAACAAGCCGCGTTACCTCATGGGCGTCGGTCGGCCGCAGGATTTGCTCATCGCCGTCGCCGCGGGCATCGACCTGTTCGACTGCGTCATGCCGACGCGCAGCGGCCGCAACGCCCTCGCCTTCACCGATACCGGCAAAGTGAAGATTCGGAATGCGAAGCACAAGCGAGATCCCGCGCCGCTGATGTCCGGTTGCGATTGCGACTGCTGTCGAAATTACAGTCGGGCGTACCTGCACCATTTGTTCAACGCCGGCGAGATGCTGGGGCCGACACTCCTGAGCTTGCACAACCTCGCGTACTACCTGAAACTGATGCGCGAGGCGAGGAGGGCGATTGTGGAGGGGCGATTCGCGGAGTACCAACGGCGCTGCGAATTGGGATGGGCTTCGGTAGAATGAAAGGAACTCGGGAGGTGGAACCATGAACAATCTCGAATCGACGACAGTCGAGCCGGTGGGCAATGATGCGCAAGCGTGCGCCTCGCGGTGGGCGTACCGGACGCCGGAGCAAAAGCGAATCGACGCCGAGAAGGCATTGAGCCGGGCATGGCCCGCGCGGCCGCTGCCGGAGGGAAAAACTTGGCAGGATGTCTTGCGCGAGGTAGGGCGTGGAGATGAAACAGACGAGCAAGTGACCGAAGACTTGCGAAAACTGTCATAATGGCGACTCCCATTCAAATCCTCGACACGAACATCCTCGTGCATTACGTGCGTGAGGATCACTGGTGGGCACAAATTGGGGTCGATTATCAACTGCTCCTCGTCGAACCGACCCCGCTTATTTCGATCGTGAGCGCCGGCGAGCTTCGCTCGCTGGCCCAACAATGGAATTGGGGGCGAGAAAAACGAGACAGAATGGAATTCGCCCTCGGGTTCTTCCAAATGATCCCCGTCGACTCGCCCGAGCAAATCTTGATCTACTCCGAGATCGACAATTTCTGCTTGGAACGCGGTCGAGTCATGGGCAAGAACGACCTCTGGATTGCAGCGACCGCCGCGTTGACCGACGCCCGGCTGTTGACTTCCGACGCTGATTTCGAATTACTCGATGGCGTCTATTTGAACTTGGAATGGGTCCGTGCCCCGGAAAGTTAACCGTCTTGCCGCAACCCCGCGTCGCAACTAAGATGCGCGTTCCGATTTTGACGACTGTTTTTCACGCTGTTCAGCACAGGAAATTCCGTGACGTTCACCGCTTTGATCGCCGAAGATCCGCCCAAAGAGCCCGGCAAAGATCAGCCGAAGCAAGAACTGCCGTTTTACATGACGATGCCGTTCATGATCGCCATGTTCGGCCTCTTTTTCTTGGTCGTCATCCTGCCGCAGAGCCGCCGGAAGAATCGCGAAGCCAAGAAAATGATCGAGAGCCTCAAACCCGGCGCCAAGGTCGTCACGGCGTCGGGGATCGTCGGTTCGGTCGTGAAGATCAAAGACGGTGGCACCGAAGTCGTGATCCGCAGCGAAGATACGAAACTCTGCGTGCTCAAGACCGCGATCACCAGCGTGATCGCCGAGGAAACCCCGGAAGTCAAGAGCTAGTCACCCCCCATTCGAGCCGGGGCCGTGCCCACCGGTTGTTATCCGAGTACGCCATGCGACCGAAATTCTTGACCCGCCTGATCCTCTGCCTCGTGCCGACGGTCATCGCTTCCGGCTTCGCCGGCTTCGGCTTCTGGAAGGAGTCGAACGGCCAGATCGGCTTCCGCCGGGGGATCGACCTCGCGGGCGGGACGATACTCGTCTACGAAGTCGACCGCGAGCGTATGGACGACAAATCGACGTCGCGCGGCGAGGGCAAACGGGAACTGACGAACGACGACATCAAGCAGCTCGCCGAGAAGCTGAAGAAGCGGATTGACCCGACCGACTTGAAGAACGTCGTCGTCCGGCCCATCGGCAACAGCCGGGTCGAAATCATCTTGCCGTTCGCCGGAAGCACTGGCGGGAATAAAGAAGCGGCGAACGAAGAGTTCGTCCAAGACGTCCGCAACCAAGTGAAGCAGACGGGCGTCCTCGAATTCCGCATTTTGGCGAACCTCGACGACGACCGCGAAGGGATCCTCGAAGCCCAGCGTTTGCTCGACAACCCGGCCCCGGCCGACGCCACTGTGATCGCCGACCGGGCCAAGGCGGGCAAAGTCCCCCCGGCCCCGGCGAACACGTACAAGGTGAAGGCCAGCGGCGACGAAATCGACGTCCGTTACGAATGGGTCGAACTCGGCAAAGAAGAGCGCGAAGGCCGCGGACTCAGCAGCGCTTACGCCAAAGAACCGCCGCCCAAGAAATTCGGCAAAGGCGTCAGCTGGGAATATCCGGAACTCGAAGCCAAACGCAATCGCACCGTCATCCAGCGATCCGGGAGCAAGTCCGGCCAATCGGCGTCGTACCTCTACTTCAGCCGGCCGTTCGCCAAACAGGGTCGCACCAAAGATGAAGAAGGCAAGGACGTCGAGTACTTCCTCCTGACCCGCGTCTCGACGGCCGACAACGTCCGCGTCGTCGGCGACGTCCGCATCTCGGCGACCAACCGCGAAGATCAAGACAACAACCCCGCCGTCGGGTTCAACTTCGAAACGCCCGCCGGCGTCAAGATGTTCAGCGACATGACCGAGCGCAACAAACCGACCGACGCCATGGTCCGCAGCCTCGCCGTGATCATGGACGACAAGATCGTCTCGGCCCCGACCCTCAATGCCATCCTCCGCGGCTCGGGGATCATCAGCGGCGGTAGCTTCACTCAGAAGGCCGTCAACCAACTCGTCAACATTTTGCGGTCGGGGAACCTGAACGCGGAACTCAAACCCGACCCCGTCAGCGAGAACACCGTCGGGGCGACCCTCGGCGAATCGACCATCCGCAAGGGGTTGATCTCGGTCTTCGCTGCCTTCGGGGCCGTACTCTTGTTCATGGTCTACTACTACCGCTTCGCCGGCTTGGTCGCCTGCGTCGCCCTATTCGCCAACTTGCTGCTCACCATCGGATTCATGGTCGCCGTGAACGCCGCTTTTACCCTCCCCGGCCTCGCGGGCCTCGTGCTGATGCTCGGCATGGCCGTCGACGCCAACGTGCTCATCTACGAGCGCATCCGCGAAGAACGGGAGAAAGGCGCCACGCTGCTGGGTGCGATCCGCAACGGCTACGACCGCGCCCTACCGACGATCATCGACACCCACCTGACTAGCATCTTCACCGCCATCGTCATGTACTCGTTCGGCAACGATAGCCTCAAAGGGTTCAGCGTCAGCCTCACCGTCGGCCTCATCATCAGCCTGTTCACCTCGCTGTTCATGACCCGTCTGATGTTCGATTACAGCATGCACCGCAAGTGGGTCACGAAGCTCTCGATGAAGCGTCTCTTCGCCCGGCCGACGTTCGACTTCATGAAGATCCGCAACAAGATGTTCGCCCTCACGGCGACCCTCACGATCCTCGGCCTAGGCCTGTTCCTCTACCGCGGCGAGAAAGTCTTGAACGTCGACTTCACCCAGGGCACCGCGTACGGCGGCCGGTTGAAGGAAGGCGAAGAGCGCTCGCTCAGCGGCGGCGACGGCAAGAAAGGAATGGTCGAACTGCTCGGCGAAGCCCGCCAGAAGCTGCGGCTCAACGTCAAAGAAGTCGTCCCGATGACCTTCGCCGGCATCGACGAAACCACCGGGGAATCGAAGAAGGCTGAGAACATCTTCAAAATTGTCTACATCGAACCGGACGGTCGACTCTCCGAAGAGAAGGTGACGCTGGCGTCCCGCGCCGAAGGGGCCGACGATGCTGCGCGGCTGGAGAACTTGAAGGCCCGCGCGAGCCGGTTGCCCGATGCCTCGGTCGAGCAGGTCTTCTTGAAGGGGGATAGCTTCGGCGGGAACAAGGCCCGCAGCTTCACCGTCCGGACCACGGAAAAAGAGCCGGAACTTGTGCAGATCATGCTCGACCGCCTGCTGCGGGACGATGCGGATCAGCCGTTGATGGCCAGCACGAAGATCACCGACAACTTCAACATTTCCAACGCCCCGATCAAGGACGACCGAGGGGTCGATAAGGTCGGCTTCAGCGCGACGCTGACCTTCGACCAGCCAACGTCGCCCGGGTACTTCAAACGGTTCGTCGAGCGCGAACTCAAACTGAACGATCGTCTCCCTTCGGCCGGCTCGGCGACAGCGCTAACCCTGACCGGGATCAAGTCCGACGACAAGACCCTCGCCGGCGAAGAGGAGCGCACCGGCCGGTTCGCCAAGATCTTGATCGACTTCTCGGAGAACATCGAATTCCGCGCCGCCCTCGACGCGAAGGCCAAGCCGGACGCGAAGAAGAAGGATGAAGAAGCCCTGAGCAAGATCCTCGGCGAAGCGAAGAAATCGTTCGAGTCCCGCCCGTTGCCGGAGCGGCTCGAAGTCTTCGACCCCGCGCTCGCGGCCAGCACCCGCAACGACGCCCTGTTAGCGGTCCTCGCCAGTTGGCTCGCGGTGCTCGCGTTCCTCTGGTTCCGCTTCGGCAGTTGGCAGTTCGGCCTCGCCACCGTCATCTGCCTTATTCACGACCTCTGCTTCACCCTCGGCTGCATCGCCGTGTGCCACTACGTCCACGACACGGCCATCGGGCATTTCCTCGGCATCCAAGACTTCAAGATCGACCTCGCAGCCGTGGCGGCGCTACTGACACTCGTCGGTTACTCGGTGAACGACACCATCGTGGTCTTCGACCGCATCCGCGAAGTCCGCGGCAAGTCGCCGGTGCTGACCCCGCAGATGATCAATGACAGCGTGAACCAAACCCTCAGCCGAACGATCCTCGCCAGCTTGACGGTGTTCCTTGTGGTCGGCGTGCTTTACATCGCGGGCGGCGAAGGAGTCCACCTCTTCTCGTTCGTCATGGTCGTCGGCGTGATCGTCGGGACGTATTCGTCGATCTACATCGCCAGCCCGCTGCTGCTGATCTTCGGCGAAGGCAACAGCCCCGCCCAACTCGCCGCCGCGGCGGTCCCCATCAGCACCTCGGCGACGGCCCCGTCCGCCGTGACGGACTGATCGGTTCAATGACCATCCCATGTGCCGGCAAGTTTTTAACTTGCCGGCACATGGGATGGAAGTCCCCCCGATCAATACTTCCCCTTCGTCCGCTTCGCATCCTTCTTCCGGCGGGCGTTATCGGCCGCGTTTCGTTGGAGCGTGCTCAGAGCTCGCTGAATCTCAGCGGTAATCCCCCGGCATTCTTGATACACCGCATTGCCCGAAGCGAAGAGCACTTGGCGATCTTTCTGCAGGTGTTCCAGTTGCTCGCGGACCTTGTCGATCTCGGGCAGCAAAACCCGCGGTTCGATGTGATTCTTGACGATCTCTTCGAGCCGCTTGCGTTCGGGTAAAGTAGAGGCCCAAGTGGCCTTGTGGATGAACTCCCGCACTTTCGGCAGCGCGTAATGAACTCGGCTTTTCGCCTTGGTCCACTGCGACACATCCGCTTGCAAGGCATTGAGTTTCTCTTCGACCGCCAAGGTCGAGCGGAACGCGTTTTCCATTTCGTTCCGCAGGCCGTCCATGCTGAGGCGAGACGACTCGATGCTCGATTCGATGCTCAGAATGGCCTTCCAGAGCATGTCGAGAGACTGCCACTGTTCCAACAGAATTTCTTGTTCAGAGATTTCCACTCTGCACCTCCTGGATCTGTGAACCAACTGTGTACCCCTATTCCATGTGAAAACTATTCGGACCCACATGCTGGAACAAGGCGTTTTTCACGATCGCTTCAAGCTGGGCAAACCTTGCGGCCGATAACGGTTGTGCGGCTTTGACCGCGCTCGTTTCGCCCCGGGTGCCCGCCCATGCGCCGTTCGGTTTCAGTTTTCGGTCTCGGCCTGGCCCTCTTGGCTTTCGGCGCGGGTTGCAAGCGGGAGAAATACCGCCAGCGCACCGACCGCGACGTCTCCGGCATCTTGGCGCAGAAGAACGTCGTGCCGTCGGCGCCGATCCAAAATTGGAACGTCTACCCGGACGGTCGCGCCCGCTTCGCCGATTCGACTTCGCCCGACCGGCCGCCGATGCCGCCGGACGACGAACTCGCCAAAATCTTGTCGCCGAACCCGCAGCGCCCCGGCCGAGCCGGGATCTTCCGCGTCGAGGGGGACGGCTACATGGCCGACATCGTGTCGTGGGACGCGCAGAACCGGGCCGAAGAAAAACCGGAGCCCGCCCCGGCGATGGACGTCGGCACTGACCCGACCGCCGCGGCGCTGAAGTCTGCCCAGCCCGCGTACAAATTGAAGCTCGACCAAGCCGTCGAATTGGCGATTTACAACAGCCGGGAATTCCAAGACCGGCGTGAGGACTTGTACCTCGCGGCGCTGCCGGTGTCGCTGGAACGCTTCCAATTCTCGGCCCAAGCGTTCGCGTCCGAGCAGATCATCCGCGAGTTCGCGGGGAGCGACCTCGCGAATGCGGGCAACCGCTGGAACATCAATTCGGAGGCCGGGTTCACCCGCAAGTTCGCCACGGGGGCCGCGCTGCTTGTCCGGCTCGCGAACCAAGTCGTTTTCGACCTCGGCAATGGCCGACCGACGATCAGCACTTCGACCCTCGGCCTCAGCTTGGCCCAACCGCTGCTCCGCGGCGGCGGCCTCGCCGTCACGCTCGAAGCGCTGACCCAAGCCGAGCGGACGATGCTCTACGCGGTCCGATCGTACGCGCGCTTCCGCTCGAACTTTTACGTTGCGCTCGCCGGCAACGGCAACTACACGAACAACCCGTACGGCTTGCAGGGGCTGTCGCAGAACCTCGGTCGCGGCATCGGGGCCAACCTGACATCCAACCCGGCGGGTTACCTGACGACGCTGTTGCGGGCCGCAGTCTTGGCGAACGAAACGAAAAATATCGCGAGCGTCGAGCAGTTTCTGAAATTGTTCCAGAACCTGCGGGAGGGCGGCGGCGTGCCCGAACTCCAAGTGAACCGGGTCGAACAGCGGCTGCTGCAAAGCCGGGCCCTCGTGCTGAACCGGACGCAACTTTACGTCGACGGCCTCGACAATTTCAAGCTGCAACTCGGCGTCCCCGCGACGCTGCCGATCGAACTCGACGACGCCCCACTGAAACCGATCCGCATGCAACTCAAGCGGTTCGAAGAGGTCTACGATCAGCTGAGGGAACTCGAAATCGCGGCGGGGCAATTCGAAGCGAAAGAGCCGGTCGCCGACTTGCGGGCCCGCTGGACCAAGTACCTGACCGAATCCAAACTGGCGAAGGGAACGCGACTGGCACAGGACTATCCGAAGTTTGCGGCGGCCTTGAAAGCGGCGAAAGCCGAGGATTTGGCGAAGCGTTCGACCGACATTTTGGAACTACGCCGAAAAATCCTCGACGCCAAAGCCGACCGGCAATCGAAGCGGCTACCCGAACCGGACGCCGAACTCCGGAAACTGAACGACCTCGACGTCGAATTCGACCGCATCAATTTCGAGCTGACCCTGCGCCGGTACGAATCGCAACCGTGGTTGAAGGCCGCGCCCGACAAGCGCGCCGGCGAGCAAGCCGTGGCCTTCCGCACTGCCGTCGAAGCCGGGCTGCTCGTGGCGATCCAAGCCCGCAACCAGCGATTGGATTCGATCCGCGCCGAATGGCCGCAGGTGCCGCAACTGTTGGTCGACGACGCCGACTTATTGCAGCTCTCCTTAGACGACGCCTACGTCAAGATCGCTCAGGTGGCACTCAACAACCGACTCGACCTGATGAACGCCCGCGCTCAAGTCGTCGACGCGTGGCGGCAAATCGCGGTACGGGCCAACGCCTTGCAAGGCGTCTTCGACGTGCGTTACGACCTCACGGCGAATTCGCCGCGGGACGGGAGCGACGGGTTGAATCTCGCGGGTAGCCGGATGCTGCACCAAGTGAGTTTGCGGATCGAGCCGCCGTTCGTCCGTCGGGCCGAACGGAACCTCTACCGGGCCGCGCTGATCGCGTATCAGCGGCAGCGGCGGAACTTGCAAGCGTTTGAAGATAACATTGTGACGGATGCGCGGATCGACCTCCGGGCTTTGCGACAACTTTATCAAACCTTCGCGGTGCAACAGCGCGCCGTAGAGTTAGCCTATTCCCAAGTCGATAACGCCCGCAGTACGTTTCTCGCCCCGCCCGACCCGAAAACGCAAGACACTGCCGGTAACGTCGCCGCCCTCACGCAGCAATTGCTCGAAGCCCAAGCCGCGCTCGTCCAAGCGCAAAATGATCTATACACCACGTGGGTGAACTTTTTAACGGCTAGAATGGAATTGTACCTCGACCTCGAATTGCTCCCGTTGGACTCCCGAGGACTTTGGCCCGATGACGCCGCTACCTCCCCCGGCCCCGCCGTCCGAATCGGAAATCCTGGCCCTGATCCCGGAACCGAACGGCTCCCCGCCCCCGTCCCCCTCGGCCGTGGCGACACGTTCGAACCCATCGTCCTCCCCGCGCCGAGCCCTATCCGATAATCGCAGCGGCCGGCGCTCGCGCCGAATGTTTGTGATCCTCTCGGCGTTCGCCGTGGTCGCCGTCGGGTTCGCCGCGGCGGCGGTGTACTATGCGACGGCCAACTCCGGCGGGTGGTTCGCCGCCTCCCGCCCCGACCTTCTCCCACACACTGTGCAAGCCGAGTACCTCCCCGTGACGGTCGTCGAGCGTGGCACGCTCGAATCGACCGACAACCGCGATGTCGTCTGCCGCGTGAAAGCGGGCAGCCGCGGCACCTTCGCCAGCACCATCAAGTGGGTCATCGACGACGGCACCATGGTCACGAAGGGCCAGCCGCTGATGGACCTCGACGATTCGAATTTGAAAGATCAAGAGCAGGCGCAAGGGATCGTCGTCTCGAAGGCCAATTCGGCGTGGGTGAAGGCGAAGGAAGAACTCGCCATCCAATTGAAGATCAACGACTCGGACAAAGCCGCGAAGTTCGCCTCGTTGAAAGTCGCCGAACTCGATCTCGAAAAGTTCCTCGGCGTCCGCCAAGACCCGGTTCTCGATCCGATCGGCTCGCTCATTGGGGCCCCGTTCACACTGGTGGAGAAGGGCGAGTATCGGATGAAGTACGACGACGTCTCGGGCCGGTTGAAATTGGCCGAGTCGGATTTAGAAGCCTATCGCGACCGCAGCTCGTGGGCCGCGCGCTCGGTGAAGTTAGGGTATCTGACGCCGAGCCAAGCCAAGGTTGAGCGCTCCAAACTCGACGGCGCCAACGATGCCCTCGGCAAGCTCAACGCCGAGAAATACGCCCTCGAGAATTTCACCCGGGCGCGCGAACTCACCGACCTCAGCAGCAAGGTCGACGTCGCCAAAGCCGGCTACGAGCAAGCGATCTTGCAGGCGCGGGCGAAGTTGATCCAGATGGAGTCGGAAGTCGACACGACGCGCTCGGTGCTCCACCAAGAGCTCGACAAGCTCGGGGAGATCAAAGAGCAGCTCTTCGCCTGCAAAATCGTCTCGCCGCAAACCGGGATGGTCGTTTACTACAAAGATACCGGCAGCCGTTTTGGCAGCTCCAACGAAGGCCTGATCGCCGTCGGCGCCCAAGTGAAGGAGGGGCAGAAACTCCTCCGCATCCCCGACCTCAGCCGGATGCAAGTCAACGTGAAGGTCCACGAGGCCCTCGTCTCCCGCATCAAAGGGGACGACCGCAAGCCGACGGGGGCGTTCGTCGCCTCCCGGATCGGTTTGCTGACCTCACCCGATTTGATGGGACGCCTGACGGGCCAGTCCGATTCGTACGTCGCGGCGGTCGCCGAAGTCGGCCACGACAAAGAGTATTACGTCGCGAACAAAGGCATGCGCGCGATGGTCCGCATCGACGCCTTCCCGGACCGGATCTACATCGCCCGCGTCCGCACGGTCGCCGCCGTCGCCTCCATGGCCGACTGGATGTCGAGCGACGTCAAGCTCTATCAAACCCTCGTGCAGATCACCGGATTGCGCCGCGAAGGATCGTCCGGCGAAGAAGACGACTTCGAATACGACGTCGAGAAAGCCCGCAAAGCCCTCGCCGGGCTTAAGCCGGACATGAGCGCCGAAGTCACGATCCAAGTCGACCCGGCCGAACAGAAAGTCTTGACCGTGCCGATCCAAGCGGTAGTCGGCGGGGCCGAGTCGGGGCCGAATCGGAAAATATTCGTGCTCGAAAACGGCCAGCCGGTCGAACGCGAAATCGAACTCGGCCTGTTCAACGACAAGAAAGTCGAAGTGAAAACGGGCCTCAAAGACGGCGACATCGTCGTGCTAAATCCGAAGGTCATCATCGGCGACAAAGCCAAGACGCGTGAGGAAGGCGACCCCTCCGGCCGCAGCGGCAGCAAGGGAAAAAGCGCCGACAAGTCCAAGGCCAGCGGAGCGGGCCAAACCCCGAAGAAGAAGTAATGGCCGCCATTGTCGAGGTCCAAGACCTCATCAAAAATTACTACATGGGGGACGTGACCGTCAACGTCCTGAAAGGGCTCGATCTCGTCTTCGACGAAGGCGATTTCGTCTCCCTGATGGGGCCATCCGGTTCCGGCAAATCGACCCTGATGAACATTTTGGGGTGTCTCGACCGACCGACCGAGGGCAACTACTACCTTCGCGACCGCGATGTCGCCAAGATGACCGACAACCAGTTGTCGGAAGTCCGCAGCACCTACTTGGGCTTCATCTTCCAGGCCTACAACCTCCTGCCGCAGTATACCGTCGTCGAAAACATCGAGCTGCCGTTAGTTTACCAAGGCGTGCCGCTCGACTCGCGCACGAAGGATCGCTGCATCGCCCTCGCCGAGATGGTCGGCCTCGGCACCCGCCTCGATCACCGGCCGCTGCAACTTTCCGGCGGGCAACAGCAGCGCGTCGCCATCGCGCGGGCGCTCGTCAACGATCCGCAAGTGATCCTCGCCGACGAGCCGACCGGGAACCTCGACAGCCGGACGAGCGTCGAGATCATGCAGATGCTGACCGAGCTGAACAAAGCCGGCAAGACGATCATCATGGTGACGCACGAAAACGACATCGCGGAGTGGTCGCGCCGCGTGGTGCGCCTCCGGGACGGCCTGGTCGAATCGGACGTCCGCAACGAACACCCGCTGGGGTTCCGGTAGTGTCTCAGTTTGGAAAAGTGATGTAATCATGGAAGTAGAATGCGACAAGACGTGAAAGTGGGCTATCCTGACTTCTGTGACTTGCGGATTCGAGCCACTTGTGGTCACAACGGGATTGCGTTCAGATGTTGACTCGTGGCCTGTTTGTGGTTGAGCAAGTGCAGGCCAGCCTGTTCATGGCCGATGCTACGGTCTTTTCAAGTCCGAAAGCCATTGGGACCATGCTTGGGACTTATTCCGAACGGCTCAGCGGGCAGTTGTTGTCGATGCCGTTGTCAAATGACGATCCTCCGGAGATCCCTCGGATCGTCTTGCAAAGCCCAGAGGGTGGATGGCGCGTTCAATTCAGTCCGGTACGGATGGACGCCGTGAGATCGTTACTGGTCACCGAAGAAACCATGGATTTGGAGCAAGCGGCTCATGCGTGCCGAGACATGGTCACGCATTACGCCCGAGAGACCGGAGCGGCGGTCAACCGTTTGGCGTTGGTAGTCACGAGACGGTGCCCGACGGAAAATCCAGCGGAGTGGCTCACCAACCGTTTCTGCAATGAAGTAAGTCAGCGGGGGCCCCTGAACCATTCGGCGACGTTTGAACTCCATAATCACAAGGTTTATACTCCACCGGGTTCGACGGCATTGAACAGTTGGGTACGTTGCAAGTCGGCAACCCACCCGCGGGTCGGCCCGGTTGTTGTGGTTGTGCAGGATCTGAACACGGCTGCAACGGTCGAAAAGGAGCGGTTGTATGGACCTCAGGACATCACGGGGTTTTTCGATTTAGTTCGGGCCGAAGCGGATTCGATATTCGACAAGTACTTTCTGAATACATTAACATCATGAGTATCCTTTCCACACCTTTGCGTCTGACATCGACCCGTCGAGCGGTTTACGGCTCAACGCGCGAGGCTTCGTCTGTTGAGAGTGTCGACGACCGAGCGACTTCACCGGCTGAAGTACCGACTTTCGGTATTATGTCGGCGGAGATCAAGTACCTTTCGTATCTTGTCAAAGAACTGCTCGCAGTACGGACGATGGAAAGCACAGAAGCCGAGCCGGCGGCCACGATGGATGCGTTTTCGACCGCCCGGGAAATGCTTATTCACGCGGCGATCACGGCTGGTCAAGAAGGTCGGGCAATCCCGAAAGGCTTCGTGACGACCGACCCAGAAGGTGGCGTGCGCATCGAGTGGTTTCGTACTGACGCGCGGGTGCACTTGGTAATCCGAGCGGCACGCGAGCGGGGTGGTTACATCTACCATCGCACCTCGGCTGGCTATGGTACCGAACCGGCCACCGCTTACTCACTTGCGAAATGGCTGAAGATCGTTTCCGAGTAACCCACTGGCCCAGCCCGCATGTCACCGTTGGAATGCCCGACCATCGTATTCCGTGCCATTCAACGCAGTCGGGACATGCCGCCCCAAGGCATTCTGGCCGGCGCGTTCATCTGCTACCCAAAGGATACCGACGGTTTGTCAATTGACGTCGTAGGCCCTAAGTCCTGCGTCAGTGTGTTGAATAAGCACTTCGGTGCGGCTTCGCTGCATGTCGGACGTGTGCGGACATTGTTACTCGATGTGATAGTCGATCAACATCCACATGGTCTGATCACAGGTTTGCCATCCCGGGACGACAATCCAGCTGAGTCCGAGCACTTTGCGGATTCGTTGGCAGAAATGGCCCGGCAAATTACCAAGGCCGACGTCGATTCGAGCCAGAGCTAAGCGTGGTTGACTGAAGCTCTACTCTGATTTCAAACTGCGACACTAACCGGGTTCCGGTGACCGATGGACATCCGCGATATTCCCCCCGTTCCGCCGCTCGCCGCCGCCACCGGTTTCGAAGGCATTTCCAAAGTCTGGCGCAGTTTCGTCCTCGCCGCCCGCAGCCTGTGGCTGCACAAACTCCGGGCCTTTCTCTCGGTGCTCGGCATCATCATCGGCACCTCGGCCGTGATCGCGCTCATGGCCTTCGGCAAAGGCTCGATGCAAGACGCCCTCGAAGATATCAAGCGCCAGGGAGCCACGAACATCGTCGTGCGCAGCGTCAAGCCCCCGGATGAAGGGGCCACCGCTAGCCGTTCGTTCGTGGCGAGCTACGGGCTGAAAACACTCGACCTGACGCGGATGGGCACGTTCGGCGATGCGATTTCAAAAATGGTGCCGATGCGGATCTTCCCGGCCGAGGTCCGCTACCTCGACCGGATGTCCAACGGCCGGCTCGTCGCCACGACCGAAGATTACGCGGCCGTAAACAAATTGACCGTCATGAGCGGGCGAT
Source organism: Fimbriiglobus sp. (assembly GCA_025352235.1). Taxonomy (GTDB): domain Bacteria; phylum Planctomycetota; class Planctomycetia; order Gemmatales; family Gemmataceae; genus JALHQU01. The sequence continues at coordinate 23,272 of JANXTU010000210.1, forward strand.
TCCTCAACGAAGAAGATAACTTCCGCAAGTTGAACCATTGCGTCTTGGGGGCGGGGCTAGCCGACAAACTCTTCCCCTTCGAGGACCCGATGGGGAAATCGGTCGTCATCCGGTCGCAGGAATACCGCGTCGTCGGGGTGCTCGCCGACCGCATGCCGACGGGCGGCACCGGCGGTAGCCAAGCGGCCGAGGATTACAACAACGACGTGTACATTTCGTTTGAGACCGCCAAAGTGCGCATCGGTTCGACGGTCGTGATCCGCACGTCCGGGTCGCGCGGCGGCGAAAAAGTCGAAGTCTCGCAGGTGACGCTGACGGTCGACGCCGATTTTGAAACGACCGAAGGCCGCGAAAAAGTCCGCGCCGTCGGCAACGCCATCAAAGGGATGTTGAAGGACGATCACTTGCGCGAAGATTGGGCCGTGTCAGTGCCGCTCGACCGCCTCGAAGAAGCTGAGCGGGCCCAAGCCCGGTTCACTTCGCTATTGGTATTGATCGCGTCGATCTCGCTCTTCGTGGGTGGCATCGGCATCATGAACATCATGCTAGCGACCGTTACGGAACGGACCCGCGAGATCGGCATCCGCCGCGCGCTCGGGGCGAAACAGCGCGACATCATCATCCAGTTCTTGGTCGAAGCCGTCGTACAGACCACAGTCGGTGGCTTGGTCGGTTTGACCTTCGGCGTCATCCTCGTGTTCGGCCTGCCGCCGCTGTCGCGCTGGCTCTTCGACACGAATCTCCCCGCCCAACTCAGTTGGCAACCGATGGCCCTGTCGGTCGGTGTGTCGATCGTGGTGGGGGTGGTGTTCGGGCTCTACCCGGCTTGGCGCGCGGCGAAACTCGACCCGATCGAAGCCTTGCGGCACGATTGAGTGCCCCGACTACCGTTCGGCCAAGGCCCGGACGACTTCGTTCGCCGATTGCGTGCGGCGCTCCGGGTCTTTGGTCAACAGGCCCATCACGAGGTCGTTGACCCAACCGGGGAGGTCGGGGCGGAGGCGGCGGATCGAGATCGGCTCTGTCTCGCAGATGCCGCGGAAGATCACCGCCATCGTTTCGCCGGGAAAGGGTGGGCGGGCGCTGCAAAGAGCGTACAAGACGCCGCCGAGGGCGAAGAGGTCGGTGCGGTGATCCGTAACGTGCCCATCGACTTGTTCCGGAGCCATGAACAGCGGACTGCCGACGAGGCACCCGTCTCTAGTCAACCGCGTGTCTTGAGCGGCGCGGGCGAGGCCGAAGTCGGTGATCTTGATCTTGCCGTTCGGCGCGTCGAGCATGATGTTCGCGGGTTTGATGTCGCGGTGGACGATGTGTTTGGCGTGCGCCGCAGCCAAGCCCGATGCGAGTTCGCGGCCGTAGCGGCAGAACTCGGGGAGTGCCACCGGACCTTGGCGCACCAACAATTCTTCGAGCGAGCCCCCTTCGAGGTGCTCCATCGCCAAGTACGAACGCCCGGTCGATTCGCGGACGGCGTAGATCGCCACGACGTTTTCGTGGCGGATCGCGGCGGCCGTGCGTGCCTCGCGCACGAAGCGTTCTCGGGCGGATGGCATCGGTTGGAGTTCCGGCGCCAACATTTTTATGGCGACGGGCCGGTCGAGGCTCGGTTCGTGGGCCTTGAAGACGATCCCCATCGCGCCGCGGCCGAGGATCGAATGTACTTCGTAATCGTCGAGGCGGGCGCCGGTCGCGGGGAAAGCTTCGACGAATTCGGGGCGGAATTCTGGAAGGCGGGCCGCGCGGGACAACGGTAGCGTCGCTCCGTTGGCGCGGAAGGCATTGCCGGCCGAGCCGGGAATCTCCCGCGTTTCGCCAGGGATCGGCGTGGGGTGATTCCACCCTTCCGCGGCGTGGCGCTGGGTCTCGAACGCGAGCTTGACGAGTTCTTGGCAACCCTCGGACAGAATCGCCGCGTAATCGGGGCAGCGGCCGACATCGAGTTTCAACAGTCCCGCGAAGACGATCACCTTCGGGGCGATCGGTTGCAGGAATTTCACGAGCAGCGCCGGTGTCAGGCCATAGCGAGTCTGCGCGATCAGCAGCACCTTTTGCAGCAGCTTGGGCCGCTCGACCACGGTGTCGAGCCGGGTCAGATACTCCACGAAATGCAGGAGTTCGGCCCGCTCCGCGAGCTGTTTTTTCAGACCGTTGGCCATCTCCGGATGGTGGTGGAACCGAATCGGTTCGACGATTTCGTCCGGCAAGTTCCAGCGTTTCAAAAGTTCCGCCCCGATCTCGGCGTGATCGACTGCGAAGCACATCCGCTCGGCTTCGCACGGCTGTTCGAGCTGGCGTTCGGTCGGGTTCGCCGCGAGGGACGCCCAATCTTCCGGGAAGGCCCGTTGAATCAGCATGGCGCCTAAGTCGCGCAAGAGACCGCAAACCATGTCGTTGTCCGGGTTGGGCCGCTTGGCAAGCGTCGCTAAATCGCGGGCGATGATCGCCCCCGTTACGGAACCGATCCAGTATTCGCGCAACGCCGGCGTCACGCCGTTCGTCCCTTGCATGATCGGCAACGACAAACCCAGAACCAACGAGCGCAGCGGGTTCAACCCGAGGATTTGCACGGCCCGCTCCAGCGACGCCACCGGCTGGGAAAATCCGTAAATCGACGAATTCACGGCTTTGAGCAACTTCGCGCAGAGGGCGGGGTCTTGGCTGAGGAGCGCGGCGATTTGCGCGGGCGTGCTGTCCGGTCGGCTCGCGGCGTTCACCACTTGCATGGCGACGGCCGGGGGCGTCATCAACCGCGATTGATCGAGGATCGCGGCCAGTACGACCTCCCGGCTGGCGGTCAGGTGGACGTGGCCGGTGGGGATTGTGACGGACAACGGAAAATCCTTATGAAGCTACGGTATTAACATGTAGTTCACCTTTTAACCGGGGGCGCTCCGAAGCGGCAATCCCCGACACCCGGAACGGAAAACCGTTGCCGAATTGATGCATCGCTATAATTCGGCTATAGATTTCTCCCCGGCAAGAATGGGTGATCGATGCCAGAACCGGAAGTTCGCCCACTCGCCCTCAAACGAGAGGGCGACGGACTATTGATCGACTGGGCGGATGGCATTCGGACGCACACAGCGTGGCGAACGCTGCGGAGCCAGTGCCCCTGCGCGACTTGCGACGACGAACGCAAGAAACCGGCGAATCCGTTTCGGGTGCTGTCGGATCGCGAGGTCGCCGCGGGGCCCCCGACTCCGGTTCGCATGAAGGCCGTCGGCGCGTATGCTTACCAGATCGAATGGAACGACGGTCACAGTACCGGCATCTACACGCTCGATGCCCTGCGTCAATTGGGAACCGTACTTCCGTCCGATTCACCCGACTCCTGACGGAGTTCGGCTCGCCTTCTTCGAGTGATACCCATGCCCCCGCCCGCCGTCCCGCCGAAGACCCCGCTCCCCGGTGTCAAACATCTCATCGCCATCGCCAGCGGCAAAGGCGGCGTCGGCAAATCGACGGTCGCCGCGAACCTCGCGCTCGCGCTGCACATGTACGGTCAACGCGTCGGTCTCATGGACGCCGACATCTACGGGCCGAGCGTGCCGATGATGTTCGGCCTCGGGATGATCGATCAAACGAAGACGCCATTCCCCGTCGAGAAGTTCGGCCTGAAGCTGATGAGCATGGGCTTCGTGGTCGCCGCCGATCAAGCCGTCATTTGGCGCGGGCCGAAGGTCGCGCAGGCCGTCGGGGCGATGCTCTTCCAACCGCCGTGGGGCGATCTCGATTTCTTGATCGTCGATCTGCCGCCGGGCACCGGCGACGCCCAACTCACGCTGTCGCAATCCGCGCCCTTGACCGGGGCAATCATCGTGACGCAACCGGCGGAAGTGTCGTTAATCGACGCCCGCAAAGGCGTCAAGATGTTCGAGGAAGTCCGCGTGCCGATCCTCGGGATCATCGAGAATATGAGCTACTTGGGCCTGCCGGATGGCACGCGCTTGCACCCGCTCGGACAAGGGGGCGGGGCGAAACTCGCCGCCGAGATCGGCGTGCCGTTCCTCGGGGAAATCCCCATCGACGCCCAAGTGAGCCAATGCGGCGACGCCGGCGAGCCGATCGTGCGGAAGTTCCCCGACCACCCGATTTCAAAGTCGTATTTGATGCTGGCCCAAACGGTCGTGAACGAGATGCTCAAGCAGCCAACGAACGCCGCGCTGCCGGATGTGGAACTCTGAGGACGCCCGTGCCCATCGACATCCAATGCCCGGATTGCGACCAGATCTTCGCCGTCCCGTCGTCGATGGCCGGCAAGCGGATCCTCTGCCGGCATTGCAACGCCGCGCTGATTGTCCCCGAGGAAGAACCCGGTGATGCGGAACCCGAGCCGGTGCGCCGAGGCGGCGAAAGACCGCCGAACTGGGACACGCCGATTCCGTTCCATTCGCCGAAGCCCATCGTCGGCGTCTTGCTGATCGCGCTGCTCGTCAGCGTGATCGTTCTCGTGGCGTATGGATTCACTCGCGACAAATCGGTGCCGACCAAGCCTTCGAATTTCACACCCTACGTCGCCCCGCGTCCGGAACCGGTCAAGCCCGAAACGACGAAGCCCGATGCGAAGCCGACGGTCGTCCAAGACCGCGAGGTCTACTTGCCGAACCGGGAAGTGATCGTCCCGCAGTACGATCCCGCTTCCAAATGGGTCGAAGCCACCGGCCTACCCGGCAACTGGTTTCTCACGCGGGACTCGACCCTGCGCGGACAAAGTTCGAGCTTGCTCCTCCGCGAATGGGCCACCGGGCGCGTCGTCGGCGTGCTCGGCGACGACCGGCAAAGCGTCGCCGATTCCGGCCGATCGTTTTCGCCGAGCGGCCGTTGGATCGCCCAAATCGCGAATGCGAACACCGGCGCGCGGATGCTCGATCTCCGGCGGATCGAGGTCTCGAACGAGCCGCTGTTGGGTTGGGATCCGAGCCGGCGCAACGGCGGGCTCTCCGGCCAAAAGTACGAGTATTGCGTCCTGCTCACGGATGAACGCCTGCTGACGATCACCGCCGATTCGACCTATGACCTCCGCGCCGTTCCGGGCGCGGACTACATCCGTCGGGTCGCGACTGTTAAGGCCGAGCTGCCGCTGTTCAGCGTTCACCACGGCACGGAACGATTGGCGATTCGGCGCGGTTCCAAGATCGAACTCTACGCACTCGGCGACGATGACTTCGGCCCTTTTTGCGAGTTTGAATTCGAACGACCCTCGGGCGGGAAATCCGAAGTGGCCCTCCAATTCACGCCCGATGGCACGCGAATCGTCGCGATCGCTTTCGGCGATGCCAAGGATCGTGTCGCCGTCTTCGACATCGATCGCAAAAAGAAAGTGGGCGACTGGAACCGCACCCTGGGCGGTCGGGGCCGCGCAGCGACCCGCTGGCGGGCGGGGAACACGTCGATCCTGTTTTTAAATCTCGACACGGGCTTGATCGAGACGGCGGCACTCGGCGACGGAAAGGCGGGGTCCACCATCGAGTCGGGCCCCGCGCGGCAAATCGCCCACCTCGACCCCAACGGCGACCGGGTCTGGTTCCTGGATGTCGAAAACCACACCGGGGTCGATCCGACCCGCAGTTCGCGGCTGTACGGTTTCGACTTGCCGCTGCGAGCGCCCGCCAATTTCCAAAAGAACCCGGTCTGGGAGTACAATGCGGGTGTGTTGGAATTGAAAAAAACCACGCGATGAGGGCACGGGGATGAGTTTCGGAATCGAGGATCTCGAAGGCGAAGGCGGCGGCGTGGGCGTCGGCTTCGAAACCATGCGCGGCCGCGATTGGCCGAGCGTTCGCCAATTCAACGTCTTCTTGGCGAACCGCATGGGGGCGCTGCTCGACCTCGTCCGCCGCTTCGAAATGACCGATGTCCGCGTCGTATCCTTGACGGTGGTGGAAACCGCCGACTGTGCGATCATCCGCCTCGTGCCGAGCGATTACGAACGCGCTTTTGAAATCTTGACCGCCGCAAAACTACCGTTTACCGAATCCGATTTGATGGTGGTCAAGATCCCCGACAACGACCAACCGTTGCTGACGATCACGAAAGCGTTCTTGGCGGGCGAGTACAACATCCACTACATGTACCCGCTGCTCATCGGCGTCGGCCCGATGGGCAGCACCGCCGTCGCCATCCACGTCGATAGCTTCGAAGCCGCCGCGGCCCATATGCAGGACCTCGGCTTCACCCTCTTCACCGAGTCCGACTTGCGAGATTAGAGCGAATTTCAAGTTTGCATAGCGTTGGGGCGTTGAGTCCAGCCTTTTGGCGTTGAGTCCAGCCTTTTGGCGTTGAGTCTACGCGAGGGTGTGCGACTTCTCGCTGGACTCAAGACTCGCGTCAAGCCCGGAGAGCAGGGCACTGCTCTGTCCAAAACATCCGATATGAAAACTTGAAATCCGCTTTAGTCGGCGATTACTTCTTCGGCATCGTCGTCCACGGGAAATCGTCGGTTTTGAACGGGACAGCCGGCAAGCCATCCTTGTTGTAAAGGTTCACAACTGGGTAGTTCTTCCAGCCGAACCGCACTGCCACCGGCTTCGGGACTTTCTCGCTCGTCACTTCAATCGTCGCGCCGACGATCACGGCCTTCGCGGGGTAGAAGTATTTGTCTTCCCCGCAGATCGTAAAGCCGTTGATCGTCTGGTACTTCGCCATTAAGCCGGCGCCGAGGTTGTCGAAATTGATGACGACCTTCTCCCCGTCGATCTTCGAGTCTTTATAGGTCGGGCCGCTGCCGGCGATCTTCTGGCCGTAGGTCTGGGCGCGGGCTGCGAGTGCCAAGCGGTTGCCGACGGTCGCTTTATCGCGCGGGTGGATGTCGATCAGGTCGCCGGCGTCGTTGATGACGGCGAGGCCGACGTTCTTGAGTTTCTTCGTGGCATACACTTGGGCTTCGCGGAGTTCGGGCCACGTGACGCCGTCGGCATCCCCGGCATGAAACGGGGCGAGCATGACGGCGTAGAAGGGGAACTCCGAACCCCATTTCTTGCGCCAGTCTTCGATCATGGCCGTGAAGAGCGTGCGGTACTCGTAGGCTTTGCCGGCGTTCGATTCCCCTTGGTACCAGATGGCCCCTTTGATGCCGAACGGCAGCAGAGGGTGAATCATCGCGTTGTACAGCGACGCCGGGACGTTCGGGCCGATCGCTTTCTTGTCCTTCTCGAACTGCGCGGCCGCGATCTTGCCGGCGTCGGCGTAGTACTTCAGTTCTTCGACGGCTGCGAGCGCTTCGTTGCTGGTCCAGGCTTGGGCCGGGGTGCCGCCCCACGACGTATGAATCAAGCCGATGGGCACGTTCAGGCTCTTCTGCAAATTCTGGCCGAAGTGGTAGGCGACTGCCGAAAAGCCGGGAATCGTCTCCGGGCTGCTTTCGCTCCATTTGCCGAAGTGCTTCAGATCGCTCTGATCGGCGAGCGGCACCGTGGAGGTGCGTTTGCTCACGGTGAACAGCCGGAGATTCGGGTTCTTCGCCCCGGCCGACACGCGGTCGAGGTCGTAGCTGCTCTTGTTGGTGTGCTCCATATTCGACTGTCCGGAGCAGACCCAAATATCGCCCACGGCGACGTTCTTAAACTCGATCTTATTCTTACCTTCGATCACGAAGGTCGCCTTCATCGCCGCTTTGGAGGCCGGCAACTTGGCTTTCCAGTGGCCCTCTTTGTCGGCGGTCGCCGTCGCGGTCGCTTCACCGACGGTCACGGTCACTTTTTCCCCGGCATCCGCCAGACCCCAGACGGCGATCTCGGCGTCGCGCTGAAGCACCATGTTGTCGGTGAAAATCGGATGCGGCTTGACATCGGCGAACACTGGCGCGGCAAGGAACCCGGCGAGCGCGGGGAGTAAGAATCGGAGGCGGGAGAGCATCGGCGAGACTCCGGAGATCGGGGAAAGGGAACGATTCGGTAGGCGGGGTCAGAGTAGCGGATCGGCAAGCAAAGGGGTAGCCGGCAGCTTCGGCAAGCCGGGCTGGAACTTGGTGACGCGATTGTGCAATCCCGTGACGCGAAGCAAGTCGTTCAAAAAAGTCGCGTTTTGCCGTGCAATCTGAGCGACATTCCGTGTGATTTTGGCCTCACGGATCAAGAACTCGCTGATTTGGTCGGAACACCAAGTCACCGTATCGCTCGGCTCAAAGACGTCGCAGAATCGGCCTCGATCTCGGATCAATTGCCAAACGCTTCGGGGAAGTCTCGGATCGGACTGCGGAACGAAGAACAATGGGAGGATCACGTTTGCGAGCTTTCCTCCCCGATGAATCAGATTCGCGTCGAGTAGTTCCGCAAACGCCAATTCCATTACGCACCACCCACGAGCCGAATTCAGCATCGCGTCCGTGATAAAGAAAATCACATGTCGACTGTCGAGGATACCATCGCGAAGCGCAACTCGGGATTCCCGACCGTAATAGTAATCCTCGATATCGAGGAACGGTTTGAGGCCCTTTGCAATGAGGGATTTATGGACGGGCTCGACGAGGCCATCGCGGTCTTCTTGGCAGTGAGACAAGAATACGTGATAGTCACACTTCGGGTACGAAGCGACTTGCCAGAACATTGGCGTTAGGCCCAAACCAAATCTGGAAGCTCGGGTACACTTTCTGGAACGAGCTCTCCCCCAGTTATGACGGAGATCAGTCGTTCTCCTAATGCGGTAGGCTTGTAGTGCAAGATTGGCTCGGAGCTTTCGATGACGAAACCTTTTTCAACTAGCCGCTCTAGAGCTGCCTCGGTGTCGCCTATGCGATAAAGTGAAAATCGTCCCGCCAAACGCTCGTCCAGTGTTTCCAGCGTAAGCATAGCTCCGCCACGCCGCCGGAGGGGCCGACCGAGTCGGTCGTATTCAACAAAAGCATCTAGGGTTGCCCGAAACACGTCGGGCAACTTGGCCATATAAGCTTTCAATTGCTCATCGGTCGGTTCCGCCATCGCCCCACCCTCCCCGAAGTTACTTCCCCGCATTCTACACCACAAACACTACCCCTTCAGCATCTCATCGTGCTTCATCCCGCTCGGGGGCAGGTCGGCCTTGCGGCAGTTCGCCAAGGCCGCGTTCGCCCCGGCGAGTTGATCGGCGTCGTTGTCTTCCCATTCGATGCTTACGGCGCCGTCGAAGCCCACTCGGTTGAGTTCGATGAAGATCTCTTCCAAGCTGTTGGCGTCGCGCGCGGTGCCGGCGGTGACGAACTTCCAACCGTTGGTCCAATGGCCCATGCCGCGGTGACCGCCGAGCCGGCCCCCGCGACAATGCTCGCGTTCGACCTGCACCCCCTTCACGTGGGCGCAATGGATGTAAGACCCGAACTCGCGGATGAACTGGATCACGCTGACGTTCTGCCATTCCATGTGGCTGCCGTCGAGATTGAAGCCGACGGTCCCTTCAAACCCGGCCTTGTTCATGTAATTGATGTAATCGGCCGCGCTTTCGAGGTCGCCCATAGCACGTTCGCTCGGGTGGCACTCGAGGTCGAAGGTCACGCCGTACTCTTTGCAGAGCTTCCAAACCGGGCTGAAACGCTCGACCAACAGTTCCAGCGAGAGTTCGCGGACGTCCGGAAGTGTGTAGCCTTCGATCTCGCCGGGCAGTGGGGGGAACAGGAACCAGTGGCTCCAGCAATTCGCCGGACTGCCGACGAACCCCGGCAGCGCGACCTTGCGGTTTTGCAACTTGCTCAGGTGTCCCGCGTAGCGCACGCAGGCTTCCAAATCCTTCTGGGCTTCGGCGTGCACGAGCTTGGCGACTTCAGTCGGCACGAAGTACGGATCGGTCCGCGGCGGATTGTTCCCGGCGACGCGCCACGCTTTGTACGCGGCCTTCGCTTCGCCCTTGCCGCTGCAGAAGTTCAGCGTCTTCGCGCTCGGTTCATCGCCCAATACTTGGCCTTGGAGGTGCGTCGCCACAGTGAAGATTTCTAGTCCGTGGGACTTGGCGAGTCCAACGCGTTCGGCGGCGTACGCGGCCGCGCCTACGTCGGTGTCGCACTTTCGCAAGTCGAGTTCCCAACTCGCTTCTTCCCAGCCGTCGAACCCCGACTCGGCGATGAATTTGAGCCACGGGGCTTCCGGGATATTGCCGAACTGCCCCCGCACCAAGCCGATCTGGTGGAAGCTGCCTTTGCCGTTCTTATGGGTCGGGGTCTGATGGAAGCCCATGGGTCGGGAGCCTTTGTAAGAGGAGGGGCGGGAGACGTTGCCAGCGTTTTACGCGCGGCACCGATGGGGGTCAAGCGGGTGAATCGTATCCCCGATTATTCGGTCCCACATCGGGCGGTGGAATCGGATTGAGAGACCGTTGAAATGGGAACTGATCGGATTGAGCGAGGTGGGACTTGAACCCACACATCCTTGCGGACAGGGGATTTTAAGTCCCCGGCGTCTACCATTCCGCCACTCGCCCGAAAAACCGGATCCCTGGGAAATCCGGAGTCGATCCGGGATCACTTCGAAAAACTCTGCGTGAGATGGGCCAGCAAGATCACTTTTTCGGCACCGAGGCGTTGGACCAACTCGTGGACCGCGCCGAGATCGACGAGGTTCACCATGTCCGACGACGCGGCGGCTTTCGGGGCCGACTTCACGCCTGGCGGACGGCCGCGCCTCTTGTTCTTGCGGCCGAGGCCGAGCTTCTTTTTGATCTGCGATTTGTACGACGAGATGATGTTGATCGGGAGATCTTTGCCGTAGGTCGCCGAAATGTACGCTCGCAGTTCGCCGGGGGCGACGTCGCCTTGGGTTTCGAACGCGGCCTGCACCATCTGCCGTTTGTTCAACTCGCCGTCGACCGCTTTCGCCTTCGCCATTTGAATACTCCTGGCCCATATCGGGCGTGTGGCCCGCCACGAATGGGCGGTTGCATCCACATTAGGAATACGCGCGGCGCCGTCCCGGAATAATTCGTAGAATTACTGAAATCGCAACGATTGCGAAATCGCCGGGCGTCACCGGCAGTCGCAGAATTGCGATTCAACCGTCCACCCGCGGCAATTCGGAGAGCGACTTGAAACCGAGGATTTGAAGGAACGGTTTGGACGTCCCGTAGAGTTGCGGCCTGCCCAAGGAATCTTGTCGGCCCAGCGTGCGGAGCAGCCCTTTTTCCATGAGCGCCCGGATGATTTCCCCGCAATCGACGCCGCGCACGGCGTCGATGTCGGCCCTTGTCAAAGGTTGTTTGTACGCGATGGCCGCCAGCGTTTCCAATTGCCCGGGGGTCAGCCGCGCGATGTGCCCCGGCTTGCGGAGTCGCCCGAGCCAAGACGCGATTGCGGGATTCGTCAAGAATTGATAACCGCCGGCGATTTCCTCAATCCGGAAGCCGTCGGTGGCCGATTGGAGAAGTTCGCGCAATTGCGCGAGCAACCGCTTTGTTTCTGAGGCATCCTTCAATCCCGCGACCTCCGTCAGTCGCCGGAGACCCAACGGCTCCTCGGCCAGAAAGAGGACGGCCTCGAGCCGGGCGAGGGCGGCGGAGCGAGCTTCGGGGTCGGCTTCGGGCTCGGCCGCGAGGTCGCGGCGGGATCGGACCTGCGCGGCCGGTCGCGCATCGCCGGGGCGCTCGGAGTGCGTTCGGCGGGCGGCGGGCCCGCGTCTCGGTCGGGTAATCGCGGACTGCATCGCGGTCGAATTCTCTATTTTCCAGTAGCAGGGTGCGATGGGCGAGACCTGAAGAATCTTTCTCGACCGATCTCATCGCCGGCGCGGATATACTATGGTGCGTAGCCCGCCGACATTGCGAACTCGAACACTCGACTGTTTCGGTGCCTCTTTCGTCGAGGCTGGCCGTTGGCGGTACCCGGGCGTATCATTTTAACTCTCTGGTTTTGCTCGCGTGGACGAGTCTCACCGTGGATCAGCGGGTCGGGTGGTTTCTTTTTATGAAACCGGCTCCGTATCCCGAGAGATTGATTTCGGTTTCGCAGTCGATGTCACATCGGTACCGCCGAAGCGGGCCGAAAGAACCTAGAATGGTGATTTTGATGAGCCGGTCGAAATTGGAAGCCCTCGGCACGCATGCCCCCCCAGTCGACGAACCGTTGACCCCGGCCCGTGCCGCGCTGGAATCCGACGATTCGGACGACGCCGATGAGACCGATGACGCCGTTGCCGAAGCCAAGCCGGTGTCCAAGGTTCTGCGCGACGATGAACCTTTGCCCGTCGAGGGGGCGGGTTTGGTCGAAGAATCGTCGACCGGCGCCGATGATTCGCTCGGGTTGTACCTGCGGCAAATGGGCGCGATTCGACTGTTGAATAAAGACGACGAGCGGGTCCTCGCGGAAAAACTCGAGCGCCGTCGCACGCGCTTTCGCGACGCGGCCCTCGTGTGCCCGTACATCCTCGGCGAAGCGTTGGCCACTTTTGAACGGGTTCGCGCTGGCAAAGCCGCAGTCGATCCGACCATCGACGTTTATTCCTGCGAACAATTGAAACTCAGCCGCGAACAGATCCTCGCCCGTTTCGCCGACCACCTCCCCAAAATCAAGAAGTATTTGCGGCAAGACGCCAAAGATTTCGAGGATGGCCTCGGGGCGCTGAACCGCAAGAAAGTGAGCGAGTGGCGCCACAAACGATTCCGCCGGCTTTTGGGCGTACGCGGATTCATGGCGGAACTCTCGCCGCGCACCGAAGCCCTCGAACGCTGGGTCGATAAATTCCGAGACATCGCCGACGAAATGCGTCGGCTCGTCGAGGATGTGGAGGAAGACCCGACCCGCCAAGACGAACTCACCGAAGCGCAGAACAAATACCATTTAACGCACCAAGAGTTGATCGCGAGCGTCCGCCTGTTGCTCCGCAGACGCGGGCAGTATCAAAAGGTTCGTCGCGAACTCGCCGAGGCCAACTTGCGCCTCGTCGTCAGTATCGCCAAAAACTATCGCAACCGCGGTTTGCCGTTCAACGATTTGATCCAAGAGGGCAACCGTGGTCTCATGCGGGCCGTGGATAAGTACGAACACCGCCTCGGCTACAAATTCGGCACGTACGCCACGTGGTGGATCCGCCAAGGCGTTCAGCGCGCCCTCGCCGATCACGCCCGCACCGTGCGCGTGCCGTGCCATCAAGTCGGCATGTTCGCCAAAGTCGAACGGATGCGAGGCGAACTCGCCGCCCTGCACGGTCGCGACGCCACCGATGACGAAATCGCCCTGGCCCTGCACGTGACGGTCGACGACATCCGCCAACTCCGGACCGTCGGCCGACAGCCGATCAGCCTGCACGAACCGATGGGCGGCGACGGCGAGCGCGCCCTCGAAGATTTCCTCAGCGATGCCAACATTCAGACGCCGGGGCAGAACGCCGACGCGCGCTTGTTGAAAGAGCGCATTATCGAAGTGTTGAAGTCGCTCGCCCCGCGCGAACGAGAAGTGATCGAACTCCGCTTCGGCCTCAAAGACGGTACGCCTCGGACCCTCGATGAAGTCGCCAAACAATACGGCATCACCCGCGAACGGATTCGCCAAATCGAGGCCCGCGGCATCCACAAATTGAAGCAGCCCAATCGCAAACACCGCCTCGAAGAATTCGCCGATTCCGAATTGGTCTGAACGGTATTGCGTTCCGGATCGTAGGGCGACAGGCCGATCAAGGTATCTTCGCGAATTGTCCTGACGGGCGTGGCAATTCCCGCCGATGAACACCCTGTTCCCATCGCGTGCGGAGCCGCGTCTATGACCTGCATTCCGATCCTACTTGCATCCGGCTTATGCCTCGCCCATTCCCCGGTGCAAGCCGAATCTGCACCTGCGGACGATTGCAAATATTACGTGCTCTTGTACGGTGGTCAGGCCGAGCGGAATCGTCCGCAGACTGCGCACACTTGGGCCACGTTCGTAAAAGGGACGCCGTATCCGGCCGGCGGCGGGGCCGTGGCAGAATCGTTCACCATCAGTTGGCTACCGGTACAAATGCCGGTGCGGCCGTTCAAATTGAGCCCCGAAGCGGGTCGAAATTACAGCTTGACCGAAACGCTCGGATTGTTTGACACGGGCCGCTCGGATTTGGGTCTCTGGGGGCCCTTCGAGATCCGTGCCGATTGGTATCGGGCGGCGGCGAATCACAAGCGATTGTTGGACGGTGGAACCGTGCGATTTGCCACGTTTGACCGCGGCTCGCGCCGCGCCGCTCCCGAGACGCGTCACCCGGACATCAGCCACTGTGTCCACGCATTGACGCGGACCTGGGACCCGCTCGGCCGCGCGACCCACCCGGTGAACTGGTACGGCGAATTGATCACGCGGCGGGTCGCCGAAGCGCTCGGGGAAGTCGGGCTGCTGGTGAACCCGTGTGCGACCCACGATTGGGTGCTGCGGGCGCTGGGCCTCGAGCAGTACCCGACCGTGCGCCGTCGATTGGGGGAGTCGGTCCTCAAACTCCTCCGTTGATTTGGTCTGGCACCGGGGGTGGGTCGCGTGGCCGGGTGTATGCCGAAAGAAATATTCCGCGTACGGTGGACCCGACGCACGAATGTACGGCGGATTGTTCCGAGCTGGGATCGGACACCTTGAAGGTCAAACCCGCCGTTTCGTCACCCGGATAATTCGGGTCGTAAATCGCCAGCGTCACGTCTTCATTCGACCCGTTGAAATCGTAGCCGTAGCAAAGTACCTGATGATTGCGGCTCAAGTCTTTCCAACCGTAACCTTCGGCGTGGATGACCCCCAACGGTGCCGGGAAGCCGGCGTCGAGCCGGGCCCGGATTCGCGGCCACTCGTTGCGAACGGTCTTCCGCATCAACCCCTTCCTCCGCCGCTGCCAATCGTAGTACTTCGCCGCGCCGAACGGTAAATTCCAACTGTCGAGCAACCGCTTGCAAAAGTACCGGACCAACGCCGGCCCTGGCGCCGTGGGCAATTCCTCGATACCGTGCAGATAGTAATCCATCGCCGCGAAGACCATACCGCCGCAAAGTCCCGCGCCCGCATCCCCGAACGTCCAACGGCCGAACGGCGTCGGCATTTCGACGACCGGACTCCCGGCTGGAAACGAGTTCGGAAATGCGAAGCCGTTCTCGCGGACGTTGAAATTCGGCAGTCGATACGAACTCATGGTGACCCGGATCAGCGGAACGCTTCGTATTCTTTGCCGAGCAAACTCGCGGCGATCTTGAGCTTCAAGATTTCATCGGTGCCTTCGTAAATCCGGCAAACGCGCACGTCCATGAGGTGCCGGCCCGGCCGGTACAGTGTGGACCAACCCCGGCCCCCAAACACTTGCACGGCCCGGTCGGCCGCGTCCCACGCGGCATTCGTGATGAACAATTTCGCCTTCGCCGCTAAGCCGTCGGCTTCGGCGGCGAGCTCCCGGTCTGCCGGAGCCACCGCGCTCGCCTGTTTGGCTTCCGCCGCCATTTTCAAAAGAGCCGCGCTGCTGATGCGGGCGAGTTCGATCTCGGCGATGTGCTCTTGGATCAGTTGGTGCTTCGCGATCGGCTTGCCGTGCTGCTCGCGGCTCTTGGCGTATTCCAGCGACTCGATCAGGCAATCTTCGATCACGCCCAAGCAACCGGCGGCGACGCTCAACCGTCCGCTGACCAAGGTTCCCATGGCGATGCGGAACCCGGCCCCTTCTTCGCCGAGCAGATTCTCGTGCGGAATCTCGACGTTCTCCATCTCGAACATCGCCGTGTTGGATGTCGGCATCCCCATCTTCGCCGTGAGGTTTTCAGCGACGAACCCCGGCGTTTTCGTTTCGACCACGAACGCGCTGATGCGTCGCTCGGGGCCGTCCGGGACGCCGGCGGGGTAACCGAAGACGATAACGGCGTCGGCGATGCCGCCGTTCGAAATCAGGTATTTCACGCCGTTGAGCTTGTAACCCGCGGCCGTGCGCTCGTAGGTCGTAGTCATCTCACGCGGGTTGCTCCCGGCGTCCGGTTCGGTCAGTCCGAAGGCCAGCACCATCTCGCCCGCCACCGCGCGCGGGAGATACTTGGTTTTCAAGACTTCGCTCCCCCATGTCTGAATCGGGTAGGCCCCGATACTGAGGTGACCGGAGAAAAACGTCCGCACGCCGGTGCCCTCCCGGCCGATGCGGACGAGGGCGTTCAAGTACGACACCGCATCGGCGCCGCGGCCGCCGTAGGCCGGATCGACGTTGATACCGAGGAGATCGTGCTTGCGGGCCAATGGCAAGACGCGGTCGTTGAAACGGTGCTCCACGTAACAGAGTTCTTCGGCGGGGCGGATCTCTTCGCAGAAGGCCCGGACGTCGGCCGCGAGTTTTTCGGGAATAAATTGCGACATGGGAAACTCCGGGCCGCGATGGTGTGGACAATAGAATTGTAGCGGGGCGCCGGCGGTTTCGCGCGGCGCCGCAACGCGGGTTCGGAAGTTTGCGTTTTGCGCCGAGTGTTCTACTGTTGCGCGAGAATTGCCGACCTCCCCGAATCGCCGGCCGATCGCGGTCGGGCGTTTCGTTTGCTCGCATCATCCCCCACGGGTAATACCGATGTCCGTCCCTTCGTCGGTCGAAGAGTTGCTCCAGTTGATCCGCAAAAGCGGGATGGTCGACGAGGGCAAGCTCACCGAATACCTCCGGGGGGCCGGCCGCGCCCTGCCGGGCGACCCGCGCGATGCCGCTGCCGCCATGGTCCTCGGCGGCCTCTTGACGGCCTTCCAAGCCGAACAGTTTTTACTGGGCAAATGGCGCGGCTTCACCATCGGCAAATACAAGTTGCTCGAACGCGTCGGCGTCGGCGGCATGGGGCACGTGTTTCTCTGCGAACACATGTTCATGAAGCGGCGCGTCGCCATCAAGGTGCTGCCGCCGGCCAAAGCCGAGCACCCGGCCGCACTGGGGCGTTTCTACCGCGAGGCCCGCGCGGCCGGGTCGCTGGAGCACCCGAATATCGTCCGCACGCACGATATCGACCAAGACGGCAACTTGCACTTCATCGTCATGGAATACGTCGACGGCACGAACCTGCTCGACCTCGTCAAGAAATTCGGACCGATGGACATCGGTCGGGCGACGCACACGATTCGTCAGGTGGCCCTCGGCCTCGACTTCGCCTTCCGCGGCGGCATCATTCACCGCGACATCAAACCGGGCAATATCCTGGTCGACCGACTCGGTGCGATCAAGCTCCTCGACCTCGGCTTGGCCCGGTTTTACAAAGACACGACCGACATGCTGACGGTGAAGTACGACGATAAGATCGTACTGGGCACCGCGGATTACGTGGCTCCGGAACAGGTCACCAACAGCCATGCCGTCGATGTCCGCGCCGACATTTACGCGCTCGGCGCGAGCTTCTACTTCGTCTTGGCCGGGCACCCGCCGTTTCCGAATGGGACGGTGTCGCAGAAGTTGCTCTGGCACCGCACGAAGGAACCGACCCCGATCCGGCAAATCCGTCCCGAGGTACCGGAGGGGATCGCCGCCATCGTCGCCAAGATGATGCACAAAGACGTCCACCAGCGTTTCCTCACGCCGGCCGACGTCGTCGAAGCCCTAGAACGGTGGGAGCCGGCCGAGATGCCGCTGCCGGCGCGCGAGGAAATGCCACAGCTCTGTCTCGCCGCGCTCGAAGGCATCGAGCCCCTTATCGAGCAGTACGTGCCGCCGTCGAGCAAGTTAATGTCGAAGGTGATGGAGCCGGCCGAAGCGCCGCGTTCGGAGTTGCGGAGCCGGCTCGCGCCGAAGGCGTCCCCGTTAGGCGTGCAATCGGCCGTGGTCGAAAACCCGGCAACACGGACGCCCGACCCGGCCGGGTTCTCGCCGATGCGGTCGTCGCATTCACGGCCGGCGACTCCCGGCCGTTCGAATTTCGGCTTGAAATCGAATCCGTTCGCGGCGCCCCAAGTGGAAATGTCGGCGCCGATGCGCGACCCGGCGCCGACGAACGTCGCCCGCCCGCAATACGGGCCCGGCCCGGGACCGTTCCCCGGCACGTTCCCCGTCATCGCGATGCCGCCGCTGGAAACGGGAACCCAAACGCGGAAGTATCTATTCTTCGGCTTGGTCGCCGCCAGCGTCGCCGTGGCAACGCTGATTCTGATGTGGAAATTCGTACTCCCTGAAAAGACCCGCGTTCAACCGAGCGAAGGCCGAGTGCAAAACGACAAGTGATCTCGGCCGGAATCAGTCGGCGAAGGCGACTTCGTTCAAGTTGAAGAGCAATCGACACAGGCTCGGCAGTCCGTGCTTCGCGGCGTGGGCCGTCAGCGATTTCGCCTCCGCCCCGGTCGGCTTGCGGCCCGTCGCTTCCCAGAAGCCCCTTTCCACACGGTCGCTCAATTCACCCGGTCGCGCTTCCAGTCGCCTCGCGAAGTGTTTCGCCATGACCGCCATGAAATCGTTGTTGAGCAGGGCGAGCGCCTGCGCCGGCGATTGCGATTGATTCCGTCGATCGACCTGCAAAGAAGGATCCGCGCAATCGAGAGCCGTGAGGAACGGCTGCGTCTGCGAACGCACGGCGAAGCGGTAGATGCTCCGCCGATGGCTCGCGGGGTCTTCGGGATCGTGCAGGTGGTATTCGTAGTGCGGCGAGTGTTCGGGCTTCTCGAGGACGAAGTCTCGGTAGCTCGGGCCGTAGAGTTTCAAATCGAGCTTCCCGGCGAGTTGCAACACGGAGTCGCGCACGGCCTCGGCTTCGAGTTTCCGCCGGTTCATCCGCCAGAGGTACTGGTTGCCCGCGTCGATCTTTTCTGCCTTCGCATCGCCCGTCGATGCTTGCCGGTAGGTCTCGCTGAGCAGGATCGCGCGGTGCAATTTTTTGATCGACTGACCGCCGTCGCGGAACTCGGCCGCCAAATAGTCGAGCAACTCCGGGTGCGTCGGGAGGGTGCCGTTGCGGCCGAAGTCGTTCGCGGTTTCGACGAGACCCTTGCCGAAGTGGTACTGCCAGACGCGGTTGACGATCGAGCGCCAGACCAGCGGATTTTTCGGGTCGCTCAACCAGAGTGCGAGGGCTTTGCGCCGCTCTCCTTCGGCGTGATTCGCGGGCAGGTCGAACTTCGCTGACAACGCTTTGACAGCGGACAAGGCACCCGATCGGACCTCCGCGCCGGGTTTGTTGATGCTGCCGCGGTTCAGCAGGAAGATCGGCCGCGGTTGGCCACCGCCGGCCCCGGTGCCGGCGAACGCCCCGGCGCCCGTATGCACGGCGCCGATGTAAGCGACCGACTGCGGCGGGAGCGCCGCGAGTTCGCGTTCGGCCGCAGTCAGACTCGCGTTCACTTCGGCCAACTGCTTCCGCGATTCCGGGGTCTCCGTGGCTTCGAGTAGTTCCCCCCGCTCTTTCTTCAACCGTGCCGCTCGATCGGCATCCGCGGCTTTGATACCAGGATACCAGCCATCGACGAGGTTCACTTTCGCCCAGCGGATCGGGGCTTCGATGCTGTCGAGCGCCGTCACGGCGGCACCGAGTGACACGGCGGTGTCGGCAGAGTCGCGCACGTCGACCTCGGCGAGCGCGAAGTTGAAGTCGTTCTGCCGGGCCATGAGTTTCGTCGCCGTGACACGGACGTAGCGGGCCTTGAGTTCGGCGATTTTGAACGCCTGCGGCCGGAGGCCCGGGCTCTTCTCGTCGGCCGCAGTTCGATCGGCGATCATCCGCACGCCGGTTTTGAACTCGGCATCGTCGCCGGCTTCGATTTTGTAACGCACCGGGAATCCGAAGCCGGAGCCGATGCCGTTGAAATCGTCGTGTGCCGGGAACAGGATCACCTTCGAAATGCCGATGGATTTTCCGAGGTCGAGTTGGATCCACTTCGCCGTCTCGGATTTCGCGGCGAGGGCACTGTGGTAGCCGAACGCCGCGGAGCGGTCGGGTGGCACGCCTTCCCGCGCGATCTTGCGGTCGAGCTCCGCGAGTGGGGGGCCTGCCCTCTTTTCCAATTCCGAACGGATCTTCTTCCGAGCCGTCCCCAGTTCGATCCGCTGCATCGAGAGCATGGCCCGTACTGCCGCTACCTTAGCGTCCGCGTCGTACCGCACATCCGTGCGGTCGAGGGCCGCAAATACGGCTTGGAGACCGTAATATTCTTCCTGCCGGATGGGGTCGAACTTGTGATCGTGGCATTGGGCGCAGCCGACGGTGAGGCTCACGAACGTCTGCATCGTGTTTTGGACCATGTCGTCGCGGTCGAGGTGGCGGGCGATTTTGCCGTCGATTTTGGATTCCGGCACCTCGGCGTGGCCGATGAAATCCCACGGCCCGGCGGCGATGAACCCGAGCGCCTCGATGCCATCGCGAGAATTCTTGAACAAAATGTCACCGGCGATTTGCTCCTGGACAAACGTAGCGTATACTTGATCGCTATTGAAGCTGCGGATCACGTAATCGCGATACGGCCACGCGTTCGGCCGAGGTTGGTCTTTGTCGTAACCGTGGGTTTCGCCGAAGTGGACGACATCGAGCCAGTGCCGCGCCCAGCGCTCCCCGTAGTGTTTGGACGCCAGCAGCGAATCGACTAGTTTGGAGTAGGCATCTGGGGCGGCGTCACGTTCAAAAGCGGCAATCTGCTCCGGCGTCGGCGGCAAGCCGATGAGGTCGAAATACAATCGGCGGATCAGGGTCCGTTTGCCCGCGGCCGGCGACGCTGCCAATCCTTTGTCCGCGAGTTTGGCCCGCACGAATGCATCGATCGGATTCGCGAAGTCCGACTTCGGGAGTGCCGGTTTCGCCAGCGGTTTCAAGCTCCACCAATCGAGCGGGTCGGCCTTCGGCCCCGATTTCTCCGGCCACGGGGCTCCTTGTTCGATCCAGAGCTTCAGTTTGGCGATCTCGCCATCGCTCAGATTTTTCTCCGGTTCCGGCGGCATCCGCGCGTCGTCCTTGGCGGCGACGCGTTTCAACAATTCGCTCTCGGCCGGTTTCCCGGGTGCGAGGATGCCGGCCTTCATCGCCGCCTCGCGGGAGTCGAGACGCAACGATCCCTTCGATTTCACCGGCCCGTGGCAACCGGCGCACGACCGCGCGAGGATCGGTTCGATGTCCCGGGCGAAATCGACCGCGGGTTCGGCGGCGGCAATGGAACTCGCCCCGCAAACGAGCGCGACGATGGCGAGTCGAAACGAGTTCATCACGGTGAGAAGCTCCAATCCGGGCGGTCATCACTAATGTAATCGAAAACCCAACGGGAGTGCTCCATGATCCGCGGTGTGTTGTTCGATTTCGACGGGACCCTCGCGGACAGCTTCGCCGCGATCGCGTCGAGCACCAACCACGTCCGCGAATCGTTCGGCCTGCCGCCGATGACCGAAGAGAGCATCCGCAAGTACGTCGGCCTGGGGCTGGAACATTTGCTGGGCGACCTCTGCCCCGGCTGCGATGTCGCCCTCGCCGTGAGCCGGTATCGCGCCCACCACCCCGGCGTGATGCTGAAACTGACGAAGCTCTTCCCCGGCGTCCGCGAGACCCTCGACCGCTTGCACGCGGCCGGCTACCCGATGGGCGTTTGCAGCAACAAATCGGTGGCCTTCACGCGGTCGCTGATCGCGGGATTGGATCTCGCCGAGTTGTTGCCCGTGGTGCTCGGCCCGGAAGATGTCGGCGTCCCGAAGCCCGACCCGGCGATGTTGATCGAAGGGTGCAAACGGCTCGGCGTGCCGATTTTGGAAGGGCTGTACATCGGCGACATGGTCGTCGACGTGCAAGCCGCGAAGGCGGCGGGGTTGCCCGTCTGGCTCGTCCACGTCGGATTGGCCGGGACCACCGATCCCCGCTCTGCGGGACCGGAGCGTATCTTGGATCGGTTCGCCGAGATTGCCGAATTGTTACTCACCCAGGAGACGGTATGAAACGCGACAACATCAGCACCGGCGGCAAATGGGAGCCGATCATCGGCTACTCGCGGGCCGTGCGCGTCGGGCCGTTCGTCCACATTTCCGGTTGCACGGCGATGACGGCCCAAGGCCTCGTCGGCAAAGGGGACGCCTACGCCCAGACGGTGCAAATCCTGAAGACGATCCGCGAAGCGCTCGAGAAGGCCGGGGCGAAACTCGAGCACGTCGTCCGCACGCGGATGTACTTAACGAAGATCGAGCAATGGCAAGACGTCGGTCGCGCCCACGGCGAAGTCTTCGGGGTCATCCTCCCCGCGACGACGATGGTCGAAGTCTCCAAACTGATCGACCCCGACATGCTGATCGAGATCGAAGCCGAGGCCATCGTGCCGGAGTGAGGCTACCCCCAGCCCCGGCTTTGCCACCAGACGGCGAGCATGACGAAGCCGTCAAACCCCAAGTGGAACGGAACGATCCACCCCAAGTGCGGGGCCATGATGGCGAAGTCGATCTTCTCCGCGAGGGTCGGATCGGCGGCGATTTTGTGCTTCAACGCTTCGCTCAGACTTTCCCACTGTTTCACGACGTGGATCATTCCGAGAAAATGCGTGAGGGCGAAGAAGACGAACCCCGCCAGCACGGCCCGACCGCCGCGGGTGTGCCAACGCAACGACGGAAACAATCCGACGAGCAAAATGACGCCGAGGCCGGCGAGCATGATCACGTTCCATCCCATGAAAATGAAATCGGATCGCTTCAAGATTTCGGGCAGCAGTGCGTTGGCGTCCATGGGGAATTAGGCCTCCACCGGCGGCTGCGGAGCCTGCATTTGGGCCATCTGCTCCGAGGACAATTGCTTGCTCCCCCGGCAGTCCGGGTAGTTGTTGCAGCCGAGGAAGTATTTGCCCATGTACTGCCGGAGCTTCATGCCGGCCCCGCAGGTCGGGCAGGCGTCCTTGACGTCGAGCACCGGCACGGGGGCCTTGGCAACCTTCGGTTTCGGCGCCGGTAAGATGTCCTTGAGTTTCTCCTTCATCTCGGCGTTGAGCGACTTCGCATTGCGGCACTTCGGGTAGGCGGTGCAGGCCAGAAACGGCCCGCGGAAGGTGCTGCGGATCGTCATCGGGGCGGCGCACTTATCGCAGACCACGCCCGTTTCCGGCGGCGGTTTCGGCCGGCCGGTTTCGTCGGCGTCGCAGGTGAACTTGCACTTCTTCGTGTCGCTGCAGGTGACGTAGCGATTGCCCGACTTGCTGAGTTTCAGCAACAGTTGTTTGCCGCATTTCGGGCAGGGCACGGGGCTGGGCAACGTGCTCACCACCGGTTTGCCGTCGGCGCCGAGGTTCATGATCGCCACGCATTCGGGCGCCCCTTCGCAGGTGAAGAAGACGCCGAAGCGGCCGTCCTTCTTGATCATGAATTTGCCGCAAGCCGGGCAGACGATGTCGGTCACTTCCGGGCCGGTGCTCTCGGTGCCGTCTTCGCTGCGTTTGTAGAGGCAGGGGTTCTCCGGGTCTTTCCATCCGGAGCAGCCGATGAACTTGTTCCCCGACTTGCGACTGAACATCGCCACGAGCGGCTTACCGCACTTGGGGCAGGCCTCGCCGATCTCGATGCCGCGCTGGGCCGGCATGTCGGTCTCGGCTTTGATCAGCGATTCTTGGAACGGCTTCCAGAATTCGTCGAGCACATCGGCGTATTGGCACTTGCCACTTTCGATTTCGTCGAGCTCTTCTTCGAAGTGGCTCGTGAACTTCATGTCCATGATTTTGGGGAAGTGCGCGACGAGCAATTTCGTCACGACGATGCCGATCTGCGTGGCGTAGAATCGCCGTTCCTTCTGCTCGACGTAGCCGCGGGCCTGGACAGTTTCGATGATGCTCGAATAGGTCGACGGCCGGCCAATCCCCTCTTTTTCGAGGGCTTTCACGAGCGACGCTTCGTTGTAGCGCGGCGGTGGCTGCGTGAAGTGCTGCGTCTCGGTGAGGTCGAGTTTGTCGAGCGGTTGCTTCTCCGCCAAGGGGGGAAGCAACACATCTTCCGACTTCGCCGGGCTCATGACTTTGCGGTAGCCTTCGAACTTTTCGATGCGGCCGTTGGTGCGGAACAAGCCCGGCCCGGCGGTGATCTCCACGGCCGTGATGCTGAACACCGCGTTGGCCATTTGGCTGGCGACGAAGCGATTCCAGATCAGCGTGTAAACCTTGAGGTTGTCTTCCGCCAACCCGAGTTGCGCGGCCTTCTGCGGGGTCATCGCCACGTCCGTCGGTCGGACGCACTCGTGAGCTTCTTGGGCGGCCTTGCCGGACGCATAGGCGTTCGGCTTCTCCGGGCAGTAGCGGGCGCCGAACTCATTTTGAATGTGCTCTCGCACGGCCTTCAACGCATCCGGGCCGACGCGGGTGCTGTCGGTTCGCATGTAGGTGATGAGGGCGACGGTGCCTTCCTTGCCGAGTTCGACCCCTTGGTACAGACGCTGGGCCGCGTCCATGGTGCGCTTCGTGGTGAAGCGCAACCGGATGTTCGACTGCTGTTGCAGGGTCGAGGTCGTGAACGGCGGTTGCGGTTTCTCTTGGCGCTCTTTTTGTTCGACCTTGCTGACGATGTACAAAGCCTTCCGCAGCACCTCGGCGATGGCGTCGGTTTGGGATTCGTTCGTCATCACCGGGTCGACGCCGTTCCACTTGGCCAACTCGGCGAGGAACGACCCTTTCGGCGGCACCGGCAGACCGACCTTGAACTCGACCGGTTTCGCCGGGGCTTCGCCTTCGACGTTCGGCGCGTCGGTATCTTCGACCGGGGCATCGGCCGCGTCGGCGTCGGCGACTTTCTCGCCTTTCTTCTTCGCGAAGATTTTGGCCGTGGCCGGGTTGGCCGTGTAGCGGATGCCGGCGTTCTGCGGGGCCAGCAGCGCCGTGATCTTCCAGAATTCGTCGCTGCGGAACGCCTCGATTTCGAGTTCGCGGTCGACGATCAACCGCACGGCGACGGACTGCACGCGGCCGGCGCTGAGGCCCGCGGCGACCTTCTTCCCGAGCAGGTTGGACAACGGGAAACCGACGACGCGGTCCATGGCCCGGCGGGCTTCCTGCGACTTCACGCGGAGCATGTCGATCTGCCCGGCGTCCGCGACGGCTTGGTGAATCGCGGTCTTCGTGATCTCGTTGAAGCGGATGCGGAACGTCCGCGCCGGGTCGAGTTGCAGCTCGTCGGCGAGGTGCCAGGCGATCGACTCCCCTTCGCGGTCGGGGTCGCTCGCCAGCAAGATGCGGTTGGCGTGCTTCGCGGCGGCGGCGAGTTCATCGAGGATTTCGCGTTTGCTACGGCCGCGCTTCACCTTGCCTTTTTGAACTTGATCGACGGTGTAGCGCAGTTTCCACCCATTACTAATCTGGATACCGGACACTTCCTCTTTGATCTTGCGATCCTTGCCGGTGGCGAGGTCGCGGATGTGGCCGACACTGGCCAAGACTTTGTAGCCCGACCCGAGATATTTGTTGATGGTCTTCGCCTTCGCCGGCGACTCCACGATGACGAGGTCGTACGAACGCCCCGTGGCGACGCCATCGTCGGCCGCGGCGACCGATTTCCGGCTCCCGGCCCGAGCGCGTTTCGCCTGCGCTTCCAGCGGTTCGACGCCCGTCACCTCCGCGGCCACGGCTTTCGGCGCGGCCTTGCGGACGGGCGTTTTCTTCGCCTTCGGGGCCGTCGAATCGTCGGGGGACTTCTTGCGTGCAGGCACCGTGAGAAACCTCATGTTTGCGGTTGTTGCAACCCGCGAAATTCCTAGAATCGAACTGCCGGGGAATTCGGTCGCCCCACCCCGAATTAGTACGTTGCGGGTCAAAGTGTCAAGGCCTGTCGGTCGAGAATCGTCCGCGAACCACGCCGTAAACCGAGAAGTACCATGGCTTTCAATCCATTCGACATCTTCCGCCGAAATCAGAAGATCCTGATGTCGGTCATCGTCATCGGCGTGATGTTCATGTTCGTGCTCTCCACGGGCCAAGGAAACGATTTCTTCGCTTGGCTCACCGATAAACTCAGCGCGAAGAAGTCGAAGGGCGAAATCCTCGCGGTGATCGACGGCGACAAATTCCGCGAGTCGGACGCCTCGCGGGTCCGCAGCAACCGGAATCATGCGAACCAGTACATGGCCCTCGCGGCCCGGCAGTCGTTGAACAACCTCAACACGTACACCAAAGATATCGCGAGCAAGGTGAGCCCCGAAAACCGCGGCGCCGTCCAAGGGCCGCTGTCGGCACTCAACCAGTTGTCGATGCTGTCCAACCCCGAATTCGCCCGGATGGCGCCCGATTACTTCCGCCAAGAACTCCCGAGAGCCCGCAGCGCGTTTTTCGCCTCGCGGAAGACGCTCGACAAGCTCATCGCCAATCCGAACACGAAGCCCGAAGATTTGGAATCCGCGTTGGCCGTCCGCAAGTTTTTGGAACTGACGATCTCGCTGTCGACATCCGACAAACACTACTTTTTCAACATGCCGAACCGCACCGCGAAGGACTCGCTCGAGTTCGCCCTGTGGTTGAAAAAAGCCGACCAACTCAAAATCCGCTTTCGCACCGACGACGTCGACGGCCTGATCGAATCGGAGTTTCTCCAGCTCAAAGCCGAGGACCGCGAGAAGATCTTGAAGGATATGACGAAAGATCGCCAATCGGGCATCACCAAAGACGTGCTCCTCGACTCCATCGGCGACGAATTCCGCGTCCGCATGGCCCAAGTCGCCGTGTTGGGCATCACCGATGTCCGCAACCAAGGCGCCACGGCCCACGCCCCGTTCGACTACTACGAATTCTTCCGCACCGAAACGAGCCCGACCAACTACGGCGTCATTTCGGTGCCGGTCGAGAACTACATTTCGAAGGTGGAAGGCCAACCGAGCGAAACCGAACTCCGCGGGATCTTCAGCAATGCCAAGAACACAGAAGCCGACCCGAGCGAACCGAAGCCCGGCCTGAAGAAAGGCCGCGAATTGAAGCTCGGCTACGTCGAAATCACCGGTAAAGAACCCTTCTACGCCACGGCCGCAGCCGACGCCTTGGTGAAGGCCGAAGTCGCCGCGAAGCTCGCGGCCCTGCTCGCCGCCCCCATGGGCACGAGCTTCCTCGGCAAACTCCCCGGCGAAGTGGCTCTCGCCGCGGCGCTCGCCGTGCAGAAACTCGACAACCCCGGCCTCTTGGGGGCCTACGACGAATACCGCGCCAAGCAGACGGGGCAGGCCGATGCCCATTGGCTACTGACGACCCGCCTGATGCTGAAACCCGACGATAAGACCGAAGGCGCCCTCGAAGTGCTGAATCCCGTTTTCGCGTCGAGCTACGCCAACCCGCAGGTCTCCGCCACCACGGTGGGACTCGCGGCCATGCCGCTCGGCACCCTCGGCAACCTTGCCGCGGTGGCCAACGGGTCGACCCTGAACGCCGGCGTCTACGAGCGCAAACTGCGGTTCAATAGTTTCATCGCCTCGCTGGGCTGGTCGAACATGGCCGGCGTGGCGGGGTTCGGGCAATTCGCGACGAATGCCACGCCATGGGTTCGGGCCACGGGACACCTGCCCCTGACCGCCGTGAAAACGCAACTGGCCCAAAAGACCCGCGACGATCTCCGTTTCACGTTGGCCCGCCAAGACGCACAAACCCTGCGCGACGAACTCGCCAAGATCGACAAAGGCGAGGACAAAGAGAAGAACTCGAAAGACGCCGAGGCGTTTATCGCCAAATTCGCCGCGCCCGCGTCCAACTGGCTCGACAAAGACGGCAAACCGCAACTCGGCCGCGGGTTGAAACTCGGCGGGTCGACCGGCTTCTACGACGTGCACCTCATCGGCGACGATCCCGGCTTGGCCCCGCTCAAAGAGCGCCTGTCTCGCTCCCACGCCGGCGTGACAGCCGCTTCGTTCTTCGGCCGTCGCTTCTTCAACGACTTCGATCCGGTCAGCGGGCAACTCAAGCCCGCTATGAGCTACTACGCCCCGTTCCCGTACCCCGATGCGAACGACCGCTCGTTCCCCCGGCCCAACGATTTCGAATCGCAATATCTCGTCTGGCGGACTTCCGATGTCCCGGCCGAAGCGGCCAAGGACTTCGAAAAATCGCGGGCGAAATGCGTCGACATCTGGAAGCGCCAGAAAGCCCGCGAACTGGCCAAAAAAGCCGCAGAGGACCTTGCGAGCAAGACGGCCAACTTGGGTGTCGACTTTACCGCGACGGGTAAAGGCTTCATCGACCAGCACGCGGCCTTCCGGGCCCAGTTCGCCGACCCCGCGGCCCAAGAGCGCGTCAAGCGGTTCGAAATGCCGCGGATTTCCCGCGTGGTGATCGATCAATTCGACCCCGAGAGCGGCTCGCCGTCCGCCAAGCCTTACGGCTTGAAGGAATCGGACAACATCCCCTACCCGACCCAAAAAATACAGGACGACCTGATCGCGAACAGCGGGAAGCCGCTATCGACGTCGTTCGTGATGCTCGATCGCCCCGAGAGCACGTTCTACGTCGCGGTGGTCTTGGAACGCACCGAGCGCGGCAGCTTGGCCTTCTACAGTCTCGTCTACAACGCCGGCGACAACTCGAAAAACGTCTCCGGGGAAATGGCCGGTCGGTTCGAGGGCGAAGCCCGCAAGCAAGCCCGCGAGGAAGCCCTCGAGATGTTGAAGGCGGAGTTCAACTACGAGAAGGAATCCGAAAACCTTGAGAAGATTTCCGGCTCCGGGGAGTGATCGGCCGTCACCGTTTCGCCTCCAACTCCGCGAGCAGTTTTTTGAAGCGCTCGCGGAGCGGGTCGAGGTCGGTGGCTTTCTTCCTGTGGGCGACCTCTTTCTCGCAATTCCTCTATTTTCACCGAGGCCTTGACTCCGCCCTCCGCCCCCGACTGGTTTTTTAGACAACCCGCCCGGATGGCTGTTGAGCGTGGGAACGCCGGTCAGTAGGATGACCCGGAGCGCCTGGCTGCGGGTGCATCGTCCCACTCCACGTCCAAGAGTCCCGCCATGCCCGACAGCTATCAGGACACGCTGAAACGAGTCCGAGCCCCCCGCGTCCGGATCGATTACAAAGTCGAAACCGAAGGTGCGGAGCCCCTGTTGGAACTGCCGTTCGTGGTCGGCGTCCTCGCCGATTTGTCCGGGATGCCCGCCGAGGCGAACCGCCCCGTCAAACAGCGCAAGTTCGTACCGATCGACCGCGACAACTTCGGCGACGTGATGAACCGGGCCGGGCCGCGCGTCGCCTTCCGGGTCGCGAACAAGGTCGACGACAAATCCGAAGACTTGCTGAACGTCGAATTGAAGTTCAGCAAGCTCGAAGATTTCGAGCCGGCCCGCATCGCGGAGCAAGTGCCCGTCCTCAACGAAATGCTGCAAATGCGCAATAAGCTCACGGAACTGCTCGGGAAAATGGAGGGCAACGACGCCCTCGAGAAACTGCTCGGCGAAGTCCTCGGCAACACCGAGAAGAAGCAAGCGCTCCTCGACGCCATGAAGCCGGCCTCGGACGCGAAGTAACCCGTTCCCCCACACCGCACCCGCCGGAGTTTTCCCGACATGGCCGCCGAACAATCAGCCGGGTCCGCCGCGACCACCACGACAGAATTCGATAGCAACCAGTGGCTCGACGCGGCGCTGGGCCGCATGAAAGTGACCGACGACAGCGCCGCCCGCAGTCGGGGCCTCGAAGCCCTCAACGACTTCATCAAAGCGTCGCTGCAGTCCGGCGGCACGGTCAGCAAAGACGTCGAAACGAATATCAAGTTCTGGATCGGCGCCATCGACCAAAAGATGACGGCGCAGATGAACGAGATTCTGCACAACCCCGCGCTGCAGAAGCTCGAAGCGACGTGGCGAGGCCTGCATCACCTCGTCAGCAAGTCGGAAACCGGCGAGTCGCTGAAGATCCGCGTCTTCAACATCACCAAGGACGAACTCCGCAACGACCTCGAGCGGGCCGTCGAATTCGACATGTCCGAGACCTTCAAGAAAGTCTACGAGGAAGAGTACGGTACCCTCGGCGGCCACCCGTTCGGCATGCTCATGGGCGATTACGACTTCGATTGCCGCCGCGGGCCGGACGTGAAAATCTTGGCCGGAATGGCGGGCATCGCGGCCTCGGCGCACGCCCCGTTCGTCGCCAACGTCAGCCCGAAATCGTTCAACATGGACCGTTTCTCGGAACTGTCCAATCCGCGCGACCTCGCCAAGATTTTCACGGGGCCCGATTACGCCGCTTGGCAAGCCTTCCGCGAATCGGAAGATTCGCGCTACGTCGCCCTGACTTGCCCGCGCGTCTTGGCCCGCGAAGTCTACGGTGAGAAATTCCAGCCGGTCGCGGAATTCAACTTCGAAGAGAACGTCGACGGCGTCGACCACGACAAGTACCTCTGGATGAACGCCTCGTGGTGTTATGCGGCCCGGATCACCGACGCGTTTTCCAAACACGGTTGGATGGCCCGCACCCGCGGCGTCGAAGGCGGCGGCAAAGTCGAAGGCCTGCCCGTCCACACGTTCCCGACGGACGATGGCGATGTCGCCATGAAGTGCCCAACCGAAGTGGCCATCACCGAACGCCGCGAACAGGAACTCGAGAAGCTCGGCTTCCTGTCGCTGATCCACTGCAAAGGTAAACCCTACGCCGCGTTCATGTCGGCGACCTCGGCGCAGAAGCCGAAGAAGTACGACCGCGACAACGCGACGGCGAACGCCGTCCTCGGCACGAAGTTCAACCAACTGATGTGCGTTTCGCGATTCGCGCACTTCCTCAAAGTCATGGTCCGCGACAAAGTCGGCTCATTCATGGAACGCGGCGAGATGGAAATCTGGCTGAACCGCTGGATCAACAACTACGTCGTATCCAACCCGGAAGGGCAAAGCGACGAAACCAAGGCGAAGTACCCGCTGGCGTGGGCCGAGATCAAAGTCGCGGACGTCCCCGGTCAACCCGGTATGTACCGCGCCGTCGCCCACATGCGGCCGCACTTCCAATTGGAAGGCCTCGATATCTCGCTGCGGATGGTGGCCAAGCAACTGGGTAAATGACTCGTCGGGACGGGTCGGAAATAATTTTGCACGCGGTGTCCGGGTGCGGACCGGTTCCGCATTACTCTGGTGGAACGGACGACGGTGGCGGAGTTGGAATCGGCAGTCGCCGATGGCTCCCCCCGCGTTTCGAACACACGCCTTTCTACTGGGAGATGGTCATGCCGATTTACATGAAGTACGACGGGATCGACGGCGCGGTGACGGCGGCGGGCTTCGAAAAGTGGATCGAACTCGACTCGTGCCAACTGGGCGTCAACCGTTCCATTGCCTCCGGGGCCCGCGGCAACCGGGAATCGTCAACCCCGAGCTTCTCCGACATCACGGTCAGCAAGCCACAGGATAAGGCGAGCACCGGGCTCTTCACGGCTTCACTCTACGGCGAAGGCAAAAAAGTGAACATCGCGTTCACCAAAACCTCGACGGACGGCGCGACCCAGCAAAAATTCCTCGAACTCACCCTCGAGAACACGCTGATTTCGAACTTCAGCATGTCCGGAAGCGGCGGGGACGCGAGCCAGCAGCCCACCGAGATGCTCGCGCTGAACTTCACCAAGATCGAGTGGAAGCACACCGAAACCGACGTGAAGAACAAAGCCGCCACCCCCGCCATCGCCTCGTGGGACCTCGCCTCAGGCAAGAAGTAATCCGATCCGCAGCGGGCGACCCGAACTCCGGCTCGCCCTTTTTCCGTCGATGCCCCGAACCGGAATGGTGCGATATGACCGCCAGCGAACTGTTCCAAGCCGGAAAGCTCCGCGACGCGATCGACGCCCAAATCGCCAAAGTCAAGTCGCAGCCGGCCAACAACCCGGCCCGCTTTTTCCTCTTCGAACTCTTCCTGTTCAGCGGCGAACTCGACCGGGCCCGCAAACA
>JANXTU010000016.1 GCA_025352235.1 Fimbriiglobus sp.
GACCACGCGGCGATTTCGGATTGCAGCGTCGCGAGATCGCCGATCCGGCGGTCCTTCAAGCATTGGCTGGTCAGGCAACTCAACTCGCATTCCGCCACGTTGAGCCAACTGCCGTGCTTGGGAGTGTACACGAATTGGATCCGACGCACGGACTCGCGGGCCTTGTCGGCCGGGAACGCTTCGTAAAACGCCCCCTTCGTATGCGTGTTCAAGTTGTCGCAGACCAGCGTGATCCGAGCGACGCCCGCGTAACGCGTGTCCAACATCCGCGCCACTTCGAGCGCCCAGTCCAACTTGGTCCGACGCGGCCGCGCCGTCGCTTCCCGGAAGCCCGACCGCGGTTCGGCGAACATAAAAATGCTCGCCGTCCCCTTCCGCTCGTATTCGTAGTCGACCCGCTTGGGGTGCTCCTTCGTCGCCGGGATCGGCACCCGCGTCTCGCCGATCCATTGCACCGGCTGCTCGTCCATGCACACGACCGGACAGGCGGGATCGTAGACTTTTTCGTACGTTTCCAGCACCTCCTCCATGTGGGCGACGAACTCCCCGTCCGCGTCGGGAGGGATCACCCAATACTCGATCTTCCGCTTGGTCATGCCATTTTTTTCTAGGCTGGCAAACCTGACTGGATGAGCTTGTTTTCCAGGGCTTTCAGGTATTCCTTCGGGTCGCGGCGGAACCGTCTCCGTTCGACCCTTCGCTGGCGACGCACCTCCAATTCGGCCCGGGTTCGTTTCCATTCTTCCCGGTCGGCTGCATCCAAGTCCGCCGCGGTCACTTCGCGGTTCCGGGTCGCCAGTCCCGCCACCAACCGTACCGATCCCCGTAGCACCATGCCCGGCGATCCGCCTTTTCGGCCACTGGCTCGCCGTTCGTGGTAGCGGTGCGACCCGAAGAGTGGCTCCAAGTCGTTGTTCGTCCGCGGCACATCCGCCGTGTCGTAGCAGGCGAACAGGCCCGGCCAGTAACTCCGAGTGACTGTCACGAAGTGATCCACCGCCCCTTTCCGATCGCCCGCCGCTGTCCGATGCCTCCGCATGGCCCCCAGCAGTCCGCCCAGCTTCTTGCGGATGACCGCCCCGGAGGTTTCCTCCAAACCGAGATCATGGGCGGCCAAGTGGATCCACCCGAACGCCAGATAAATCGGGGCCACAAGTCGGCCGTCGCGTTCAACCCTTTCTCGATCGCCCCTCGCAACTGCTGGAGTTCGGTCGGGAGCCCCTTTTTTTCTCGACCGCGTCGAGGCTGTTCCCGATGGCCGACAGACGCTCGTGCCGTTTCAATCCCGGCGCTTCCAGGGGCGGACGCCCGTCGTCCGTCAACGCGCTGCGGACCGCCGAGCCGTAGCCCCGGATCGCCTCCGCATCCGGATCGGTTCGGTCTTCCGCTCGATCCCGCGGATGTTCCGCACCCGCTTCTTCAACTCCTTCTTGGCGTGGCGATCCTTCTCGTAGATCAACCGGCCCGCCTCACGCAAATAATGAAACTGACAGAGTTGGTGCGGGACTTTGGGGAACACCTCGGCCACCGCTTTGCGGATCGAGTGCTGGCCATCGGAGACGACCGCGCCGACCGGCACGGGACAGGCCGCTCGAGCCGCCGAGAGCAATCCGGCCAAGTCTTCCTGGCGGGCTGAGAGGAGGCTCTTCGCCAAGAGGATTTCGCCCGACCGGCAATCCCGGAGGACCCACAACACCTCGTGGCCGACATCCGGCTGAAGACCGTCGATCGCCAGGATGACCCGGCCCTGCTTCGCCAGCCGTTTCTTCAATCGGCGGTCGTCGCCCAGAGAGACGGCGAGGAGTTCGTCGTAGCGTTCGAGCAGGTTGGTGACGGTCCGCTCGAACACGGCGACGCCGCGGTGTCTTGACGGGGTTGAACGAAGCCTTCGTGGTGGATCGTGCGACCCGTGACCGCCTGATCGCCGAGCATCCGTCGAGCGCGGCGGTGCTGAAACCGTTCCTCCGCGGCCGGGATGTCAAGCGCTGGCGCGTGGTATCGCAGGATAAGTGGCTGATCTTCACGCGGCGCGGCATCGAGATCAACAAGTTCCCGGCGATCAAGAAGTACCTCACGCAATTCAAACCGCAATTGACACCCGGCATCGAAGGAGGCCGCAAAGCAGGAAGCTACGAATGGTACGAAATTCAGGACAACATCGCCTACTGGCAGGAGTTCGAGCAGCCGAAGATCGTATACCCGGATATCGCCTTCCACTGCCATTTCGCGCTTGACGAAGAAAGCCTATTTCCAGACTGCACTCTGTTCCTCATACCTGAAGCGCCGAAACATTTCGTCGCGATTCTTAACTCAAATGTGATCCAGCATTTCATTAATCAGATCTGTCCCGCAATTCGTGGAGATTATCGACGCTTCAAATCGATCTACGTTGGCCAAGTTCCCATCCCACCCGCGACCCCGCAACAGCAATCCGAGTTGGAACTGCTGACGCACCGCATCACGCAGCTCAAGGCGGAGGGAATGGCCCCCGAGAAGCTCGCGCTGCTCGAGGAGCAGGTGAACGACCGCGTGGCGGATCTGTTCCACTTGACGCCGGAGGAGCGCCGGCTGATCGCGGCGGGGTGAGGCGGGTATGACAACAATTCTTGGAGCCACGGGGGAATGACTTGGGAATCCCAGCCAGGGGAGGCACCTGAAATCGGACGTAACTCCTTGCCGCGCTAGGTCGTTCCGAAAGTCGGACGTCATTCCACGATTGGGTGGGTGGGCTCACGCTGGAATGACGACTCCAAGAATCGTTGGCACACCCCGGTGAACGACCGCGTGGCGGACTTGTTCCGGCTGACGCCGGAGGAGCGCCGGCTGATCGCGGCGGGGTGAGGCTTCTCGATTTGCTGTTCGGACGACATTGTTGCAACCTCTTCCTCTCCACGAGCCTCGTTACCATATGTCGCCGACCAGCGCTCCCGTCTCATGCTCCGGGTAAAACCCTTGACCCCCGTCACGGGCCCATTCATGTTGACCATCGGCCCGACCGGCACCATCTACCTGGCCGTCGGTTCAGCCGGTCGCCGACTTCCGAGATGGTCAGTCCTCCACCACTCATGCAGAACCATGCCGAGTTCGTTCATCAACCCGGACACGGAGCGGTAGAGCGCCTTGGCCGTTCGGCGGCATGCCGCATCAGAAAGAAGGTTTTTGGACCCTGCGGACTCTTGCGAAGCGGACAAGTTTCTGGTATTTTAGTTTCACCTACTACAGCCAATTTGCACGACAGATTCGAACTCGCCCCGCCTATTTTCGGAGCCTATCCCGTGGCACGGTTCTTTTCGGCGCTCGTGTTTCTTGCTTGCGCCACGGCCTTACAAGCGGCTCCGCCCGAGGCCGAGTTCGAAAAGACCATCCGCCCCCTGCTCTCCGCAAAATGCTGGGGCTGCCACAGCGACACCAAGCAAAAGGGCGATCTCCGCCTCGATTCGCTCGCCGCGATGCTCAAGGGTGGCGAAAGCGGCCCGGCCCTCGTCCCGGGGAAACCGGAGCAAAGCCTGATCATCACGGCGATCCGGCACAGCGAACAACTAAAGATGCCGAAGGACAAACTCCCGGCCGCCGATATCGCTGCGCTGACGGCGTGGGTGAAAAACGGGGGCGTCTGGCCCGATGCTCAGCCGGTCGTACAGACGCCGCCAAAGCCCGCGGCGGTCCGCGTGATCACTGCTGAGGAGAAAGCATTCTGGGTTTTTCAACCGGTGAAGGTGGCCAAGTCGCCCGAGCCGAAGCTGAACCCGATCGATGCCTATCTCGAAGTCAACCGGCAGAAGCTCGGCCTGAAGGCCGCGCCGGAAGCCGACAAACGTACGCTCATCCGCCGATTGACCCTCGACCTCACGGGGCTGCCCCCGACACCGGCCGAGGTCGAAGCTTTCTTGAGCGACACAACTCCGGTGGCTTGGAACAAGCTCGTTGATCGACTCCTCGC
This sequence comes from Fimbriiglobus sp., assembly GCA_025352235.1. Lineage (GTDB taxonomy): Bacteria > Planctomycetota > Planctomycetia > Gemmatales > Gemmataceae > JALHQU01. Next base: position 3,941 of record JANXTU010000016.1, read on the forward strand.
TTCGACCGCCTACGGTGAAAAATGGGGGCGGCGCTGGCTCGATGTGGCCCGCTACGCCGACAGCAACGGGATGGACGAGAACATCGCCCACGGCAACGCTTGGCGCTACCGCGACTACGTGATCCGCAGCTTCAACACCGACAAGCCGTTCGACCAGTTCGCCAAGGAACAGATCGCCGGCGACCTTCTCCCCGGCGGCACGGCCATCGAAAAAGCGGATCGCATGACCGGGACGGGCTTCCTGGTCATCGGCCCGAAAATGCTCGCGGAAGACGATCCGATGAAGATGCGGATGGACATCATCGACGAGCAACTCGACACGCTCGGCCAAGCGTTCCTCGGCTTGACCCTCGGTTGCGCCCGTTGCCACGACCACAAGTTCGACCCGATCTCGCAGGCCGATTACTACGCCCTCGCGGGAATGTTCTACTCGACCAAATCGATGCGGAGCTACGGCGTCGTTGCCCAATGGCACGAGCGGCCCGTCGGTTCGGCGGAGAGCCTCGTCAAACTCGCCGAGTTCGAGAAGAAACGAGCCGCTGTGAATGAGACGGCCCGCAGGCTCGAAGCCGATCTCCGCGAAGCGGTGAAAGCCCGGATCATCCTGGAACGCAAGCAAGCTACGGTCTACGCCGAGGCCGCGCTGGAACTCGCTCGGCGCGGTGGACCGAACAAGCTCGTCACGGCCGACCCGGTGAAAGACAAGCTCCCAGGGAGCATCGTCGTCGAAGCGGAGAACTTCACCCGTGGCAACGTGCAGAAATTGACCGACGGCTATGGCGATGGGATCGGCGTCATCATAAACGGCGGCCAAGTGCCAAACTTCGCCGAATACGACATCGACGTTCCCACGGAAGGGACGTATCAGGTCGCTCTGTGCTACGCCGCAGCGATGGCTCGGCCGACGATCCTGTCGGTCGGTGGGAAAATCGTCCGCAAAGATGCGGCCGGGGAGGCAACCGGCTCTTGGAACCCGGATGGGCAGAAGTGGTTTGCCGAAGTCAGCGTGAAACTGCCGAAAGGCAAGGCGACCCTCCGCCTCGAGAACGCCGGGGCGATCCCGCACTTCGACAAACTCGCGTTGCTGCCCGCCGAGGATGCCAAGCTCGCACCCCTCTCGGCCGAGGAATTGGCGACGTCTAAGAAACTACTGCTCCCCGCGCTGAAGCTCTGGGCCAAGCTCGCTGAGAAATGGCAGGGGAAACTGCCGGCTGTCGAAGAGTTGACCAAGATCGCCAACGACCCCAAAGGCCCATTCAGCAGTTCGCCGGAGTTGGATACTGCCGTGGATGCCAAACTCGCGGACGCGGCTCGAAAGTCGAAAGAACAACTGGCGGCCCTCGACAAGGAGAAACCGAAGGTCGAAGAGGCGATGGCGGTCGAAGACGAGAAGAGCCAGAACCTCCGTATCCACCTCCGGGGCAGCCACCTGACGCTCGGGGCGGAAGTGCCGCGCCGGTTCCCGGTGATCCTCGCGGGGGATCAACAAACGCCTATTTCCAATGGGAGCGGCCGCTTGGAACTAGCCGAGTGGGTGGCCAGCCCGAACAACCCGTTGACGGCCCGGGTCATGGCGAATCGGGTTTGGCTCGGGCACTTCGGCACCGGCCTCGTTCGCTCACCCGATAACTTCGGCCGGCTCGGCGAACGCCCGACGCACCCGGAACTGCTCGATTACCTGGCCGCCGAGTTCGTGAAGTCCGGCTGGAGTGTCAAACAACTCCACCGGCTCATCGTGAACTCTTCGGCGTACAAGATGAGCACACAATACGACGGCGACAAGTTTCAGCCTGATCCCGAGAACCGCGCCTACTGGCGGTTCAATCGCCGGCGGCTCGACGCGGAGGAACAACGGGACGGTATGCTCGCGGTCGCGGGAATCCTCGACCGCATGCCGGGCGGCACGATCATGACCACCGCCAATCGCAACTACGTGAACAGCACCGGCGGCCGAGGAGCCGACAACTTCTCGGTCCCCCGGCGGACGGTTTACCTGCCGATCATCCGCAGCGGCGTCCACGAAGTGCTGATGGCCAACGATTTTCCCGACCCCTCGACAACGGCCGGACTTCGGCAACAGACAACGATCCCCGCGCAAGCGCTCTTCCAACTGAACAGCATGGTGGCGGATCTCTCATCCGAGGCGTTCGCCAAATCGCTGCTGGAAATCAATGGCGACGACACCGCCCGCATTCAGGAAGCGTACCGCCGGGTCTACGCTCGCCGGGCGACGAGTGTCGAGGAGTCCCGTGTGCTCAAGTACTTCGCCGGGGCCGACGCATCATCGGAACCGAAGAAACTCAAGGTCTGGCAGGGCTTCTGTCGCGTGTTACTGGCCTCGGCCGAATTCGCCTTCGTGGAGTGACCCCATGCTCTCTCGCCGACAAATGCTGCAATCGTCCGCCACGGGCTTCGGGTTGCTAGCGCTGACCGATCTTCTGGCGCAAGCTGAGACCAAGGTTCACCCGTTGGCGCCGAAGAAGCCGCACTTCGCGCCGAAGGCGAAGCGCGTGATCTTCCTCTTCATGCACGGCGGCCCGAGCCAGGTCGATACCTTCGACTACAAGCCGAAGTTGACCGAGGACGACGGAAAGCCCTTGCCCTTCCCCAAGCCGCGGGTCGTCTCGGGCGCCACCGGCAACCTCCTGGCTTCTCCCTGGAAGTTCAAGCAATACGGCCAGAGCGGGGCGACCGTCTCGGAACTCTTCCCGAAGATCGCGACGGTCGTCGACGACCTCTGCTTCATCAAATCGATGCATGGCTCCAACTCCCGGCACGGCGGGGCGCTCCTAGAACTCCACACCGGCAGCGACACCTTCGTGCGGCCGAGCATGGGCTCGTGGGTCAACTACGGCCTCGGCACCGAGAACCGCGACCTCCCCGGCTTCATCACCATCTGCCCGTCGCTCTCCCACGGCGGCGTGAACAATTACTCGTCCGCCTTCCTCCCGGCGATCTACCAGGGCACGCCGCTCGGCAACGCGGGGGTCTCTTCGGAGCGCGCGGCAGTGCCGTTCATCGCCGGGACGACACCCCGCGATCAACAGCGCCGCGAGATCGATCTCCTCGGCGAGATGGATCGGGAACGGTTGGCCACGCTCGGCCCCGATCCCGCGCTCGAAGGTCGAATCCAGTCATTCGAGATGGCCTTCCGCATGCAGACCGCGGCACCGGAAGTGCAGGATCTGTCGAAGGAGACCAAGGAAATCAAGGCGCTCTACGGCTTGGACAACCCCGCGACGGCGAACTTCGGCCGGCAGTGTCTCATGGCCCGGCGCTACGCCGAGGCGGGCGTGCGCTTCGTGCAGTGCTCCCACAGCTACAAGTGGGACCAACACGGCGATCTGAAAAAGGATCACGCGCGCAATGCGCTCGAGGTCGATCAGCCGATCACGGGGCTGTTGACCGACCTGAAAGCACGAGGGTTGTTGAAGGATACGCTTGTCGTCTGGGGAGGCGAGTTCGGTCGCACACCGGTCGCGCAAGGGAAGGATGGCCGCGATCACCACCCGCACGCCTTCACGTACTTCCTCGCCGGCGGCGGTGTGAAAGCGGGCACTAGCTACGGCTCGACCGACGAATATGGCTTCTACGCGCAGACGGACAAAGTCCACTTCCACGACCTGCACGCCACGATGCTCCACCTGCTCGGCCTCGATCACAAGAAACTCACCTACCGCCACGCGGGCCGCGACTTCCGGCTGACCGATGTCCTCGGCGAAGTGGTGACCGGGATCCTGGCGTGACTCAGCCGAACAGGGCTTCGAACGGTTTCCCATCGCTGATGCGATGGGGACGACCTTCCCGGTCGATCACTTCGGCTTCGGGGGCCCAGCCCATCGCGCCGTAGAGCGTCGCGAGCCAATCGCCGGGCGACACCACGTTGTCAGTCGGGTAGGCCGCTGCCCTGGCGATTGCTATAAGCAGCAAATCGATGTGAGTACGTCAAGGAGAGAACGAGAAACGGAACTCCTCACCCTCGGCCTTCTCGAAGAAGCTTTGGCGAAGGGAATCCAGCCGAAGAACGACACGATCTTCAAGAAACTGCAAGCCGCCGGGCCGCAGGATGTCGCCGAGTTGCTCCCGCATCTCGAAGCGCGCGCCCAAGAATCGATCCTGAAGCTCACCGCTCGGTGGAAAGAAGAAGCCGCGCAAATGCTCGACATCCTTCAAAAGCAGCAAGCGCGAATTCTGGAAACCGCCAAGAAGAACCGGCAACTCCTGCTCACCGACTTTCTCGATGGCGAACGGCAGCAGATCGAAGCCGACCTGGCCAGTTGGACGCGCCGGTTGCAGCAACTGCCCGACGAAATGGAAAAACAACCCGCCCGCATCCGCGACGTCTACGACGTGAAAGCCCGACGGGTCGAGCCGGTCGGCTTATGTCCCTCGAAGCTGCCAATCGACTAGCCGCTGCCGTCCTCCACTTCCGCCGTCCATGCTCTTCCGGCATTCAGTGGCCGATTTCCTGCTCGCAAGTGGCAATGAACTCACTCATCTTCTGCAATCCCTGCAGCCAACGGATCGGTGGGAGTAGAAGGGGAGTCCCTATTTCGTCGGCGGCGCGGCGAGCAGGTCGGGCTTGGGGGCGTGCGGGTATTCGATGGGAGTGTACGCGATCACCAGTTCGGGGGTGTCGAGTTTTTTCCCATCCAGCGATTTCGATTTGAGGGCACGATCGAGGATACCGCCCGTCAGCAGGGTCCGTTCCACCGGGTAGACCGGCTTGCCCGTGTGGATCATCGCTTCGATCGCCTTCAGCAGGTACGCGAAGTGGGGGTATCGCGGCTCCGCTCGTTCCTCGAACCCGGTCGCGACCGGCTTTTGCCCTTTGAGTTTCACGGCAACGCCGGACAGAAGGGCGCTCGGCAGCATGAAGAGCGCGCCGCGGAATCCGTCGGTGTACTCGAACGCGAAGAGGATCGCCTTCTCGTCGTCGCGGATCCGCTTCTTCGTTTTAGGAAGGACGCCGTACACGGCCTCCGCGACATCGATCCCCGCCCATCCGTCATCGACCGCCCGCCACACGGCTTTCCCTTCGAGGCACTGCACCGACTTCACACCCGTTTCGACGCCCTTGCGCCGTTCGACGAGCGACTGATAGCACTCCAGCGCGTGGAACCCGTACACGTCCAGCCCGCTGTACCCGATTCCGACGGCCGCCTCGATCTCGCTCCCGACCGGCACGTCGAGCGGGTGGCTCCGGTACGTGAGTGGCAGCGACGACCCGGCCATAAACGGCACTTTCAGCTTCACGGCCCGGTCGTACATCCACTTCGCGTCGTCCCACACCGTGCTGATGTGCTTGTCGTTGAACACCGGCACGACGCGGCCGTACTTCTCGAAGGCGTCGGTGATCTCCCGGAAGAACCGTTTGCGGGGGTAGAGTTGCTGGCCGAGTTTGTTCGTCGGGTAGTCGCCGTGTTCGCCGATGCTGAGCACCCCGTCGACCGGAATCGACTTGCCCCCGACGGACACGGCCTTCTCGATGGAATCGAAGATGGGGACGCCGTGCTTCTTGCACAGCTCGCGGACGATGTCGCTCTTGGGAAACTGATCGACGTAGAGCGAGACGAGTTTGAGCGCCGGCCCGGCACAGCCATCGTGCTTCCACCCTTCCAGAATCTTGGTGAGTGTGACATCCGCGTGCGAGTTGTGCCGGTACTCCGTGACAACGGCGGCGACCGGACGGGGTTCCGCCTTTTTGGCATCGCGTTCCCGCGCCGGCACGGCGAACGGGAACGCGCACCCGACGATGGTCGCGGAGCCGTACTTGAGAGAGTCGCGTCGGGAGAGTGAGGACATGCTGTTCAAATCCTGTTGCTGCGGGTCCAAGACTTCAGCGGCGGGTCACCGGCAAGTTTCTGGGATCCAAGGCTGGTGCTCTCACGCGCATTCCCCGAGAGTAGGAACCGCCGGTCATCGCTTTTTGAGTGAGGTCAACAAGTCGGGTTTCTTGTGCAATCG
>JANXTU010000281.1 GCA_025352235.1 Fimbriiglobus sp.
GGCGTGCAGCGCGATGGTCGTTTTGCCGGAACTTTCGGCCCCGTAGATCTCGATGATCCGCCCGCGCGGTAGGCCCTTGCCGCCCAGCGCGATGTCCAAGCCGATGGACCCGCTGCTGATCCCTTCGATTTCTTGGGAGGCAACGTCGCCGAGGGACATGATCGCCCCCTCGCCGAATTCCTTGTGGATTTGGCTGAGTGCCGATTTCAATTCGCGGTTGTCTTTGGCGGCGGCCATCGAAAATACCCGTGTGGAGTGGTGAATCATCCCCGCCCGATTCGGGGAAGATAGTAGTGTACACGGAACCAGTACCGGAGAAATGTCGGTAGTGAGAAATTTTTCCACGGACCTGGGCTGGTCGTGGGGGCGAATCGGCGAACGGCTGTGGCGCGTGAGCGGTTGCGTTCCGCTGTCCGACCGCATCAACTGGTTCGGGCCGCGCGGTCGAGTTTGGGCATCGGTTCCATAATGCGCCTCAGACAGGGGTTGCGAACACAGACCCCTATCTTGACCACGACCACTCCAATGCGCCAGAAAAATTTGCCAGACCCACCCAAGTTGACACCCGTTATTTGCCAGCACACCTTCCGCAAACCGGCTACAATCCTGACCCCTTGCACCCGGAGCGCTGCCGTGCGAATTGCAATTTTGTTTTTGCTCGCGCACATCATTCCGTTCAATTTTGCCACTGCAACAGAGCAACCGACCGAAAAGGTCGCCGAAGCCGAACACTCTAAGAGCCTTGGGAGGCTTAAGGATGGCCTGCTGGCCCAGTTTGACACCACCATCGACAGGATGACCGCCAAGGGGAACTTGGCGGATGTTAAAGGTCTCACCCGTGATCGCGAGTTGTTCGTGGCGGATGACGCCTGCCTCCCAACCCACCCAAGCATGGCCGTGCACAGGATCGCCTACGAAACTGGCTGGTGGGATGCGAAGGCGAAGTGGGAAAAGGCACTCAAAACTACGGTGATGGAGTTGACGAAGGCGAAGAAGTTCGATGAAGCAACTCGCGTGCAGACCGCACTGATGGACTTGGCCGATTTGAAGTTCATGCCGAAGGATGTTCTCGACGCCTTGGTGGGATCTTGGCGAATCAGTATGGTCGGCCAGACTCGCAACGGTTCAGCCATCAACTACCAAGCCTCATGGGTTTTCGATAAGAGTGGCGTGGTGAAATCAGTGGAAGCCAAAGCCGAGGGCAAGTGGATCTACGAGTACAAGGCTCGCCGCATCCTGATAGTTTGGGAAAACGCCGAGAAGTCGAGGGAGTCGTTCCCGGTTCCTCTGTTGACCTCGGGTGTGACTGGCCAGAGTTGGCATGGGCCCAAGGTCAAGCTCACGGCGGAAAAGGAACTTGTCAAGTAGGACACGTGTCCCTTCAGAACGATCCTGTAAGCGACTTCACGCACATGGATTGACGCACGACGGACATTGGCATCCTTTGGGGCCGCTCCACTCTCGTTTCGGAGAGGGAGACAGGTGAAGGCGTATTTCCAGCACGTCGGAAAGGCTACTGGTAAGCTGTCGGGCCATCGTCGCCTTTCGCTCCGCGAAAGTGCGGCTCAGGCCAACGATGACGCTCATTGACTCCACTCACCACTCATCCCTCACTTTCGCGGAGCGAAAGGCGACGATGCTCCGCGTGGCATGCACTCTCCGACAACCGATACCCCTCGTAGAATTTGGTTGCACCCTTTCGTGCCCGCAATGCGTCTCGCGGCTTATATTTAACTTGCTCTGTTCTCATCGTGCCCTGAAACCTCACCGGAGACGATTTTGCTCGCCGCATCGCTTTTGGCCGCCACCCCTTCCACGGGACTACCCCTTTGGGTCGGGCTCGTCCTCGTCCCTATCCTCATCCTCGTCAACGGCTATTTCGTCGCGGCCGAATTCGCCATCGTCTCGATTCGCAAATCGCGCGTCCAAGAACTCGTCGACGAAGGGCGGGACCGGGCGAAGGCTCTGTTTGAAGCGGTCGTTGATATGGACCGAAGCGTCGCCGCGGCGCAACTCGGCATCACACTGGCCAGCTTGGCGCTCGGGTTCGTCAGCGAACCGGCCATCGCCCGGCTGATCGAACCGCTTTTCGAAAACGCCCCGGACGCTTGGCAAGGGCCGTTCGTGCGCGTGCTGTCCATCGGCCTGACGCTATCGCTGATCACCTACATGCACGTCGTCTTCGGCGAACAGATGCCCAAAATCGCGGCGCTCCAAGACCCGGAACGGGTCGGCCTCTGGATCGCCGGGCCGCTCAACGGCTTTGCGCGCGTCTCGATGCCCGTCATCCGGCTGATGAACGGATCGAGCCGGCTGTTCCTGCGGGCGCTCGGCTTCCGCAGTGCCGCCGACGAAGGCGAGGTCTACTCCGTCAACGAACTGCACCTGCTAATCGCCGACACGCAAGAGGCCGGGCTGATCGAACCCGAAGCGGCCGACTATTTGCGGAACGTCTTCGCGCTCTCGAACAAAACCGTGCGCGACATCATGGTGCCCCGGGAAAAAGTCGCCGCGCTCGAACTCAGCACGCCGTCGGACAAAGTGTTGGAAGCCGTGCGCGAAGGGGCCCACACGCGGATGCCCGTCTACCGGCACGAGGTGGACAACATCGTCGGCGTGGTGAACACGAAGGATCTTTTCTTCCTGTTCAGCCTGCAAAACGTGGTGATTCTCGAAGACGCGCTCTACCCGGCGCAGTTCCTCGACCCGTCCGATCCCGTTTCGGCAGCGCTGCGACTGTTCCGCAAAAGCCACCGGCCCATGGCGATCGTCCGCGACGAAACCGGTACCGTCCTCGGCATCCTGACCCTCGAAGACGTCCTCGAAGAAATCGTCGGCGACATCGAAGACGAGCACGACGACCTCACCATGAAAGCCCGCTACGCCCGGCGGATGAAACGCTCCGGCACGGCCGTGCCGAAGTCGCCGTCGAAGCATTGAGGGATCAAATCGCGGACGCTGAAAGCGATGCGGCCAACCTCCGCAGTCCCTCTTCCAAGCTTACACGCGGAGCGTATCCCAAATCCCGCTTGGCCGCCGCGATGTCGTACCAATGGCTCGTCGACAGTTGCGACACGACGAACCGCGTCGTCGGCGGTTCGGCGGACA
>JANXTU010000285.1 GCA_025352235.1 Fimbriiglobus sp.
TTGTGGACCGACCTGTCGCCGCAGGCCATCGCGGAAACCGTGGCCGCGATGGGAACGCCGGTCAGTCCGCCGGTGGTCGCCGACTGGCTGGACGATCAGGGGCTCAAACGCCGCAAGATCGCCAAGACCCTGGCCGGCGGCGCGTCTCCGGATCGCGACGCGCAGTTCCAACGCATTGCCCTCTTGAAGACCGAATATCGCGACGCGGGAAACCCGATCTTTTCCATCGACACCAAGGCGAAAGAACACCTCGGGCAACTGTTCCGTGAGGGTCGCATCTGGACGCAGCAGGCCTTCCAAGCCTTCGATCACGACTTCCCGAGTTGGGCGACCGGCGTGATTATCCCGCACGGCATCTACGATCTGGCGCGCAACCGCGGCCACATCAACATCGGACTCAGCCACGACACCAGCCGATTCGCCTGCGACAGTTTTCGCTGGTACTGGAACCGGATCGGCCGGCAGTGCTATCCGCGAGCCACTTCGATTCTCTGGCTGTGCGACGGCGGCGGCAGCAATTCGGCGACGCACCATCTCTTCAAACGCGACCTGCAGAATCTGGTCGATGATCTGGGCATTGAGATCCGCGTGGCTCACTACCCGAGTTATTGTTCAAAGTACAACCCGATCGAACGCCGCTTGTTTCCGCACATCACGCGGGCCTGCCAGGGGATGCTCTTCGAAACGCTGGAAACCGTGGTCGACCTGATGCGGAAGGCCACGACTCGCACGGGCCTGCGGACGACGGTCAACGTGATCCGCCGGATGTATCAAATCGGACTCAAAGTAGCGGACGATTTCAAGGAGACGATGAAAACCGTGTTCGACAACAACATCCCCAAATGGAATTATCGAGTGGTTCCCAGTAATTCCGACAGTTGATGAATCGCCGGTCCTTACTTGCGGTCAGAAATCGAAAACCATGACCTTCTCTTCGCCCCAAAGGGGCCGACTTTGACAGCCCCTTAGGGGCGAAGAAACGATTGCTGGCATTGCTTTCCTGACGGTCCAATAGCCGGCGGTCAGAGACGGCCGGATCCGAATCGGCACGTGATCGACCCCGGAGGGGTCGCAGCGCGGGCTTGGACCGCTGCGACCCCTCCGGGGTCGAGGCAACACCGGGCATGATCCGGTGGTCTGCGACCACCGGCTAATGTCGGTGACCCCTCCGGGGTCTGGCGAATCACCAGCCACTACGACGATTTGGAATGCGCTCTGTACCAACGATCCGCTGCTACTTTGCTTGGCAGAAATCACCAATTCACCCCTACTCCCACGCCACGTTCGCCCGCACATCGTCCGGGTTCAGTTCGGCGAATTCCGTCAGAAGTTCCTTGGTGCGGTCGTCGACCTTGGCGGGGACGACGATCTTGAACACGAGGTATTGGTCGGCGCCGGCCATTCCTTTGCCGCGGAGTCGCAGCCGCGAACCGCTTGATGTGCCGGCGGGTACTTTCACCGTCAGCGTCGAGCCGTCGAGCGTTGGCACATCGACCTTGGCCCCGAGGATCGCTTCGGGCACCGAGATCGGCAGGTCGAGCAGGATGTCGAGCCCGTCCCGGCGGAAATACGGGTGCGCGGCGATCTTCACCTTCAAATAGACATCGGCCGAACCGGTCGCACTCGCCGGAACGCGGAGTTTCTTGCCGTCGTCGATCCCGGCCGGGACCTTCACTTCAATGGTCCGGCCGCCGACGGAAATGCTGATCGACCCACCCAGAGCCGCCGTGTTGAACGGCACGTCGATATCGGTTTCGACATCGGGCGCTTGCGGTCGACTGCGGGCCCCGGCCCGACCTTTGCCGCGCTTCGCCCCGCCGCCCAACAGATCGCCGAGATCGAAGCCCTCGCCCCCGCCGAAGTTGCGAAAGAACTCCTCCGCATCGGCGGGATTGCCACCGGGAAAGCCACCGGCTCCCGGCCCGGCCGCGTCACCGGTGTGGCCGTAGCGGTCGTATTTGTCCTTGAGCGCCGGGTCCGAAAGCACGTCGTGCGCCGACGACAGTTCCTTGAACTTCGCCTCGGCTTCTTTATCGCCGGGGTTGCGGTCCGGGTGGTACTTCCCGGCCAACTTGCGGTACGCCTTTTTGATCTCCTCCTGCGAGGCCGACCGCGAGACACCGAGGATTTCGTAGAAGTCTTTGGCCATGGCTAGTAATGGTCTCGACAGGATGATCAGGACTTGCAGGATTCAAAGACGGGGGCCCTTTCACAAATCCTGCGAATCTTGTTTATCCTGTCCAATGGAATCGGGTTCTTCAGTTATCTTACAACGCCGTCACCCGACCAAGATGCCCATTCGAGCGACGTGGATCAGCGCCGCGTCGATGATCGATTCCAACGCCTTGCGGATCTGGCCCGGGTCGGTCAGTGCGACGTCGTGTTGCCGAACCGTGATGCCCCCGGCCTCGGCGACTTTCGTCAGTTTCTCCACGAGTGCGGGGCGGTCGTTGGCACCATCGAGCAGCGGGATCATCTGTCGGTCGAGTTCGTTCAAGCGGACGACTTCGTGCCGACGGTTCGCGATGATCCCCGTCTTCGCGGCATGGATCCGCGCCAACGGCAACGCCACCGGATACTCCCCGGCCGATTTCGCGAACGTGATCGGCATACCGTACAGTTCGATGAGGTCGGATCCCATGTAGCAATTCAGCATTCCGATGGCGATGAGCTGCGTGTCCTCGGCCGCTTGACGCGGATTGTTCGGCTCTTCACCGCCGATCGATTCACGGGCCTGTTTGCGGAGGGTATCGAACGGAATCGACGCCGGATACGCCAGTTGCAGGAGGTGCATGGCCACCTTCAACAGCGGCCGGTTGGTCGCCATCGTCATGCCCATCGGGCTGCGATACGTGACACTCCCGTCGTCCGTCAGGTTCAACTCGGTCGTCCCCTCGGGGAGCACCGGACGCGCCGCCGACGTCACGTGCAGCACCCGCAACGATTCGGGCACCACGGACCAACTGACGGCGTGGCGTTCGGCGCAGAGCAACGTCTCGCGGAACATTCGATTGCGGAGGAAATCCATGTACTGCTCGGCTTGGACTTGATCCGTCGCCAGCAACTTCAACGTCTTCTCGACCTCGGCGCCGAAGTTCCCCGTGACCATCGTGCCGACGCGGGCTTCGCCCAAATACTTCAGGCCGCGCTTCTTGGCCAAATCGGTGAACTCGTGGAAGTAAACCGGCTCGTTCACCTCTTCGAGGTGCTCGTGATACAGGTAATGGTCGGCCTGATTCTGAATCGAATCGGCCTCTTGTTTCAACAGTTGCGGGTAAGCCCCCTCGTTGCGGACGACGGCCGCGAATTCGTTGAGCGCACCGCGCATCTCCGCGGCGGCGCGTTGTGCGGCCGGGGCGTCGAACGGCTCCGCCGCGACTGCGGCTTGTAGGCCATCCATCTTTTTTTGGAACGAGTCGATCGGGAAGAAGCCGGTGAACTCGCCGCAGGCGGTCGCGGCCAATGTGACTTTGACTTTCATTTGCGATGGGTCGAGCCGCCCGGCCATCACCGCGTCGAGATTCTGGCCCATCGTCCCGATCAACTCGGGCAAACGCGGGTTGGATTTATTCACGGACTGCGTGAGGAACTTCAACAGCGCCCGCGATTGCTGGATGCGGTCCTTCGGGTCGCTGAAGCGCGCGGCGTGGTAACGCATCATATCGCGGATCATGCCGCGCATGTGCCAACCGGGGAAGGTGTTGTACGACACGTAGGCGATGCCGTTGGGTGTCAGCAGCGTCCCGCAGATCTCCAAGATTTTCGAGCGGACGTTCTCGGGAACCCACGAGAACACCCCATGGCAGATGATGTAATCGAACATCCCGTACGCCGCGTCGACATCGAGGATACTGGCGTGTTTGAAGATGACATTCTCGAGGCCCAACTGCTTGACGGTATCGACGCCGTCCCGGATCTGCTGGGCCGAGTTATCGACGCCCACGAACTGGCTTTCGGGCAAATAGTCGGCCATCGGGATCAGGTTCCCTCCCGCGGCGCAGCCGAGTTCGAGCACCCGGCATTTCTGCACCGGCGTCGGTTTCATTCCGAACAATGTGCCGATGGTGAAGAGCCGATTCGGGTGCGACTGCGCGAACGGGTGGCTCTCGTAGGGGATGTCGTCGTAGGTACTTTCGGTCATCGGCCACCTCGGATCGGTCGGAACAGGGCCTAGTTACTGTCGATACGCGTCGAGAAAGGTCAAGGGGTCGCCGCATATTGAGTACATTACTACATAATGATGATAAGTTCAGTAATGACTATAAGCTCCAAACGGCAGCCCGTCAAATAATTCCATCGGACCGCACAAAAGAACACTCTTGACAGAAACGTCACAATTCGGATAAAGATACTTCGTACTCGCGGTATTCTTCAGTATGAAAACTCTCCCGATGGACGCCGACGCGATTGCCGACGCCAACGAATTGCTGGGGAATGCGAGCCCGCAGGAAATACTGTGTTGGGCGGTCAAGCATTTTCACCCGAAGCTGTTGATGGCCACGGCCTTCGGTGCGGAGGGGTGTTGCCTTATCGACATGCTCAGCGAGATCGAACCGGCCGTGACCTTCATCAATCTCGATACCGGGTACCAGTTCGCCGAGACTCTGGCACTCCGCGAGACGATCAAGGATCGTTACGGCATCGAAGTCGAGATGATTCGACCCGACGCGACCGTCGCCGAGTACGAAGCCGAGCACGGCGGTCCGCTGTTCGACTTGCGGCCGGATCAATGTTGTAACGATCGGAAGATCGTCCCGTTGAAACGCGCGCTGGCCCGGTACGAACCCCGGGCTTGGATCAGCGCGATCCGCAAGGATCAAACGACCGACCGCTCCGTCGCGGGGGTCGTCCAATGGGATGCCAAGTTCGAACTCGTGAAGGTCAACCCCCTGTTGAACTGGACGAAGAAGGACGTTTGGAAGTACATTCTCGACCGCGGTGTGCCGTACAACCCGCTCCACGATCGGGGCTACCCGAGCATCGGTTGCTGGCCGTGTACCAACGCGGTCGGCGCCGGCGACGACGACCGTTCGGGGCGCTGGGCCGGGAAGAAAAAGAAAGAGTGCGGGCTGCACGTGATCGAGAACAAAGACGGGGCGGGCATCTGATGATGTTCTCCGCGAAAGCCGAGTACGCCTGCCTCGCGTCGCTGGAACTCGCCGCGCGATTCGGCGATCCGAAGCCCGTGCGTCTGACCGATATCGCCGAGAAGCACGATATCCCGCCGCGCTTCCTCGTGCAGATTCTGCTGCAATTGAAGGGGGCCGGCTTGATTGCGAGCACCCGCGGCGCCAGCGGTGGCTACCAGTTGGCCCGCGCACCGGAGAAGATTTCTCTCGGCGATATCCTCGGCGTCATCGAACGGGCCGAGCCGAACCCCGCGAGCCAAAAGGCCGAGCCGACCCCGTTGGCGACGGCGCTCCACGACGTCTGGGACACCATCGCCCGGACGCGCCAGAAACTGTTGAACGAAACCACCCTCGCCCACATCGTGTCGATCGGGCAGGGCTTGCAGTACGTGATTTAACCCTCGGAGTGACGAATGCCGGATCTGATTCTCCCGCACGGTGGCGAACTCATCAACCGCACGGTGGCCAACGCCACGGTGCCGAGTACGACCGCGATTCCGATTTCGGACGCGGACTTGTCGACGTTGTACCGCATCGCCGACGGCGGGCTGTCGCCGCTGACGGGGCCGATGACCAAAGCCGAGTACCAGCGCGTCCTCGAAGAAGAGGTCGTCGTCCGCAACGGGAAAAAGTACGCGTGGACGATCCCGCTGGCGTTCCCCGTCGATGAGGCCCTCGCCAAGACCTTGACGCCCGGCACCAGTTACCCGCTGACGAACTCGGCTGGCGCGGTCGTCGGCGTGTTGGAATTGAAGGACGTCTACCTGTGGAACAAGCCGGCGTACAACGCGGCGGTCTACGGGACGACCCGGACCGATCACCCCGGCGCCCGCATCGCGAACGACGACCCGCGCACGCACCTCGTCGGCGGCGATGTCAAGGTTCTCCCGCAGCCTAAAAATAATGACTTCGGCGATGTCGTGCTGACTCCGACCGAGACGCGGGCTCTGTTCGCCGCGAAGAAATACCAGCGCGTCGTCGGATTCCAAACGCGAAACGCCCTCCACCGCGCCCACGAATTCGCGCTGATCGCCGGGCTAGAAAAACTGACTCGCGATGGTCACTTCGCCGGGGCGGTGTTGAATCCGCTCGTCGGCGAAACCAAGAGTGATGACGTCGACGCCGCGACGCGGATGAAAACCTACCGCGCGCTCATCGACAACAAAGTGCTCGGTCAAGGGGACGCCGACGAGGAACTATGGAAGAAGGTCGGCCGCGCCATTTCCGATGTGGTGCATCTGATCGGGTTGGACATCAAAATGTTCTACGCGGGGCCCAAAGAAGCGGTGATGCACGCGATCTACCGGCAGAATTTCGGCTTCACCGACATCGTCATCGGCCGCAAGCACGCCGACGCCCCGCACGATGACGGCACTGAAATCTGGGACGGTTTGGCCGCGCACCGCAAGTTCGACCAACTCCGCGGCGAACTGCTCATCAGTCCTGTGAAGGTCGGCTTCGCCGCCTTCTACGCCGAAGCCGGCCGCGTGCGCTTGGTCGAAGAGTGTCCGAAAGAATGGAAGCCGGTGAGCATCTCGGGCAGCGATTTGCGGAAGCAACTCGGCCGGGGCGAGCTCCCCGACCCGCGCATCATGCGCTCGGAGACGGCTCAGGTGCTGATCGAGAAGTACAAGTCGGCGTGAAAGGGAACATAAAATGCCGGCCGCATCGGAATGCGGCCGGCATTTTCCATGACCGTTCCGTTTTCTGCAACTCCTGAATCATCATCCGCTCACAATCAATTTGTTGCCGGGTGTGCGGACAGGCATGGCGAACAAGCGGAAGGTCGGCCCCGCACCGAGGTAGCCACCGCCCGCGGCGGCGGCCATCGACAACATCGTGCCGACGAATGCCCACCATGTCACTTTCTTGGCGGCTTCGTAGGCATCCCGCTGCGCTTGGTCCAACTTTTCTTTGTTGTTCGGATCATCGGTCGCCGCTTTGGCTTTGGCGGGGGCATTTCGCTTCCAATCTTCGATTGCCTTCGGGTCGACCCCGTACCGTTGCGCCCCCACTTCCCAATCTTCTGGGGTCGTATTTTTGGCGGTGACGTCGGCGACGGCCGTGCCCGCCGTGGCGACGCCCATCATGGCATTGAAACCGGCTTGGACCCCGGTGGCCATCAGCCAGAGCAGCATCGCGAATACCAAAGCCCAGACCAACAAGCCATACGCGGCAGCTTCGTGCTTATTCTCGCCGACCGTGAGTTGGCTGGCCAAGAATCCGCCGGCGAACAGGCACACCATTGTCGTGAAGATGGCCCACACGGCCGCGCCGACTTCGAGGGTCTGGGCGCTCGCCTTCCCCCCGATTGAGAGTCCGATTGCGCCGCCGAGCAGTGTCAGGGCGAAATACATCGCGAGGGCGAGCACGGCGCCGGCGACGATGGCGCCCCAGCTGATCCGACTGCGAACCGACGCCACATCTTCGGCGTGCACCATTGAAGTTCCGACCATGGTAATCCCCTGATGCGTGAGGTGCGGATTATTGCCCGCCGCCCTTGAAACTGCGAAACCGGATTCGCCAGTGCATTCGGCGTGCCGCCGGTGGGAATTGTGCTAATACCGAAGGCCACTCGGCGGCGGGGTGTCTCGCAAAGTCTTTTACGATCGACGCCCGACGCCCATCGATCAGCCCGATTGCGGCTTGGGTGTTCCCGCAACGCCATCGGCACTAAGCTAGCATCTCTTCTTCCTCGTTCGGTCCGACTCCCATGATTCATCCGAAACTGCGCTGGGGCATCCTCGGCGTCGCCGGGATCAACCAGCGCTTGCTCCCCGCTTTCAAGGCTTCCACCACGGCCGACCTCGTCGGCATCGCCAGCCGGACGCAGGAGAAAGCCGAGGCTGCGGCGAAAGCCGACGGCATCCCGCGCGCCTTCGGCAGCTACGAGGCGCTGCTGAACGATCCGGGCATCGACGCGGTTTACATTCCGTTGCCGAACCACCTGCACGAGGAATGGACGCGCAAGGCCGCCGACGCGGGCAAGCACATCCTCTGCGAAAAGCCGATGACGACCGACGCCGCGAGCGCCGAGACGTTGATCGCCTACTGCCGGAGTAGGAACGTCCGGCTGATGGACGGCTTCATGTGGCCGCACCACCCGCGGACCCGCAAAGTGCGGGAGTTCCTCGATCGCGGGGCCATCGGCACCGTCACCAAAGTGAACGCGGCCTTCACATTCGATTTGAAGGGCTTGCCCACGGATAACATCCGCATGCAACCGCACGCCGGCGGCGGCGGTTTGCTCGATGTCGGCTGCTACACGACCTACGCCATCCGTTGGTGGATGCGGGCCGAGCCGGTGAAGGTCTTCGCCAAAGCCGTCTTCGCCAACGGCGTCGATGTGGCGATGAGCGGCGTCTGGACGTTCGCCGACGGCCGCACCGCCAACTTCGATTGCGGCTTCACGTCCCCGCTGCGGACCTGGGTCGAGATCGTCGGCACCGAGGCCGTCGTCCGCATCCCCAACCTGTGGATTCCGGACGAACGGGCGGTTTTCGAGGTCCATCGGCAAGCCGGCGACTTCGGCAACGCCATCGAAGTGATCGCGACGCCGGGGGAGAATCAGATGGTCCACATGCTCGACGAACTCGCAGCCGCCGTCCGCGAGAAGCGCGAACCGTCGCCGAACCCGGACGAAGCCGTGAAGACGCTGAAGGTACTCGACGCGCTGAAGAAAAGCGCGTACGACGGTGTCGAAGTGGAGTTGTGATTTGCCGAGGCCGATGGAGTTACCCCGGCCCCGTCACGGTCCGCAACACCCCGGTGCTCGAATTCACGATCCGTCGCCGGCGGGCTTTGATCGGTTCCGCCGCTTCGGCTTGCTTCTTTTGAAGATCGTCGAGGTTGGCTTGGCAGAACGGGCAACCGATGGTCTTCAGGTGGAAGTCGATGTAGTCAAATCGCGATTCGTCGAGCGCTTGCAGTAGGTAACCGCCGAGTTGATCGCGGGTCGCGCAGGACAAATGTTCGCGCCGCCAAATCGCTCCGATGGTGTGTTCCCCGCGGTCTTCCTCGCCCCGCACTTCTTCGAACAGCAACCGGGCCGACGCGTCGTCGCGCAGAATCTTTTCCACGGTCGCCATCTCCGCATCGGGGAGGGCGTCGTGGAGGAAGTCGCGCAGGATCGGTTTCGTGAGGCGAGCCATGGCAAGCCGACTTCCGGAACGAGGGGAATTCCGATTCGTTATAGCAAATGCCCCGACCGGGGTAATCTCGGCGATTCCCTCCACCCATCCCCCGCCGTTTGCCGATTTAGACCGGTATGTCGTACCAAGTCCAACTCGAGGCCTTCCACGGCCCGCTCGATCTCCTCTTGTATTTGGTCAAAAAAGAGGAAGTCGACGTGATGGAGATTTCCATTGCGGTATTGGCCGAGCAGTTCCTCGTCTATTTGCAGACCGTGCGGGAACTCGATGTGGAGTTCGCTGGGGAATTCTTGGTCATGGCCGCGACGCTGATGGAGATCAAGAGCCGGGCGCTAATGCCCGCAACGGAAACTCCGGAAGCCGAAACTGCAGCGGTCGATCCGAGGCGGGAACTCGTCCGGCAGTTGCTCGAATACCGCCGGTACAAAGATGCGGCCGCGAAGCTCGAAGAACAGATCGACCGGCACGCCGCCAAGTTCGGCCGAATCTCCTCGGAACCCACAGTCGTCGCCGGCGTTCCGATCGTTCGCGCGGTCGAACTCTGGGATTTGGTGAGCGCGTTCGCCCGGCTGCTGCGCGAAACGCAATCGAATCGACCGCAGGCCGTGGTGGTCGACGACACGCCCCAGCAAGTCTATGAAACGCGGATTTTGGAAAGCCTCGCCGACGTGGACGACCGCGACTTCGCCGAGCTGTTCGAGAAGCCCTACCTGAAACTGCGACTGATCGGAATTTTCTTGGCCCTGCTCGAATTGATCAAAGCCGGCCGGGTCACGCTGAGCCAAGACGTGCCCTTCGGACCGATCCGAATTCGCATGGCAGCGGCTCGGTTTCGGATTTTTGAATCTTGAGCATGAGTTGATACGGCCCAACTTCTCTGGGTTCTTAACTCCGCCTCGTCCCCCGCCGCAATCGGCACCCGAATTCGCGCCGCGGTCACCGCAGCGGCGGACGCGGATTTTCGATGACGGTCCTGGCTTATGTTCTCCGGTTGCCAGGACTATCACGCCATCGTTTCCAACTCGTCGTTGATCTCGCCCCAGCGCTCCTCGGCTTCGCCGAGTTGCTGGGTCACCGCCGCCAATTCTGCGTCCAGCCGCTTCGATTCTTTGTCGTGGGACGAATTCAGAAACTGAGTCGTCAGTGCCTTCTTCTGGTTATCGAGTTGGGCGATCTGTTTCTCGGTCGTCTTCAATTCCTTGCGGGCATCCTTTTCATTGCGGATCGCCGGTCGCGCGGTGGCCTTCAGCACTTCGGGCGGCAGCTTCTTGCGCTCGGTCGCCAGTTCGCGTTCCCCAGCGTCGATCTCGTCTTCGACACGGGCCAAGTAAGTCTCGTATTGCCCGCGGTAGTTCACGACGCGGCCGTCGCGAACTTCGATGATGCTGCTGGCGACCTGCTTCAGAAAGTGCCGGTCGTGGCTCGTGAAGATCAGCGTCCCTTCGTAGGCGATCAGCGCTTCGGCGAGCGCTTCGACGGTGTCGACGTCCAAGTGGTTACCCGGTTCGTCGAGGATGAGGATGTTGTGCTTGCTCAACAGCAACCCCGCCATACAGAGGCGGGCGCGCTCGCCCCCGCTGAGCACCGAAATTTGCTTGCGGATATGCGACCCGCGGAACAAGAACGACCCGCCGATGTCGAGGACTTCTTGGTCCTTGGTGCCGACGGCGGCTTTCGAACGCAGGTAATCCCATACCGTCTGGCCGTCGGGCAGCGTCGTATAGACGTGCTGGGCGTAGGTGCCGATGTTGCAACCGTGGCCCCAGCGGACTTCGCCGGAGAGCGGTTGCAGGGAATCGACGATGGTGCGGAGGAAGGTCGTTTTGCCCTGGCCGTTGTCGCCGACGATGGCGGCGCGCGAGCCGTGGTCGATTTCGAGTTGGATGTCCGACGCGATCTCACGCTCCGGGTAACCGATGCTCACATCCCGGCAGCGCAGGGCCGGGCCTTTGCGCGGCTCGACCTTCGGCGCCCGGATGCGGGCTTGCGGCTCGTCGCCGAGGATCTCGGTCAGTTCCATTTTTTCGAGCTGCTTGCTCTTCGATTGCGCGAGTTTGGCGGTGCTGGCCCGGGCTTTGTTCCGCGCGATGAAGTCTTCGAGGTGGCGCATCTTCGCTTTGGTGGCGTCGTTGGCGCGCTCGTCGTGGATGCGTTTTTCTTTTTGATATTCCAAGTACGCGTCGATCTTGCCCGGGAAGGTCGTGAGTTTGCCGCGCGACAGGTCGAGCGTGTGCGTGCAGGTGGCGCCGAGGAACGCCCGGTCGTGCGAGACGATGAGGCAACCGGCCCGGTAGCCCTTCAAGAAATGCTCGAGCAGAATCTGCGTGCGCAAGTCGAGGAAGTTGGTCGGTTCATCGAGCAGAAGCAAGTTGGGTTCGTGGAGCAGGAGCGCGGCGATTTTGACGCGAGTTTGCCAACCCCCGGATAGCTTGGAAATCTGCCCGTCGAGGTAGGCGCCTTTGATTTCGAACTGCCCCGCGACTTCGCCGCACTTCCAGTCGGGCTGGCCGCTGTCGCGCATGAGGTAGTCGAGCGACGTTTCTTCGGGCAGAAACGGATCGTGCTGGCGGAGGTAGCCCAAGCGCAGGCTCGGGTGGCGGATGATCTCGCCGCTGTCGAGTTCTTCCTCGCCGAGCAAGATGCGCAGAAGGGTACTTTTGCCGGCCCCGTTGCGGCCGACGAATCCGACTTTGGTGTTATCGCTGATAGTGGCTTCGGCTTGATCTAACAACAACTGGTCGCCGTACCGCTTGCTGGCTTTCGAGATTTGGAGCAGACTGGCCATCGGGAAGACATACCTCGGAACCGCGGGGATCGACAGACGCCATGAGTGGTCACAGTCATCTTATCGACGCGGCCGGATTTCGGATGTGGGATTGGGGATTTCGGATTTGAAGAAATGGAGTGCATCTCTTCAATCCGAAATCCGCACTTCCAAATCCGCAATGCCTCAGGAGGCCTTGGCGACTTTCGCGGTGCTGATCATGGACCGGCGGCGGACTTCGCGGACGATCTCGTCGATCTGGAACGCCTGCAACCGGTGCGGTTCCTTCTCGAGCTTCTGGCGC
The DNA here is from genome assembly GCA_025352235.1 of Fimbriiglobus sp. GTDB lineage: Bacteria > Planctomycetota > Planctomycetia > Gemmatales > Gemmataceae > JALHQU01. Next base: position 12,349 of record JANXTU010000285.1, read on the forward strand.
CATTCCTTCAGGACGCGCTGCTTGCCCGGTTCGTTGGGGGCGAGGGTGAAGGCTTCGAGGGCCACTTGGATAGTCGGTTCCCAGATTTGCAGATTCATCGCGCGATCCTCGCTGAATTAGGGGCCGTCGCCGGCAGGTCTCCGATGATCTTTTCGACCGGTCCGGCCCGATTCCGCGCCCCATTCGGACGACTCCGAGCATTTGGGGCGCGGCCCAGCCCATGCAATCGCTACTTTGCCGGTTTGTAGCCCGCCGGCGGCACGCTCCCGAGCCTCACGCAGGCGTACCAAGCGATCGTCCGCCGGTACCAAGTCGAACCCGACAAATTCGGCTTTGGCGACATTGTCGTCGCGCAGCAGAACCTCGCCACGGCGCTCCAAGCTTACCTGCAAGCGTTGGATCCCCAGTTGAAAACAGTCGTCGACACGGCCGAGATTTCACAAGTCGACGAACGGTACCCGACCCCGGCGAAGTGAGCCGCATCCGTCAGAGCAATCGGCGAGAATCCGCTTCCAGCGATTTCACCGCGAACTGCAACATCGGCGCGGCCATCGCTTCGAAGTAGCTCCACGAGTGCCCGCCGGCTTCGGTCGTCAGGTCGGCCGTGTGCGGTATGCCCATCGCGGTCAGTTTCTCGTCGAGTCGGTCGTTCCCCCGGAACCACTCTTCGTCGGTCGGATCGCAGGCAAACCAGATGTGCTTCGGGTACCGATCCGGGCGGATCTGCAATGTCGCGGTGTCCTGCCGACACGCTTCGCGCGAACGATACCGCGCGTCGAGCGGCGTCCCCCGGCCGTACCAATCGTGGTAATCGAGAGCGCTGGCGATGCCGGCGACGACGTTGAACAAGTCTGCGTGTTCGAAGGCGAGCCGCAGCGCGCCTTGGCCGCCCATGCTGATCCCGGCGACCGCGATGGCCTTGCCGGAAAGATCCCAACGCGCCCGCATCGCGGGGTGGAGATTCCGCAACGATTCCCGATCGATCCACCAACGCTCGCCGCCGTGCGGGGCGCAGCAACCGAGGTTGAGCCGCCGGAGTTCCGCGGTGAAGACGGCGCTGTCCGCGAGCGACTCCTGCCCGACCGGATGGAGGTACAACAGTGCGAAGCGCGGCTTCGCGGGCGGATCGAACCAATCGACCGTCGTCCCGTCCACCTCGCCGCGCGTCCAATCGGGTTCCATATCTCAGTCCATCTGCTAGAATTGCTCCGAGCCTCGCGGTGGCATCGGATAGGCTCGTTAAAATATCACCACCGCACACTTTTATGGCCGACGCCAAACTGCGTCATGCGATTGCCTTCGAGGCCGCGCGCCTCATGTACGACCGGGTCGAGTCCGAGTATTTCACCGCCAAGATGAAAGCGGCGAAGCGGCTCTGCAAGGGGTATGTCAAAGCGAGCGGATTGCCGAGCAACGCCGAGATTCGGGATCTCATTCAGCAGTTCGCCCGCACCTACGAAGGCGACGCACGAACCGAAAACCTGTTGCGGATGCGCCTCGCCGCGCTCCGCATGATGAAACGCCTCGTCAAGTACCGCCCCCGGCTCATCGGCAGCGTGATGACCGGCCATACCCGCGAGGGGTCGGATATCGACCTCCACCTCTTCGCCGATTCGGTGCAGGGGATCGAAGACATTCTCCAAGCCGAGGGGCTGTCGTACGAAGTCGAACGCAAGCAGATCACGAAGAACGGCGAGAGCCGGATCTTCACCCACATCCACGTGCACAACGAGTTCGATTTCGAACTGACGGTTTACGCCGAAAACCTCTGCCACTACGTGTTCAAGTCGTCGATCACGGGCAAAGCCATCGAGCGGGCGAGTATCGCGGAATTGGAGATCCTGTTGAAGGCCGAGTACCCCGGCGTCGATCTCGACGAGCCCGAGGTCGCGGACGACGCGGCCCTCGAACTCGATCCGTATCCGCTCTTCCGCATCCTGCTGCTGGCCTTGGAGAACGTGAAGCAAAGCCCGAAGTGGCACCCCGAGGGGAACGCCCTCTACCACACGTTGCAGGTCTTCGAGAAGGCCCGCGAGGTCCGCTTCTACGACGAAGAATTCCTGTTGGCGGCGCTCCTGCACGACGCCGGGAAAGCCATCGCTCCGTTCGATCACGTCAACGCGGCGCTGCAGGCCTTGGACGGGTTGATCTCCGAACGCACCGCATGGCTCATCGAAGAGCACATGACTGCCCATGAATACGCCGCAGGAACACTCGGTGCCCGGCACCGGAAGCGATTGGAATCCAACCCGGACTTCGAAGACCTGCTCATTCTGCACGAGTGCGATGTCGGTGGACGGGTGCCGGGGGCTCGTGTCGGCACCGTGGACGAGGCGCTCGAGTTTGTGCGAGACTTGGCCCAGCAGAATGCGGAATAGTTAGAGCCTTTTCGGTTTGATCGTAGCGGAAGTCTGGCGACTTCCGCTACGAAGATTCAGAAAATACTGAGCGCAGAAACGGACGTCTCAAGAATCCCGCGATGACCACGTCCGTTTCCGTGCTCAACTGCATCGATTACTTCTTCAAGAGCTTGTATTCGACCTTCTTGAAGGTCATCACCGAGCCGGGGTCGTGGCCTTGAAGGGCGAAATGCCCTTTGGTGTAGGTGTTGTTCGGGTCTTTGAAGTCGACCGTCATCTTGTCGTTCACGAAAATCTGAATGTGATTGCCCACCGCGATCACCTTCTGTGTGAAGAATTCGTCCGGCTTATGAGCGGCTTTGTCCATCACGGTGATGTCTTTCTTGAAATCCTTCAGCTTGGTGCGGCCGTCCGGATAGAGGCTGCCCGTTTTGATCGCATCGCCGCCGGTGGCGTTGATTTGCGTTTCGTAGCCGGCGGGGAAGCCGGGCCCCATTTTGGTGCGGAAATACTGGCCACTGTTCCCTTTGTCGTTGATCTTCGCTTCGACGCGATATTCAAAATCTTCGGCTTCGACTTCGCTGAAGAGGTGGCTGGCCGGGCCACCGCCGACGATCTGCCCATCTTTGATTTGCCAGAGCTTGATTTCCTTGTCGTCCTTCTTGGTCACGCCGACGAAGGCGATGACCTTGCCGTCTTCGTTTTTCAGTTCCTTGACGGTTTTGAACTCGCCGCTGGGCGGGTCAACCATCTTCCAGCCGGTGAGGTCCTTGCCGTTGAAGAGAGGCACCCAGCCTTCTTCGGTTTTCGGTTCGGCGGCGAAACCGGCGCCGGCGATGGCGAGCGAGGCCAAAAGGCTCAGCGCGAATGGGTAGGGACGCAGCATGGATCAAACTCCGGGAAGGGACGATTCGCCCGGTATCCGGCCCGCGCCAGTTCAGGCAAACTCCCGTAAAATGTAGGGACTCGAGAACCCCTTCGCCACTCCCGGGCAGATTTGCCCGCAAAATCGGACTCCCACTTGCTACAAATTCGACGGGGATGGCAAAAGTTCTCATTGTCAAGCCGACGACAATATCTATCTTTTTGGTGATATGGGAGACTTGGGCGGCTTGGGCACAGTGGTGGCCCGCCCCTGCTGTACCCGAAGATCGATGTGGTTTCGGCCTCACTCAGCCTTTGGGTGCTGCCCTTTTCCGGTCCCTCTTTTTTGTGGAGAGCCTCATGATGAAGCGACGTGTGATTGCAGCCGCGGTTCTCGGCCTGTCGGTTTGGTTCACGGCCAGCCCGGCTCAAGCCTTCGGCCTCGGCCTGTTCAAGAAGAAGGGCGACTGTGCCCTGCCTTGCGCTACCGCCGCCGTCGGTTGCGGCCCGGTCGCCGCGTGCGGCCCAACGATGTCAGCTCCCGCCCCGGCCCCGGCCATGACGACCCAAACCGTCACGCGCTACGTCGCCAAGACGGTGACGGAAAACAAACCCGTCACGACCAGCAGCTACCAGTGGGTCGACGAGAAGTTCACGTACCAAGAGTGCGTCACGACTTCCAAAGTCGAAAAGAAGCCCGTCACCACCAGTAGCTACCAGTGGGTCGATGAGAAGTTCACGTACCAAGAGTGCGTCACGACTTCGAAAGTCGAAAAGAAGCCCGTCACCAGCACGAGCTACGCTTGGGTCGACGAAGCTTACAACTACACGGTTTGCAAGCCCGTTACCACGATGGTGCTGAAGCCGGTCTCCCGGACGGTCTGCGTGCCGACGCAAGTGATGTCGACCGTCCCCGTCACGACCAAAGTTTGCGTGCCTTACTGCAGCACGACGCTTTGCGGTTGTCCGACGGTGAAATACAAAACGGAACGCATCACGACCTGCGAAACCGTTTGTAAGACCGTCCTGCAGCGCCAAACCGTCACCGACATGGTTCCATGTCCCGTCACGACGTACGTCAACGCACCCGCCACCGGGATGCGGAAAGTCTGCAAGGCTACCACGACCACCAAAGACATGGACGTGACGGTTTACAGCAGCGCCCTGGTCAACAAAGACGGCATGCACAAAGTCTGCAAACTGATCACGACCACCAAAGACACGGATGTGACGGTTTACAGCAGCGCCCTAGTCAACAAAGACGGCTTGCGCAAAGTCTGCAAGCTCGTGACCGAAACCAAGACGATGCCGGTCACCAGCACCACCTACGAGCCGAAGATCGAAACCGTGCAAGTCCCGGTCGCCGCCCCGTGCGGTCCGACCGCCGCCTGCGCCCCGGCTTGCGACGACGGCAAAAAGGGCTGCAAGCTCTTCGGCCGCGTGAAGGGCCTGTTCTCCAGCAAGTCGAGCTGCGGTTGCAACTAAGCGTTCAGTAAAATCAAACCGCGGGCCGCAGGGAATTCCCCTGCGACTCTTTCCATGGGTTTAGGACTTGGGCCAATAGTTCGGCAGCGGGGCTTCGAAGGTCAACTCTTCGTCCGTGAACGGATGGCGGATCGTCAAGCGGCGGGCGTGCAGGGCGATGAGCCGAGCGCGCGGGTCGTCGCTCGGCGGGCCGAAATCGCGATCGCTCCCGTAGAGCCGATCACCGAGAATCGGGTGATCTCGCAGGCCCGATTGCACTCGCAGTTGGTGCATGCGGCCGGTTTGCGGTCGCAGTTCCAACAGAGTGTGGCTCTCGAATCTGCCGAGGACGGTGTACCCGAGCGTCGCCTGTTTCGCGTCGGGTTCTCCCTCGGCGGCCCGTTCCACCCGGGCTTCATCCGGGACCTTCCGCAGCCAGTCTTGCCACGCGCCGGTGTCCGGCGTCACCGTCCCCTCAACGCAGGCCCAATAGATTTTTTGAACCCGACGATGTTCGAATTGCTCGTGCACTCGCCGGGCCGCCTTCGTGTTCCGCGCGAAGACGACGACGCCCGACACCGGCCGGTCGAGCCGATGGGGAACGCCGAGGTACACCCCCGCGGGCTTCGCGTATTTCGCTTTGATGTAGTCTTTGACGAGGCATTCGAGATTCGCGATTCCGGCCGGGGCTTGCGTGAGCAGAGGTGCGGGTTTGTCGACCGCGATCAGGTGGTGATCTTCGAACAGAACGCGGGCCGGATCGAGGGATTGCATGACGAGATTGTATCGACTGGCCGGCGAGGGCCGGTTTTCGGCCGCCGCGTTCACCTGGGAATTCAAATCTCCGATTCGGCGCGAGGGCGACGAGGGCATTCCGGATTATCCTCGTCCAAAATATCTGACGCCGCCGCAACGCGTACTACAGATTAATGTGGTTTTGTTGTCCGCCGAAGCTCGAGCGTGGAGCACGCCATGATTCTCAGCCGCCCGGGTCTGTTCCAAGCCGAAACGGCGAATTCGTTCGACGCAGTCGGCCCGGCCAATCCCTCCGAAGACACGCTCTGTAGTGAATCCATCGTCCAGACGGCTTTCGCCCAAAGTCCGGGCTGGAAACTCGTGACCCTCGGCAACCTCCGCGACGTCGAAGATTTGCTCGATTGTTTGGAATCGTCCCGCGTCGCCGAGCGAGAAGTCCACACCTTCGGCAATAGCAGCTTCGCCGTTCGCTGGCGTTGACGGCCCGAATCGATCCCCGGACACTCAGCGGGGAGACAGCTTCGCCAAGGCTTCTTTCGCGGCCGCTTTGACCATCGTCGGGGCTTCGCCCGGCACGGCGGCGATTTGTAGGTACGCCAGATATTCCGGTTCGTGGTAACCGAGCCGCATGAGTAGTTCGATGCACTTGGCCCGGACGCTCGCCGCCGGGTCGGCGACGGCGGCCCGCGCGAGGGCGTTCTTCACTTCCGGACGCGAGCCGTAGCGGCTCTCGGCCAAACACAGCGCGGCATTCTCACGGATCGACGGGCGGAGCGCCGACACGAGATCGAAAACGTACTCCCGCGTTTCTTCGCGGATCAACGTCTCGATCGACCGGTACGCCACGGGGACGAATTCGACGCGCTCTTCGCCGACGCGCGGGCGGATCAATCGCACGGCCAGCGGTTCGTCGATGTCCTCGTCGTGTCCGGACTGGTAGGTGCCGCGGGCGATGGTGCGGACCGTCGGCGCGAGCGATTGCAACGATGACGGGGCCATCCGCTTCGTCGGTTGCCAGCGGTCGGGTTTGGCGACGGGGGTTGGGGCCAATACCGGATTCGCATCTGTGCGCGGCCGCCAAACGAGCGACTCGCCGGGAACCGGAACCGGGAGTGCCGGCGGAAGTTTGGCATTTACCTGCTGGATCAGGATCGGTTCGAGCGGCGGAGCCGGGATGAACCTAGCCTTCGGCATCGGCTGATCGTCTCGCGGCGGTGCGACGGATTTCGCGGGTTGCGATTGCAGCTTCGGTTCCGGCGGAAATTGGCGAATCGGCGGGGCGACGATCACCGGCGGCGGAATCGGCACTGTAGTTCCTGCCATCTTCGGCAAGAGGGCCACGACTTTCCCCGGCAGCGTGAACACCTGTCCGTTCACCACGTCTTGCACTTCCGCAATCGATTCGCCGTCGCTGAAACTCGATTGTTTCAACACCTTCAATTGGCGGTCGGGTTGGCCGGCGGTTCGCATCAGCACAATCGGTGGATCGACGGGCGGGCGCGGTTGGGCCAACGCGACGGGCACGGTGGATAAGGTCGTCGGGGATTGGCCGAAGCCCCCCCCGGCCATCAGAAGTGCCGCGACCCCGCTCGCTATCCCACGCACTCGCATAGCGTCACTCCAACAGGCTCAAATAGGCAATGCGACTTTATTATCGGCCGGGGGGATTGCGCGGAATGAGCCGGATTGCACAATCGGGGCGACTTTGAGAGATTTGGGGACCGCAGTCCCGTTGGCACGCCGGGTGCACTGTCACGATTCACCCTCGCGACTCGCACAGGGCGGGTCGCGCGGAAGACACCCTGTAGGACCTCCACTATGTCGAAGAGTTACCTCGTTCTCGCCGCCTCGGCCGCCCTCGCCCTCACCGTCGGAATCGGCTGCAATAAAAGCTCCGAAGGCGGCGTTTCGGGAACCAAAGACACCTTCAAAATCGGTGCCCCGCCGCTGGCGACGACCATTAAGCAAGGCGATAAACAGACGGTTCCCATCACCGTGGATCGCGATTCGGGCTTCCAACAGAGTGTGAAGTTGGATGCGCAAGCCCCGAAGGGCTTGAAGGTTGATCTGGACAAATCGACGGTTAAGCCGTCCGACCTGAAAGACGTAGCTTTGAGTATTACGGCCGACAAGGATTGCCCCCTCGGCGATCACGTTGTCAAGGTCACCGGCAAGCCCGATACCGGCAACCCGACCACCGTGGAAGTGAAGGTCACCGTCACGGCCATGAAATAGTCCAATCCCATACTCCCGGTTCCGTGGATCACGGAACCGGGAGTTCCTTCGCAGCGGTCACTTCCACTTTTTCAACGCACCCGCAATATGATCGCCCCTAGGAATCGGGTCGAAATCGATACCGGCAAAATGCGCCAATACCCCTGTCGCGGGCAGCATCGCGGCACGGGTGGTGGACGTCCCGAACGATAGACTCGCACTCCGCACCGTGCCGGTGTTCCCCGCGAACAGATCGAAGATTTCCAGCGTCCATGTTCCCCGCGCGGCATGCCCACCGAGGCCAGCCAATACCTCTTCGGGCCGCACCGATGCCCCGCTCGTCAGCGAATTCGCCGACAGCACATTCGCGGCGCCGTCATCGAAGGTGATGCCCGAAAGGCTCAAACTGCGACGATTGAACAGGACGACCGTCCGACCGTCCGGTGCTCGCAAGCGGATTTGCAGGTCCGCCATCCGCATATGCATCACATCCAGGTTCACCGTGATGTTCGAGATGTTGAAGGACTCGGTCACTTCAAAATTGACCCGCGTCGTCCGCTGATCGGCAATGGCCACGTTGTTCGCTGTGGCGGAGTAAGTCCGCCGGCTCGTCGACACCGGCGGTAAAGTGGCCCCGCCGAGCCGACCCGCGGCCGTGTACGCGTCCGCCGCTTCGTTGCCAACGCCGTTGCCGTTCTGATCCATCCGCTTCGCTTGAACGTCCCAAATGTCCGGACCGATGGTCGCGGAGTAGTTGCCCGCCGCGGTTTGCGAAGCGAAGGTGACATCGAACACGGAATTGTTCGTGTTCGCGACGACCGTGACCCCGGTGACGGCGAGCTTGCCGTTCGGCCCCGCCAACGCGACATCGGATGCGGTGAACGTCGGCGCGTTGATTTTCTTGTCGAAGGTCACGCGGACGGTGTTCAGTGAAGTCGAATTCGAGCCGCCGAACACCGCGGAGACGATCTTCGGCCCGAGGTTGTCCCACCGCAGTCCCGGCGCGCTCGACGGCGGGGGCGATGTAACCGGGGGAACCGTGACCGGCGGCACCGTGGTCGAAGCATCGAGCAGTTTTCCCAAGTCGATCCTACCGCCCGAGGCGACCTTCCCGCTCAGGCTCGTCACCGGGTCGACCGAGATTTTCAACTTCGCGAGGATCTGCGAATACGTCCACGTCGGGTGGAGATCCCACAGCAGTGCGAGGGCCCCGCTGATCACCGGCGTCGCCATCGACGTGCCGCTCTTCGTGATGTACCCGCCCCCGCGGGCCGTGCTCAGGATGCTCTCCCCCGGCGCGGCGATCAGCACGCTCTGAGGACCGTAATTGGAAAACCACGACAGTTGATCGTTTGAATCGGTCGAGGCCACAACGACGACATTGTTCGATTGTTTGGCATACGAAGCGGGATACGACGCGGTCGTGTCGTTATTGGCCTGCTCATTCCCGGCAGCGATGACCACGATCACCCCGGCAGCGCGGGCGCGCTCGATAGCCGCAGCGAGCGCCGGGTCGGGCGAGGCGCCGCCCCAACTGTTGTTGAGGATCTTTGCCCCGTGCCGGATGGCGTAATCGATGGCCCGCACCGCGTCGCTCGTATAGCCGTTGCCCGCGGCGTCCATGAACCGGAGCACCATGATTTGGGCGCGCTGGGCGACACCCGTCACGCCGACGCCGTTGTTCCCCGTCGCGCCGACGATCCCCGCGACATGCGTCCCGTGTCCATTTTCGTCGGTCGGGTCGGTGTCGTTGGCGCTAAAGTCGTACCCGTGCAATCCGCCGGTGGCGGGGTCGATCGTGTTCGTCCAAATGTTCGCGGCGAGGTCCGGGTGCGTGTAGTCAACGCCGGTGTCGATCACGGCGACGATGGTGCGCCCGGTGCCCGTGGTGACGTTCCACCCCTGAGCCGCGTCGATTTTCTGAAGGTTCCACTGTTCGCTCAACCGCGGGTCGCTCGGCGTCTGTGCGACTGAGACGATGGAATCGCGGCCGACCGACTGCACCCCGGCTTGCGCGGAGAAGATCGTGATGGCCCGGTCGAAATCGACGCCCGCGGCCAAATTGACGCGGTAAATCCCCAAGCCGAGCGAAGTGACCGACTCGGCCAACGGCGACCGGCCGATCTCCGCGACGGACTTGGCGGCGGGGTTCGCATCGGCGAAGGTGACCAGCAGGTGATCCGATGCGAAGGCCGGCACGGCGCTCGGCACGGTGCGGTCTTCGAGGGTTTCGATGCGGAGTAGGGTTCGGTCCGGGGATCGCCGCATTCTAATGGCTCCGCGAGCTGGTGCGGGTGCAGGGGTCGCGCGGGTTGTCCGGCGTGAGCCAAGCTTACGACCGGTGCGGCCCCCAATCGGGAAAAAAAAGTGTAACGACTCTGCCGATTCGGTCTAGTCCGATTAGCTGTGACGGTTGTGGCGACTGGCGAATTGGCGGGGGATGGGCAGGAATTGAGATAGGCGTCTACGGCGCTTCGCAGCAGCGGAGGGCAAAATGCCACCGCATGTTCGGGAGTTTTATCCGGCGAAGGGGCTCAATCCGCGGCGTAGAGGCCGCGGCCGCAGTTGGGGCAGCAGATGAACTTGCCGTTGATAAGTTCGGCCTTCTGTTGCTCGGTGATGGCCGTGCGGCACTGCTGGCAAGAGCGGCCGTGGACACCGGCGAGACCGTCCGGACCGTACCGGGCAATCAGTCGTTCGTATTGACCTTTGGCGTCCGCAGGAAGTTGGGCGTCGACCTTGGCCAGTTCGTCCTTGGCCAACGTTTGATCTTCGAGAATCCGTTCCAGCCGTTCCTTGGCATCGACTTGCTGCTGCTGGAATTGGCTTTGCGAATCGGCCCAGCGTGTATCGTCGGCTGGCAGGGCGGCCGTGCGGTTCTCCAATTCCTCCATGCTCGTCAGGATCGCCTCTTCGGTCAGGTCGATCTTCTCCTTCGCTTGGCGGATTTCGGATTGCTTGCCCTCGTACTCCTTGGGGCTGCCCGCCTCGTTGAGTTGCTTTTCGTATTTGGCCAGTTGGACGTTGATTTGCTTCAGCGTCCCCTCCTCGTCGCGGATCTTCATCTTCAACTTGGCGGCGAGATCGTAGGCCGATTTGTGCACCGCTTCCTCGGCAGTGAGGTGGGATTGCTGGGCCTTCGACACGCGCGGGCCGAGGTCGATTTCCGACTGCAATTCGCGGAGGTGTTTGCGCAGGCGGTGGGCCTGCCGGAGCAAAGCGGGAACGGTCGCGGCCATGGGGGTCTCCTGATTCCCCTCTATTCTATGGGGCGAGACGGCGGCGCCCGGTCCGAGTGCGATCGAGTCCGCACATTCGCCCGTTCGCCACTTGGTGCTCTGCGGTCCCTCCATAAGTTAAAACGAGTTTGCCCCGACCCGACCTTTCAGCCCCCGCCCCGAGTACCATGCCGAAACGCACCGACCTCAAGAAAATCCTCCTCATCGGCTCCGGGCCCATCGTCATCGGGCAAGCTTGCGAGTTCGATTATTCCGGCACCCAAGCCTGCAAAGCCCTGCGCGAAGAGGGCTATTCCGTCGTGCTGGTGAACAGCAATCCCGCCACGATTATGACCGACGCCGACACGGCCGACCGGATTTACATCGAACCGATCACTTGGCAGGTCGTCGAGAAGATCATCATCAAAGAGCGGCCGTGTGCGCTCTTGCCGACGCTGGGCGGCCAGACCGGTTTGAACACGGCGATGGAACTGTTCAAACGTGGCTTGCTCGAAAAGTACAACGTCGAGATGATTGGCGCCCGCGCGGACGTGATCGACAAAGCCGAGGATCGGCAGAAGTTCAAAGACGCCATGATCAAGATCGGGGTCGATGTGCCCCGCAGCGGCGTGGCCAGAAACCTCGCCCAAGCCTTCGAGGTGCTCGAACAAATCGGCCTGCCCTGCGTGCTGCGGCCGAGCTTCACGATGGGTGGCAGCGGCGGCGGCATCGCCTACAACCGCGACGACTTCATCCGCTTGGTCACGCTCGGCATCGAACTCTCCCCGACGGGCGAAACGCTCGTCGAAGAGTCGGTCATCGGCTGGAAGGAGTACGAACTCGAAGTGATGCGCGACAAGGCCGACAACGTCGTCATCATCTGCAGCATCGAGAATCTCGACCCGATGGGCGTGCACACCGGCGACAGCATCACGGTGGCCCCGGCGCAAACCCTGTCCGACAAAGAATACCAGCGGATGCGCGATCAGGCGAAAGCGATCATCCGCGAGATCGGCGTCGAAACCGGCGGCTCGAACATCCAGTTCGCCACCGACCCGCATTCGGAGCGGATGATCGCCATCGAGATCAATCCGCGCGTCAGCCGCAGCAGCGCGCTCGCGTCCAAGGCCACCGGGTTCCCCATCGCCAAGATCGCGGCGAAGCTCGCCGTCGGGTACACCCTCGACGAATTGAAGAACGACATCACGCGGACGACCCCGGCCAGCTTCGAACCGACCATCGACTACGTCGTGACCAAAATCCCGCGCTTCACCTTCGAGAAGTTCCCCGACGCCGACCCGACGCTGACGACGCAGATGAAGTCCGTCGGCGAGACCATGGCCATCGGTCGGACTTTCAAAGAAAGTTTGCAGAAAGCCCTGCGCGGCTTGGAAGTCGGCCGCTTCGGGCTGGGCTGCGACCGCAGCGACAAATGGGGTAAGCCCGATCAGCCGAAGCTCGAAGAGGTACTCAAGAAACTGTCGATGCCGAACGCGGAGCGGATCTGGTTCCTGCGCTACGCCCTCAAGTACGGCATGAGTATCGAAGACATCCACGCCCGCACCAAGATCGACCCGTGGTTCCTGCGCAACATCGAAGACATCGTGAACTTCGAAGTCGAACTCGCGGCCCTCGGCGGCCTCGAGAACGTCACGCCCGAAATCATGTTGAAGGCGAAGCAATACGGCTTCATCGACCGCCAACTGGCGAATATCTGGAACGCGAAAGAGTCGGCCGTCCGCGACGCCCGGATCGCGATGGCCATCCGCGCCGTGTTCAAATCGGTCGATACTTGCGCCGCCGAGTTCGAGGCGTACACGCCGTACTACTACAGCACGTACGAGGCGGAAGTGCGGAGTGCCGGATCCGATACTCCGAACTCCGAAACCCGCACTCCGCACTTCCAAGATGAAATCCTGCCATTCACCGGCAAGCCTCGGATTATGATCCTCGGCGGAGGACCGAACCGGATCGGGCAGGGGATCGAATTCGACTACTGCTGCGTCCAAGCCGCGCGCGCGCTGAGGGAGGCCGGGTACGAGGTCATCATGGTGAACTCGAATCCCGAGACTGTGAGCACCGACTACGACACGTCGGATCACCTCTTCTTTGAACCGCTGACCTCCGAAGACGTGCTGAATATCTACGAGCGCATGAAGCCCGAGGGGGTCATCGTGCAGTTCGGCGGACAGACGCCGCTGAACCTCGCCAAGCCGCTGTCCGAAGCGGGCTTGCCGATCATCGGCACGAGCGTGGACAGCATCGACCGAGCCGAAGACCGCGAGCGCTTCGCCAAGCTCATCACCGAACTGGGCCTGAAGCAGCCGGCCAACAAGCACACCACGAACCTCACCGAAGGCATCGGCCTCGCCCGCGGCATCGGCTACCCGGTGCTCATCCGGCCCAGCTTCGTGCTGGGCGGCCGGGCGATGGAGATCGTGTACGACGAGGAAGCGCTGACCCGGTACATGTCGCGCGCGCTCGAAGCCTCGCCGGGCAAGCCGCTGTTGATCGACAAGTTCTTGCAGAACGCGACCGAGGTCGACGTCGATTGCCTCAGCGACGGGCACCGCACGGTCATCGGCGGCGTCATGCAGCACATCGAAGAAGCCGGCATCCACTCCGGCGATTCGGCCTGCGTGATCCCGCCGCACAGCTTACCGAAGGAAGTCATTGAGGAAATCAAACGGCAGACGCGGGTGCTCGCCGTCGCCTTGAAAGTCAAGGGTTTGATGAACATCCAGTTCGCCGTGACCGGGTTGAATCCGGACGGCACGACGAGCGAGGAACCGGTCGTTTACATCCTCGAAGCGAACCCGCGTGCCAGCCGGACGATCCCGTTCGTCAGCAAAGCGACCGGCGTCTCGCTCGCCCGCCTCGCGGCCTTGGTGATGGTTGGCAAGACGCTCGACGAACTCGGCGTGGCCGACGAAGTCGTGCCCTCGCACTACTCGGTGAAGGAGAGCGTCTTCCCGTTCAACAAGTTCCCCGGCATCGACATCATCCTCGGCCCCGAAATGAAATCGACCGGCGAAGTCATGGGCAGCGATGCGAAGATGCCGATGGCCTTCGCGAAAGCGCAGATGGCCGCGAACGCCCCGCTGCCGACGAAGGGGACGATCTTCTTGTCGGTGTCCGGGAAGGACAAACAGACGATCGTCCCGGTGGCGAAGCAGTTCGCCGCGATGGGGTACAAGCTCATCGCCACCGTCGGCACCGCGACCGTGCTGAAGGCGAACGGTATCCCCGTCGAGACGATCTTGAAGATCCAAGAAGGGGCGCGGCCGGACATCTTGGACAAAATGAAGAACGGCGAAATCGCTATGGTCATCAACACCCCGACGGGCCGCGGTAGCCAGACGGACGAAGGCAAAATCCGCTCGGCCGCCGTCAGCCATCGCATCACCTGCTTGACGACCCTGAGCGCCGCGTTCGCCGCCGTAGAGGCGTGCAAAGCCCTGCGCGAGCAAGAACCGAGCGTCACCGCCCTCCAAGATTGGTTCCCCGCGCGGTAGTTCAAATAGCCCCCTCCCCGAGGTTCCCGCCATGTTGCGTTCCGCTTGTCTCGCACTCCTCATGCTCCCCGCGTTCGCGTGGGCCGATGATCCCATCCGGGATCGCTTCTTGAAATTCGGCGCCGATGGCGATCTCGCCGGCGCGGTCGTGATCGTCGGCACCAAAGATAAAATCGTCTACGAGGGCGCTACCGGCATGGCGAACTCCGCCGACCGAATTTCGATGGAACCGTCCACCCTCTTCCGCATCGCGTCGATGACGAAACCGATCACCGCCATTGCCATCATGATGCTGGTCGATGAGGGCAAACTGAGCGTCGACGATGCGGTCGAGAAACACCTGCCCGAGTTCAAAGGGCAGAAGCTGGTGGTCAAAGTGCAGTCGAACCGCAAAGAAGAAGTACCGCCGGACACGTACCGGATCACCGCCCCGAAGCGACCGATCACCCTGCGCGATTTGCTGACGCACACCTCCGGCATGGGCAACTATCCGGCTGGTCTGGCCGATCTATACACGAAGCGAAACTACACCCTGTCGGAAGCGACCATCGCCGTGTCGCAGGTGCCGCTCGTGCGCGAACCGGGCGAAGTCTGGAGCTACAACAACCCCGGCATCGACACCCTCGGGCGCATCGTCGAAGTCGCATCGGGAATGAAGTTCGAGAAGTTCTTGCAAACGCGGATCTTCGACCCGCTGGGCATGAAGGAATCGACCTTCTATCCGACCGCGGAGCAGGCGAACACCGTCGCCGTCACCTACGCCAAAGTCGATGGCAAACTCGTCGCCGCACCGAATGGCCTCCTGGATGTGAAAATGAACCCCAAACACCCCGTGCCCGCGGGTGGGCTCTACTCCACGGCCCGCGATCAAGCGAAGTTGTACCGGTTCATGCTGAATAACGGCAAGGTCGGCGACAAACAATTGCTGAGCGAAAAGAGCCTGAAGCAGATGACGACGACGCAGACCGGTGCCATCAAGACCGGCTTCGTCGACGGCATGAGTTGGGGCTTCGGCTGGCAAGTCGTCGCGGAACCCAAAGGGGCGACCGAGGCACTGAGCGCCGGAACCTACGGCCACGGCGGCGCCTTCGGCACCCAGGGCTGGATCGATCCGAAGACGGGGGCGTTTTACATCTTGATGATCCAACGCACCGGCATTCCCAACGGCGACGGGTCCGAGTTCCGCAAGGAATTCCAGCGGCTCGCGGTGGAACTGCTCAAGAAATAATCAGCCGTCGATATGCCGCCACTGCGTGATGTCTAAGCGCACGTGCGGGCTGGTTTGGGCCAGCTCGGCGGCGCCGTGGTATGCGGCCGACCAGACCGGCCCGAGCTGCGGCAGCGCGGCGAGCGGCACGTTGGAATACTCGCGGTAGAAGATCGCTTCGTCGGTCGCCGACAAGACGGTCGTGTTCGGGGGAAAGAGCGGCGTCGCTTGCTGGGCGATCGGCGCGCCCCCGTCGCCCGCCGGCGCGCCGAAGACGGCCACTTCCGACCGCGCCCACAATCCGCCCGAGACGAGTTTCGGCTCGGCCTCGTGGAACGCCTTGGCGATGGCTTGGCCGAAGGCCGACGTCGACGGGTACTTCTGCTTCAGCATGCCGGCGAAATCGACTTCGCCGAGGCGGTCGTCGAGGTAAGCCCGCGTGGCGGTGCGGATGACCCGCAACAAGTTCGCGGATCCGGCGGAGTTCATGCAGGCTTCGTACAGGCCGCCGAATTCGGCGTGGATGGCCCCTTGGACGCGGTGCTCGAGTTCGCTGAGATCGTCGTCCGTCAGCACTTTTAAGAATCGCTGGGCCGCGTCTTCGATGCCGGTGCACCCCACCGGCACGAGGTCGTTCGCCCGCGGCGGGGGGGCCAGCGCCTCCGATTCCGCGACGAGCTGCATGAGGTTGTCTTGGGCTTTCACCCGGCAGGCGTGGACCTCGGTCAACCGCGATTGCAGGACGTCTTGGAGTTGCCGATAGACGATTATCATTTGCCGGATCACGAGGGAGTGATAGCGCGCCGTCGGGTACTCCCGCAGCGACTCGGTCATCTCTTGGGCGCTCGGCTTCTTGATCCCGCGCCGGGGGTGGAGGCCCGCGACCACCCGCTCGTAAGCGGCGTGGGCCGCGTCTTCCAGCGGTTTGAGTTCCGCGTGCAATTTTTCGCGCGCCCCGGCCACGCCGTTCAACAAGTGCCGCACGGCGTCTTCAGTACCTGCGAAGCGGAAGTCGGGCGTGTCCATCAGCGCGGGGAGCATCCCGCTGAGTTCGTCGGTGGACCGCGCCAAGATTGCGGCGGCGCCTTCGATGAGAGCGTCGTCGACGATGGCAGTTTGGCGGTGCGCGCCCTCGCGCGGGATTCCGAACAGCCGGGCGAACTCGTCGAGTGCCGCGGCGACTTTTTCCGATTCCGGCGGCTTGGCCAGCCAGCCTTTCGAGGTCAGCGGGTCGCAAAGAGTCCGGATGAATTCTTCGAGATTCCGCCCGGCGGCGATATCGGCCGCATCCCGCAACGACTTCGCCAGTTGCTCGGTGCCCAAGCCGAAGCGGTGCCACTGCTGCTCGGTCCACTTGGAGATGACCGCCCGCATCTGCTTGACATCGGGGTGGACCCAATTGCCGAAGAGCACGGGGGCCATGATGCGCGCCGTGCGGGCGACAACCTCCGCGCGCGGCCAGCCGAAGCGAGTCATGCCGAAGGTGTGGATCTCGGGGCCAGTGCCCTGCGTCGGCAAAGGGCGAGCGAGATCGCACGAACGACCGAGGTCGGACAGGAGGTCGAATCGCAGGAAATCGACCGCGGCCCGGAGCGGGTCGGCGTCGTCGCCGCGCGGGGTCGGGGTGATCGCTCCCGAGAGACGCGTCACGCCGGAAAGCCGGCTCATGCCGATGGTCGCTTCCACCCCACTGGAACCGCGCATCGAGGCGAACGGGCGGATGCCGGAGCCGGACATCGCGGGCGCGGCAGCATCGAGGCCGGGGACGAGGAACGTCCGGGTGAACGGGCTTTCGGCATCGCGGATATTGCCGTGGCGGTCGTCGTACGACGCTTCGAATACCGTCTCGGGGTCGCCGAAGTGATTCAATTCCGTGAGCGCGGCAAACGTGTTCGCGAGTGCCGTCGGGTGGGCGTGATTCGCGGCGGTGTCCGCGGGCGTCAGCAGGAGAGCCGTGATGTCGGGGGCCGCGTAGCCGATGCGTTTCAGATGGGCCCGGATGGCATAGGTCAAGTCGAGGAACATGCCGCTGCCTGTGCCGCCGCCCAGCCCCGCGACGATGTACACGCGGGGGCGGTTCGTGCGTTTGTCGAGGCCGGTGCGCGACACGGTTTCGCCGATGGCGGCGGGGTCGAGGCAGGCGTCGAGTTCGGTTTGGATTTTCTGGAGGATCGCGCGGTAATGATCGCAGAACGCGAGTCGGCCCAAGCAGCGCAGGCCCATCGTGGAGGGTTGGCGCGACATTTTGAAGAAGACTTGCGCATCGAACCAACCTTCAGTGACCATCCGACCGTTGTTCAGCGGTTTGAGGTAATGTGCGGAGCGGTGGAGGCGCGCGGCGATGAGGTCTTCTTTGGGCATCGGCGCCGGCCCGCCGTCGATCGGCATTGCGGCCCGTTCGATGGCGTCGGGATCGCTGTCGATGCCCAAACAGCGCAGGGCGGGGACGTTTGCCATCGAGCCGAAGCGCTCCTCGATGCAGTGGCGGAGCTGCCGGACGATGCGGATTCCGGTGAAGCCCAACCCGATGACGAGGGCCGGGCGGATGGGGCCGGGACCTTTCTGTTCGGGCGGGGCCGCGCGCTCGGGCGGCGAGGTCGTTTCGACGACGCCGCGCGGGTTGGGCGTGGAGTCGAGCGCGATCCCGCAGCCACCGTCCAACCCGTAGGGGAGCGACGTCCCTTGGGCCACGTCGGACGGGTTGTACGTCGGTGGGAAACAGTCGAAGGCGGGGAGCTCGGAGCCGAAACCGGCGGGGACGGCTGCGGGCACCGCGACGCGGACGGCGCTTCCTTCGCGGATCGCCTTCACCATGCTCGACACGTTCGGGAACCGGTCGTCGGGTTTCTTCGAGAGCGCCTTCGCCAACGCCGATCGCTCGCCGGCCGGCGAAGGCAGCAAATTCGGCGGGGCTTGCAGGTGCTGCATCAGCAGTTGCTGCATACTGGTGCCGTCGAACGGGCGATGGCCCGTCAGCAATTCTTGGTAGACGCAAGCCAAGCTGTATTGATCGCAGAACCGGGACACGAAGCCGTCGAAGGTTTCGGGCGCCGCGTAGACGGGCGTGATGCCGCCGGTGACGGAGGCGACCAAGCCTTCGAGATCTTTCACCTGCCCGAAATCGGCGACTTTGACGTGGTTGTACAGCAGGAACAAGTTTTGGGGTTTGATGTCGAGGTGCTGCAACTGGTGCTTGTCGTTCATCAGGTCGAGCACTTCGGCCGTTTCGGCCATGTATTGCAGCAGTTCCTCACGCGGGATGCCGGGGCGACCGGCTCGGCGGTGCTCGCGAAAACGCTCCCAAAGATTGCAATCGGCGAGTTCCATCACGATGACGAGACGCCCCTCGACGATGTCGTAGCGGTCGAGCGAGAGCAAATACGGGTGGCGTACGGCCTTGACGCGCTTGAGCGATTTCAACTCTTGCTCGGCGAAGCGGTACGAATCGGTGTCCCGCTCGCGCAGGTCGCCGTAGATGACTTTGGCCGCTTTGAAGATGCCGCCGGGGGCCTCGCAGCGCCAGACTTCGCCGAAGCCGCCGCTGCCCAAGCGCTCCATGAGCTTGTAGCCGGGGATCGGTTCGCCGCCGGTTTGAAACGAGGTAGACATATGCGGAATCCTGGGGTCGGCGTGCGGGTCGATCATTTTGCGGTGGGTCGCATGGGGGCGATCCATGCGACATCGACGCGGGTGTGCGGGGATTGCTCGGACGAGCGCAACCCTTGGTACGCGGCGCGGCATTCGCCGTCGAGCTGCGGGAGATCGGCGAGCGGCATCCGGGGGAACTCTCGAACCATCACGATGTCGTCGTTCGAAATCGCCGGGATGAATTCGACGCCGGGATTCGCGTCGGAAGCGAGGCGGCGGAGGCGGTCGCCGGCCGGCCCTGCCGGGACGGCTAGCAACGTGGCCTCCAGAGGCGGCTTCGCCCCCGGGCCGAACAGCGCCGGCAGCGCCTCGTCGAACATCTTCGATAGCGTCTCCTCGCAGTCGCGCCCCGTTCCCCGGTAACGGACCAAGGCTTCCGCGGGGTCGGCCTTTTCGAGTCGCAAGTCGAGGTAAACGCGCGCTGCGTGGGATAGCATCGGTGCGAATTCCTCACTCCGCGTCGGGCTGAGGCAGATGTTCACGAGCTTCTGATACTTGGTTTCGACTTGGGCTTGGAACCCCCGGTCGAACTCGAGGATTTCGTCGGCCGGCATCGCGGCGATGAATTGTTCGGCGGCCGAATCGAGATCCTCGCAACCGGCGGGCAATATGAACGCGCCCGATTCGGAGCGGGCATCGGCCGTCGCTTCCCCGACAAGGGCCTGCGCGAACGAATCGAGGCGCGACCGGCAGTAGCCGACGTCGCGGAGGTACTCCGGGATGTTGCCCAAGAGGCCGCGGAAGACCGTGATCGCCGTCGCGAGCACGAGGCTCCGGTACCGTTTGCGCGGGTACGCCGTCAGCGTTTCGAGCAACTCGGCGGCGATGGCCCCCTTCCGCGAGACGATCATGCCGAAGCCGCCCGACGCGTTCAACCCGCCGATGAGCGGGAAGAGCCGGGCGTACGATTCGCCCACTTCGCGGTGGAGCGGGTTGTACTCCGCCTCGAGCGTTTCGATAGCGTCGTTCAATCGCTCGGTAATTTGGTTGAGGGCTTCCTCGGCGCCGGCCAAGCGGTACTGCGGCTGCTCGATGAACGAAACCGCGATCTCCGAAAGATGGGTTTCGATTTCCAGCGTCGCCGCCTTGGCCTCCACTTCGATGAAATCGAGCAAGCCGGAGGGGGCGACGCTCTGTTCGGCGTCCGGCTTGCCGACGAGTTTCACGAGTTGATCGAGGATTTGGACGGTCGCCATGGCGTTGAGCTTGCCGGCCCCCGGCGTGCGGATCTTGAGCGTATTCACGACGGCGTCGAAGACGGTCTCGGGGCTTTCGTTGAGGCCCACTCGAACCGCCGCGTCGAGTCGATCCACCATCGTCTTCGGAGCCAAGCGGAACTTCGCCCATTGATCCGCGAGCCATCCGGAGATCGGTTCGACGAGGTGGGCGGTCTCCTTTTCCGACCAGCGCCGGATCAAATGGAGCGCGAAACGCTTCGTGATCGCCGCGAGGATTTCGGGCCGCGGCCAGCTGAGCCGGTAAAGGGCCATCGGCTGGACCACCGGGCCGGAGTACGGGTCGTGCGGGGCGACCGAGCGCACGTAGTCGGCCGCCTTGCCCATCGGGGTGAACAGATCAAGGAACAGCCCCCGCGCGGCCATACCGGTCGCGCAGCCCCGATCCCGCGTGCGGATTTTCTTGGGCAATTGCACGATCACCGTGCGGTCGAAGGCGGCCCGGCTGTCGCGGATCGCCGGCTCGGCGGTGTCGAATCGCGTTTGGTACGTCTCCCCGGTCGCGTAATGATTCATCTCGGCGAGCGCCGCAAAGGTGTTGCCGAGCGCCGGCCGGGGCATCGCCTTATCGGAAGGAGGAACCAGTAGGATGCCGACCGACTCCGGCTTTCGGTAGCCGACTTGCAGCAATTCATGCCGGAGCAAATAGGCGATGTCGAGGAATGTCCCGCCGCCGGTGCCGCCCGCCAAGTTCGCCACGATGTAGCTGCGGGCTTGATTCGAACGCAATCCCAAGCCGGTCTGGCGGGCCACTGTTTCGACGGCCTCGTCGGCGAGCAATCCTTCGATTTCTCGGCGGACCCGCCCGGCCACGGTGCGGTAATGATCGCAGAGCGCCAAACGACCGAAGGCGCGCACGCCGCCGGCGGGCCCAGGGTTTCTCGGCAACTGATACAGTGTCCCCGGTGGCAACCAGGGATCGAGCGGCGGCAACCCGTCGCGCTGGAGGTAATGCGAGGGCCGGTTCAGCTTCAAGTGGACCATTTCGTGCGGTTGAAGCGGGTCGTCCCCTCGGCTCGCTTCGGCAATGGCGTCGCCGTCGGTGTCCAAATACAAGTAACGGACGGTCGGGATGGCCGCGACGGAGCCGAAGCGGAGGCGCGTGAGTTCACGCAGGCGTCGGAGGACGGCCAACCCCGTTTGACCCAAGCCGACGACGATGGCCGGGAAGAGCACCCCGTCCCCGTCGCACGGGGGCGGGGCGATGCCGAGATCGCTCATCAGGCACGTTTCGACGACCGATCCTTTTTGCAGGGTCAATGCGGGGGCCGCGCCGCCGGACGCGCCGCGCGGCGTGACCAAACCCGGCATCAACTGTCGGAGCGCCCCCCCCCCGCCGGGCCGCGGGCTGGGCGTGCCGATACCGTGCGCCGGAACCGTTTGGGCGACCCCGCGCGCGTCTTGAAACGCCCCCGCCAGCATGGTGTTCACCGACGCAAGGCGATGCGGTTCCGGGGTGCCACTCGCCGGCGCGTAGTCCGTCGGCAACGGCAGCGCGCCGTAATCGACGCGGTTCGCCTCGGCCGTTTGCGGGGCGCGCAGCAATAACTTGACCATCTCCGCACAACTCGGCCAGCGCTCGTGCGGCGTTTTGCTGAGCCCCCGCGCGATGATGTGCCGGTCGTGGATTGGCAGCGGAGACACATCCGGGGCGTCGCGGAGGTGCTGCAACAGCAGTTGCTTCGTGTTGGCCCCGTTGAAGGGCCGTTGCCCCGTCAGCAATTCCTGGTAGACGATCGCCAAACTGTACTGGTCGCTGTACCGAGTCACGTACCCTTCGAACGTTTCCGGGCCGGCGTAAACGGGCGTGACCCCGCCGGTCACGGTCGCGCGGGCGCCTTCAAAGGCTTTGGCCAAACCGAAGTCGGCGACTTTGACGTGGTCGAATACCAAGAACAAATTCTGCGGCTTGATGTCGAGGTGCTGGATCTGATAATGCGTGTTCATCAGGTCGAGCGCTTCGGCCGCTTCGTGCATGTACCTCAACAATTCGTCGCGCGGAATGCCCACGAGTCCCGACATCCGGCACTCGCGGAAACGATCCCAAAGGTTGCGGTCGGCCAACTCCATGACGATAATGAGCTGGCCGTCGATGATGTCGAAACGTTCGAGCGAGAGGATGTACGGATGGCGAATCGTCTTGACGCGGTGGAGGGCCTTCAGTTCCTGCTCGGCGGCGCGACCATCGTTTTCGTCGTTATCCAAGTTTCCAAAGACGAACTTCATCGCCTTCCGGAAGCCACCGGGGGCCTCGACTTCCCAGACTTCGCCGAAACCGCCCCGCCCCAGGCGCTTGATCAGGCGGTAGCCACTGAGTTGCTCCGGCAGAGCGCCCATCGCAGCGGGGTTGATGGCCATGCGGACGGTTTCCGAAAGCGGCGGTCCGGTCGGCGGGAATCCCGCGGTACAAGACGGCGCCTGCGTATCTCTTAGCTCACGCCGGACGTTTGGCAAAAGCGCGGAGTTCGCACCGACCCTGAAATTCATTAACTTCCCGACCGCGCCCCGGCGATTGCGCACAGGGTCTCAATTTGCAGGCGGCAACCGAACATGCCCGACGTCTGGCACGCGCTCTCCGTCAAGCAACCTTGGGCCGCACTCCTCGTGGGAGGGCGCAAAACCATCGAAGTGCGAACCTGGGGCGTTTCGCGCCGGGGCCGAGTCTTGATCCACGCCGCCAAAATTCCCGATGCCCGACCCGAAGGCTGGGCGCACCTCGACTCCCCCGAATTGAAAGCACTCGCCGGAACGCGGGGCGGTATCCTCGGCGTCGCCCACTTCGCGTCGTGCGTCCGCTACGATACCCCCGCCGCCTTCGCCGCCGATGGCGAGCGCCATTTCAACGCCCCGGATTGGTTCCGCCCACCGCGGCTGTTCGGCTTCGTTTTCGAGAACGCCCGCCCCGTCCGCTTCGAGCCGTGGCCGGGGAATACTTTCTTCTTCGCCGTGCCGGGGTACACTCTACCCGAAGAGCCCATTGCCGCGCCCGAAGCCCCGGCGTCGCCCGTTATCTGGGTCGAACCGCCCGAAGGCTTCCGGAAAGGATTTCCCGCACCATGACGATCCCCGCCCGTTTGCTCATCAGCGTCCGCTCCGCCGAGGAAGCCGCCGTCGCCCTCGCGGCGGGGGCCGACCTCATCGATGTCAAAGAACCATCGAACGGCCCCCTCGGCGCGGCACACCACGAAGTGCTCGCTGCCGTCCTGGCGGTCGTCGACGGCGCCGTGCCAGTCAGCGCCGCCCTCGGCGAGTGGTCGCCCGACGCCCTCAACGAAGCCCACTGGCACCTCGAACTCCCCGTGCAGTTTTTGAAATGGGGCCTCGCCGGCTACGGCAACAGCCCCGGCTGGGGCGAAGACTTGCTGGACACCCGCCGGCAGATCCGCACCGGCACCGAAGTCGTGCTCGTCGCCTACGCCGATTGGGAGAAAGCGAAATCGCCGCCGCCGCTCGAGGTGGTAAAATTCGCCCGCCGCTTCCGCTACAAGGCCGTGCTCTTCGACACATTCAATAAAGACGGTTCGACGCTGCTCGATGCGTTGCCGTTGCCGGAGTTGACCGAGTTGCTGGCGAGCCTCAAGAAAAGCGGGATCCCCGTCGCCCTCGGGGGATCGCTGAAGCTCGAACAGCTGAAGCAATTGAAACCGCTCGCCCCGGATTGGATCGCCGTGCGCGGCGCCGTTTGCGCCGGCGGCACCCGCGAAGGAATGCTCGACCCGGTCCGGATTCAAAAGTGGAAAGCGGCACTCGCGGCGTAACCGTTTAGGACGCGTCCGTGTCGAACACGGCGGGGACGCCGAAGAAATCGGCGAGGCGATTGGGGGCGTTCTGGAGGGCCGCATCCACCGGCAGCGACGGCGTCGGCACGTCCTCCCGGAAGACGTTGCTCAGCGGCAGCGGGTGGGCGAGCGGTTCGAGACCCTCGGTGTCGACTTCATTGAGTTGATCGACGTAACCGAGGATTTTGTTGAGTTGGTCGGCCATCTGCGCGAGGTCGCCCGGGCTGAGTTCCAGCCGGGCGAGAGTCGCGACTTTCTTCACGTCGGCGAGGCTGAGCGACATCAGACGACCACAGTGGAGAACGGCTTGCGGATGACGGGCCGGGCGATGCGGCCGGAGCGGATGCACTGCACGCAGACCCACTTGCGGACGGTCTTGCCGTTGTCGTCCACGCGGATGCACTGCAAGTTCGGCTTGTAGACCCGCTTGGTGATCCCGGTGATCTTCTTACCGACCCCGCCGAGGTATTTCGCCTTACCGCGGTACGTCTTCTGATTGCCCATGGCGGGCTTCTTCTGGCAAACTCGGCAATGCATACCCATCGGCGGAACCCCTTGCGGA
>JANXTU010000294.1 GCA_025352235.1 Fimbriiglobus sp.
AAACAAAGCCACCTGCGAGACTCGAACTCGCGACCTACGCTTTACGAAAGCGTCGCTCTACCAACTGAGCTAAGGCGGCAATCTATTGTAAAAATACCGGGCGGGGCCGGTTTAGCAAGGTCACTTGCCCGCGGCGGCCGCCGCGAGTTTCTCCCGTTTGTCGTGGGCCCGCATCGGCACCACGAGGTGATCCAAACCGCCGCCTAAAATCTCGGCCAGCTTGAAGACCGACAGCCCGATGCGGTGATCGGTGATGCGGCCATCGGGGTAATTGTACGTCCGGATCCGCTCGCTGCGGTCCCCGCCGCCGATGAGCGTTCGCCGCATGTCGGCCCGTTCTTTGTGCAACTTCGCTTGTTGCGCTTCGTAGACCCGGCTTCGCAATACCCGCATCGCTTGGTCTTTGTTTTTGTGCTGGCTCCGGCCGTCTTGGCACTTCACTTCGATCTCGTCGGCTGTGCCGCGCTTGTACCAAATGCGCACGGCCGATTCGGTTTTGTTGACGTGCTGGCCGCCGGCGCCACCCGCGCGCATCGTCTCGATTTCCAAGTCTTCGGGGTCGATTTCCACTTGGGCCTGCTCGGGTTCGGGCATCACCCCGACGGTCGCCATCGACGTTTGAATCCGGCCTTGCGTTTCGGTCTTGGGAACCCGTTGGACACGGTGCCCGCCGCTCTCGAATCGCAAGTGAGTGAAGGCCCCGTCGCCTTTGAGGCTGAACACCATTTCTTTGAAGCCGCCCGCGGTGCCCGGACTGTGGCCGATTTCCTCGATACTCCACCCTTTGGTGCGGGCATAGCGTGTGTACATTTCGTAGAGGTCGCCGGCGAAGAGGGCCGCTTCGTCGCCGCCGGTGCCGGCGCGGATCTCGAGGATCAGGCTGTCGAATTCTTCTTCCGGGTCGGTCAACAATTGATCTTCGATTTTCTCTTTCAACGCCGCGAGTTGCGGGCGGAGTTCGGCCAGTTCCGCCTCCGCCATTTCGCGCATGTCGGCGTCGGCGAGTAAACCTTCCGATTCGCCGATCGACAGTTCCAACCGTTGAAATTCCAAGTAGGGCAGAACCACTTTGGAAAGCGAGCCGTGTTCTTTATTGACGGCGCTGCTCTTCGCCGGGTTGCCGGCGATAACGGGGTCGGCCTGCAAACATTCCAGTTCGCGGTAGCGTGCCAACTTTTGTTCGAGGATCGGCCACATGGTTCACCGGTCGGTCGGCATCAATGCAGAAGCCCGCAGACGGACACGCCTGCGGGCTTTTGGGTTCGGTCGTCTCGCTACTTGGCTGCTGCGGCTGCAGCCGCTTCGGCGGCTTCCACTTCGGAGTCCATCGGCTTGGCGACTTTGGCGTAAGCCGACGATGACTTTTGATATTTCTTCTGGAACTTCTCAACGCGGCCGGTGGTGTCGAGGAACTTCATTTTGCCGGTGAAGAACGGGTGGCTGGCGCTGGAGATTTCGAGCTTGTACAGCGGGTACTCTTTGCCGTCGGACCACTTCACGGTTTCGTCGCACTCGGCGCACGATCGCGTCAAAATCGACACGTTGGCGGCGACGTCGAGGAACACGACTTCGCGGTAGGTCGGGTGGATATTCTTTTTCATGGCTCGACTCGGGACTCGAAACAAAAAATCATTCTACTTCCGCGCTGCACGCCGGCAAGGCGCGTCGTTCGATTCCCAACAGCATTAAACCGAAACCGGGCTCGAGGTCGGCGGCAAGTTCCCGACCGATCCGTTCCACGCATGCGTCCAGCGCCCATTCGGGGGCTGCTTTGAAGCGTTCGATCGATTCGGCCGAACGCTCGCCCGCTCCGGAGCCGGCCAACACGAACAGCCGCGCGCCGGGTTCGACGGTGCGCCGCAATATCGGGAAGGTCGTCTCGGTCAGCCCGAGGAACGGGCCGGTGCCGCGGAGGTGTTCGACCCGTCCCTCCGAATCGACGGAGATCGGCGCCGCGAGTCCGGCGAAGGAGCCGATCCAAGTCGGTTCCTCCGGGTGGAAGCGGACGATCCCTGCGGCGAGCATGGCATCCTCGCCCGACGGATTCGCCGAAAAATGCCGGTTCAATTCGACGAGATCGACACCATCCGCAAGGTTCAACGTTTCCAAACAGCACTGCCCGGCCAGTACCCCGGCGACGACGCCGAGGCCGGTCACTTCGGCGATGCGGACACACAAACTCAGATCGGAATCGGTCTGAGTGGAAACGAATGTGCAACCGACCGACCCCGCGGGATGGTGGAAAACCGCGACGGACCAACGGGGGTTCTTCGCGAGGGGTTTCGCGGCGTGGAGTGTCGCCAACCGGTGGGCCAATGCCAATTCGGTCGCGTGCCGGCGCCGCTGTCGTTCGTCGGGGCCGGTCATTTTTTCGACTCCGGGCCGGGTCGGCGGTTATAAAGGAAGGAGACCGCCGAGGGAATGGCATTTCGACCGCGAGGACTCACCGTGCCGATCCGATTAGAATTGAAGCGGATCATCATCAACGAGATCGACGAAGATCAGGTGATCGTCCTGAGCGAAGTCGGCGGCGACCGGAGTTTGCCGATCGTCATCGGGTTGTTCGAGGCGACGAGCATCGACCGCCGGGTCAAAGGGATGGCGTCCCCACGGCCGTTGACGCACGACTTGATCACGACCGCGATCTCCCTGATGGGCGGGGTGATCCGCGATATCGCGATCAGCGATCTGACGAATCACACCTACTACGCCAAGCTCCGCATTGTCCACGAAATGAAGCTGATCGAGATCGATTGCCGGCCGAGCGACGCCGTGGCCATCGCGGTGATGGCGCGTGTGCCGATCTACGTCAACGAGAGCGTCTTCGGGATGATGGGGGACGAATGAGCGTCATTCGTCCCGTTTCATGGCCAACAATTTCGCGGCGGCGGCGGCCTCGGATTTCACGAGCGGCGACTTGGAAGTTTCCGCGAGTCGTTTGAATGCGCTCACCGAGTTCGAACCGCCGATTTGAGAAAGCACGTCGAGAGCCGCGAGTGCCGTAGCGTCGTCCGCATCCGGCAACCGGGCGATCAATTCCCCTTCCGCCGCCGGGCCCATCGCCACGAGCCGGCGCTGTGCGTCGGCGCGGTGTTCGCGTGCGGCGAGCTTCGCAATGTTAGCGGCGGTCGATTCCGGCGATTCCGCCGCGGTTTTCTTTTCGGCGAACGATCGCGCCGAAGCCGAAGCCGAAGCCGAAGCCGAAGTGGCGAACAGGCCTAGAACCAGCACGCCGGTCGCGGCGAAGCGCAGTGGGCGATGCCCGTTGTCGCCCGATTTTTGGAACAGCCGGACGACGTTGAACGGCGGGAGTAAACAGAGGGCCCCGCGCAGTGGGCTTTCATCCCGGCCGACGAGGTAGGCCCGCCAGAGCAGGCCGAACCCGAGTAGCGCCGCGCCGAGCAGAGCGACGAACGGCAAGCACGCGGGATTGTAAAACATTCCGCCGAGCCAGAGGACGATCGCGGAAAATGTGCCGAAGGCCCACGTGCCGACAATCAACCGGCGGTCGATCATCGGTTCCGGCGGCGGACTCATCCGCATCGAGAGCGCGGCCGACAGTTCCGCGGCCCTGTCCACGCCGAACAGGCCCGTCGGGTTGAGCATCACCATGGCGCGGGTGTCGGCGTTCGCCGCGCGGCGCGTGTGGATCGGCGTCCGGGCGAAAGTCGGGCGCGGCGTTTCCGTCATGCTCGCTCGGGGGAAAATCGTCTCGCTGACGCTTCTCCGTTCGGAGTTTGGCACCTCGGGGAGGTCGAACGTCCGGTCGCCCGACCTGGCTGCGGTTCGCAGTTTGATCGGTGCAGCGCCGACGCGGGCCGCGGCGGAGATTTCTACGGCGAAGTGCGGAATCGGAATCGAGCCCGGGAACGGGGTGTTCGTGTCGGCGGATACGTTGATGAGCGGAAGCGGAACTTCCGTAGGGTCGATCAACGATTTCGGATCGAGTGCGACCGCCGATTCCGGCATCGGAATCGTCAGCGGACGCAGGCATTTCGGGCAGATCGTGCGCTGTCCGACGCGTTCGGTCGGGGCGAGCAAGCGCTGGGAACACGACGGGCAAGGATATGGGAACATCAAGTGTGCCTCGGAAAGCGGTGGACCGGCAGAGTCCGAATCCTAGACCGCAAATCCGAACTTGCAAACGGAGTGGAGAGTTTCGGGCCGGTCCGATTCTCGCGACGCACCCAAAATTTTTATCCGCAGGAATTCCCATCCCTGTGCGGACACAACGGAATCAATCACTCGCCCTTTAAGGCGGTCGGCGTCAGGCCACCCGGAACGTCGCGGAAGCCGAGCTTGCTGTGGTCGATCTTGCCGGTGAGTTCCTCGTAGATGTGTTTCACATTGTCGCCGTTTTCTTTGGCGGCTTTGCCGGTCCATTCCTGGTACCAGTTCATTTCCAACCCGGCCGCGATTTCGTCGGGCTTCTTCTTATCGTCGATCCCCTTCTGCACGTCCTTGCGAAGATCGGCGAAGTACCGGCGCTGCAACCCGAGCAAATCCTTCCCGGCGACTTTCCCGTGGCCGGGGCAAACCAACTTCACGTCGAGCTTCTCGGCCTTCACCATGACCTTGATCCACGACGCCGAGTTCGAGTGGCCCATGAAGTTGAACGAGCCGTTCACGCAGGCGTCGCCCGTGCAGAGGATCTTGTGCTTGGGCAAGTAGGCCACGGCATCGCCGGGCGTGTGGGCGTGCCCGAGGAAGAGAAATTCGACGCGCTGCGTCCCGTCGTCGAGGACGAGTTTCTCGTCGAACGATTCATCCACCTGCTTGAGTTCGTTTTCCTTGATGTCCTTGCGGCCGTCCTTTTTGTCCTGCTCTTTTTTCCATTCGTCCGGGCCATTCAATTTCAGCAACCGGGCGCAGTTCGTCGACCCGATCACCTTGGCCCCGGCTTTCGCCCACACGCTGTTGCCCCAAGCGTGGTCGCCGTGGTGGTGCGTGTCGAACACGTACTTCACCGGCAGTTTCGTCGTCTTTTTGATCGCTTCGAGCACGTCCCCAGCCTCTTTGGGGAAATTCGCATCGATGACGACCACGTACTCTTTGAAGACGATCCAAATGTTGTTGCTGCCGCCGAACGGCACCGTCTTATCGGTCGCGCTGATGGACGAATAGCGGAAGAAGACGCCCGGCGCGATCTCCTTGACATCGTCGAACTTCATGACCGGAAGTTCGACCTTCTCGGGTTCCGGAGTTTTCGGTTTGTCTTCGGCGAAGACGACCGCGAGGACGACCGCGGCGAACGCCATGGCGCCGGCGAGTACTTTTTTGAGCATGGAGGCACACCAGGGATCGGGTGAAGGAAAATGGACTTTACTGGAAGTGCGCGGCCATCGCAACCCAGCGGTCTTTCCGACAGCCCCGACCCACCCTCCACCGGAAAGCACGTTCTAGCCCGGAAAGCGACCAACTTTTCGGAATGACTAGGCCGCCCTAGCACTTGCGCCGAGGGCGAAAATGGCCTTGGGCGGAAAAAGCACGGGAATGGGCTTGGAAAGG
>JANXTU010000302.1 GCA_025352235.1 Fimbriiglobus sp.
GAAGCATTCCGCGATGCTCGATCTGAAAACGCTGCGGGCGGAAAACGTGCGCGGGGCGTGGGTGCTCCGGGACGACAACAGCATCGCGCTGAACTTCGGAGTCAACCGCGGAGACGCCGAGCAAGCCGCGGCCGTGGCCCAACGCTACGGGTTCAACCGGATTGGTTGGGTCGGCGAGACGACCCCGGTCCTGACGTATTTCTTCGCGATGCCGGGGAACACTCCGGCGGGGACGGGCGGGCTGGGCGCCACCATCAAGAGCTTCCAAGAAGGCAGCCTGACGCGCACCGGCATTGATCTCGGGGGAACCGGTTTCGTCGGCGAGCGGATTGTGATCGATGCCAAGAAGTGCGAAATCCGCAAAGAAAAGGGCGAGTATCAAGTCGTCCACGGCACCGATGTGATCGCGAAATTCGGGGCGAGCGAATGGAGCGCCCGCGATGCGCTTCGGGTCGTGCAAGATATCCGCGTGACCGAGTTCTGCCGGTTCAACGCCGACATCACCTTCTTTTTGGTCAACGGCCTACCGCCGGCCAAGGTGCCGTTCTCGGTGCAATCGACCCGGTTCAACCCCGAGGATTTGAAGGTCCGCAGCGCATCGGGCGGCCAGTTCGGCCTCTACGACGGCGGCAACCGGCAAGTCTTCGGCCCCTTCGCCACGCAGGTCGAAGCCGAGCAACTCGGGAAATTGTTGAAGCACTACAAGTTCGACCAGACCTGCCAAATGGGGCTGTCGTCGAAGGGCGGGCTGAAGTTTTTGGCGAAGCAAGGGCGGTAGCGTTGGCTGCGCGACGGGAAGCGTCGGTTTACCTCGGCAAATACGTTGCACTCCGATTTGGCCGTCGTTAAGCTGTCGCATCGCTATCGAGACTTCACATCTTTTCGCCAAAGGCCGACACATGGACTTCATCGATCACCTCCGCATCCTATCGACCCGGATCGCCACGACCCGGGATCGGGTGCAGACGGAAGAGGCCACCAAGAATGCGATGATCATGCCGTTCATCCAAATCCTCGGCTACGACGTTTTCAACCCGCTCGAAGTGACGCCGGAACTCGTCGCCGACGTCGGCACCAAGAAGGGCGAGAAAGTCGACTATGCCATCTTGAAGGACGACAAGCCGATCATCCTGTTCGAGTGCAAGAAGGCGGGCGCGGACTTGAGCATCAACCACGCCGGGCAACTCTTCCGGTACTTCCACGTCACCGAGGCGCGATTCGGGGTCTTGACGAACGGGCTCGTGTACCGGTTTTTCACGGACTTGGAACAACCCAACAAGATGGACGAAACGCCCTTCTTCGAGTTCGACATCCTCGACTTCAAAGAGCGCGATGTCGAAGAGTTGAAGAAGTTCGCCAAGTCGGCCTTCGATCTCGACGCCATCCTGACTACGGCGAACGATTTGAAATACACGACGGCCATCCAGAACCGACTCGGGGAATGGATGGTCGCACCCGACGAAAAGTTCGTCCGGCTCCTTGCCGCCGATTTGATCGGCAACCGCAAGTTCACCCAGCCCGTCATCGACCAGTTCACGGCGATCACGAAGCGGGCCTTCGAGCAGATGCTCGGCGCGCGGATCAATGACCGACTGAAAGGGGCCATGACGCCGGACACGGCGCCGGTCGCCGGATCGGACGCGGCTGGGGCTGCGGATACCCCGATCATCACGACGGCGGAGGAGATCGAGGGCTTCCACATCGTCCGGGCGATCCTACGCGGCGTCGTGGCGCCCCATCGCATCTGCATGCGCGATTCCCAGAGCTACTGCGCGATCCTCTTGGACGACAACAATCGCAAACCGATCTGCCGACTGATGTTCAACAACGCCAAGAAGCTCGTTTTGATGCTCTTTCACGACAAAAAAGACGGCGAGAAAGTCGCGCTGGAATCGGTCGATGGCATCTACCATCACGCCGCATCGATCAAAGCGACCGTCCTTTCTTATCCGCCACTGGTCGAATCGAAGTCGGTACAAGTGGCCACTGTTTAGGTCACGGATCGGTAGGACTTCCAGCAGGAATCGTCGCTATTGATGGATTTGATCGTAGCGGAAGT
>JANXTU010000306.1 GCA_025352235.1 Fimbriiglobus sp.
CACGAACAAAGCCGCCGCCACGAACAGGCGTTTGTCGCCGTGAACTGCGCCGCTCTGGTGCCGGGTTTGATTTCGAGCGAGTTGTTCGGCCACGAAGCGGGCGCCTTCACCGGTGCGATTAAACAGCGCGTCGGCCGGATCGAGCAGGCCGACCGCGGAACGCTGTTCCTCGACGAAGTCGGGGAGATGCCGCCCGAGGCGCAAGTTTCCCTTTTGAGAGTGCTGCAAGAGCGGACGGTCGAACGGGTCGGCAGCGGCCAGCCGATGGCCGTCGATGTCCGGATCGTCGCCGCGACGAACCGGAGCTTGCCCGCGGCAGTGAAAGAAGGCCGGTTCCGCGAAGACCTCTTCTATCGCTTGAACGTTTTCCCGATCACCGTGCCGCCGCTCCGCGATCGTCAGGGGGACATCGCCGCGCTCGCCGTGCATTTCGCGCGGCGATTCGCCGTCGAGCAGAACCGACCGGTACCGTCGATCGCAACGGGCACATTGGCGACGCTCGCCGCCCATAACTGGCCGGGCAACGTTCGTGAACTCCAGAACTTGATCGAGCGCGCGCTGATCATGACCGATGGGGGCGAACTCGCGTTCGATCCGGGTTGGGTAGTCGGTGCCTCGGCGAGCGAAACCGCCAAAACTTGGGCCGCCCAAGAGCGCGAGCGCATTCTGGACGCGCTCCGCGCGGCCGCCGGCCGCGTCTACGGCCCAGGCGGCGCGGCCCATCGGCTCGGGCTCAACCCGACGACCCTCTACGGGAAGATGCGCAAACACGGCATCGCCCGCTCGGAATCGGGCTGGGCGGCTCCGTGATTCCGATGACTCCCCTTCGTCACACGACCAAGTCGCGTCGTCACTCTGCCACCATGCCTCCTCAAATATCAGCATGTTCGCTTTGGCATCGTGTGTGCGTTGCGGGTCCGCCGTCCCTCCTCACATTGGAAAAGGCGGTGCTCCGTGGCCCACGTCGTGACCGAACCGTGCCTGAATTGCAAATACACCGATTGCGTCGTCGTTTGCCCGTGCGAATGCTTCTACGGCGACGCCGCGCAACTTTACATCGATCCGGACGACTGCATCGACTGCGGCGCCTGCATCCCCGAATGCCCGGTCGAAGCGATCTTCCTCGACTTGGAAGTTCCCTCGAAGTGGAGCGGCTATATCCAAATCAACGCGGATCGGGTGAAGGCGCTCAAGCCCGGTGGGCGGGTCGCGGAGAAGATTGCGGTTTGAAAAATGCGGAGTCATCGCTCCGGCCAACGGGTAACAGTACTCGCAACGGCCACCGGCCCGGTCGCAGACCAATTGGCGAAAAGGCGATGGCATCAAGCATCCGGCGATCGCTTGAGGATCGACCGCGCCTTGGCTTGGAGGATGGAAATGAAATCGATGGTCTGGACGTAGGTTTCGTATTCCCGGCGCTCGCCCTCGGTCAATTCGCCTTCGTTGCACTTGCGGGCCAACGCGTCGATGCGTTCTTACGCTTGGGCATCGAAGCGGTATTCGACGAGCTTCCGGGCCACGTCCGGAGTCAGGAGACGGCCGAGCGGGTCGAGCAGGCGTTTGAGGACGGGCATTTCGAGTCCATTCATCCCCTATTCTAGCCGAAGCTAAGCAAAGCGGGAATGCGAACGCAGCCGTCATTCCTTCCGGTCCCGTATTCCACAACGGACCTTGCACTTCCCGCCATCTCGGGGACAATCCCCCCAACTCCCATCCCGAGGTGTGATCCCGTGGCCAAGACTCCAACCCAGCGCGCGGACGAACTGCGCGCGACTCTCGACGAACACAACCGGAAATATTACGTCGACGCCAAGCCGAGTATCTCGGATCGCGAGTTCGACAAACTGCTGCAAGAATTGGTCGATCTCGAAAAGAAGCACCCGGAGTTGGTGACCCCGGACAGCCCGACCCAGCGCGTCGGCGGCGCCCCCATCGACGGCTTCGCCAAGGTCAAGCACCGCGCGCCGATGATGTCGATCGACAACAGCTACGATGCGGCCGACCTGCGCAAGTTCGACGCCGACGTCCGCAAAGGGGCCGGGCCGGGGGAAATCGCCTACAGCGTCGAACTCAAAATCGACGGCGTCTCCATTTCCATCGTCTACGAAGACGGCCTGTTGAAAACCGGCGCCACCCGCGGCAGCGGCGACATCGGCGACGACGTGACCCACAATCTCCGGACGATCCCCGGCATCCCGCTGCGGCTGAATACCAAGAAGCCGCCGAAGCTGTTTGAAGTCCGCGGCGAGATCTACATGACCCGGGCCGAGCTCGTCCGCATCAACGCCCAGAAGGCCGCGGACGGAGAAGACCCGTACGCCAACACGCGGAACCTCACGGCCGGGACGCTGAAGCAACTCGACCCGAAGGAAAGCGCCAAGCGCAAACTCCGGTTGTTCGCCTACGGCACCGGGGCGATGGACGGCGTCGAAATCGCCACGCAGCGCGAACTCTTCGACAAGCTGAAACAGTTCGGCTTCCCCGTCAACGACTCGACGATCTTCTGCGCCACCGTCGAGGATGTGCTGGCCCAAGTCGACATCTGGAACACCAAGCGCCACGACTTGCCCTACGACACCGACGGCCTCGTGGTGAAGCTCGACCGCTTCGACCAGCGCAAGCGCCTCGGGGCGACCAGCAAAGTGCCGAAGTGGGCCAAGGCCTACAAATTCGAGGCGGAACAGGGCATCACGAAGTTGCAGAACGTCGCCTTCGAGATCGGCAAGTTCGGCGAACTCACGCCGGTGGCGGAGTTCGATCCGCCGGTGCAACTCGCGGGCACGCAGGTCCGTCGGGCGAGCATGCACAACGCGAGCTGGTGCGAAAAGAAAGACATCCGAGTCGGCGATACCGTCGTCGTGGAGAAAGCCGGCGAGATCATCCCGCAGGTGGTCAGCGTCGTCTTCGAAGCCCGCACGGGCCGCGAGAAACCGCTGAAATGGCCGACGACCTGCCCCGTTTGCGGGGCACCCGTCGAGAAGGACGAGACGGCGATCAGCTACGGCTTCTATTGCTCGGACGTCGGCCGGTGCCCGGCGCAGGTGACGAAGCGGATCATTTCGTTCGCCAAGCGCGACCGCATGGATATCGACGGGCTCGGTGAGGAAGTCGCCAAGCAACTCGTCGACAGCGGCCTCGTGAAGTCGGTCACCGACCTGTACGGGCTCACCGAGAAGCAACTGCTGACGCTCGAGAAGTTCGCCAAGACGAAGGCGAAGAACCTGCTGACGGGGATCGAGAACAGCAAGAATCGCGGCCTCGCCCGGCTGCTGCCGGCACTCAGCATCTACGGCGTCGGCGGTTCGATGAGCGACCTCGTCGTGGAGGAGTTCCCGAGCCTCGACGCCGTGGTCGCGGCTTCCGTCGAAGACTTGGCCCGCGTCAAGGGGGTCGGACCCAAACGCGGCCAGAGCGTCTACGATTTCTTCCATTGCGACACCGGCGCGGCCCTCGTCGCGGAGTTGAAGACGCTCGGCTTGAAGCTGACGCACGACAAGAAAATCGTCGCACCCGGCACGCAACCGCTGCTCGGCAAGACCGTCGTCGTGACGGGCTCGCTGGCGAACTACGACCGCATCACCATCGAGACGCGCATCAAAGATTTGGGCGGAAAAACCAGCGGCAGCGTCTCGAAGAAGACCGATTACCTTTTGGCCGGCGAAGAAGCCGGAAGCAAACTGGCGAAGGCCAAGGAACTCGGCGTCCGCGTGCTGACGGAAGCCGAGTTCGAGACACTGGCCGTGGGCGAATTGCAGGAAACGAAATGACGACGCTGGCACCGGAGCCAAGCTTCGGCCACTCCATACTCTGAACCCATCGAACCCTGCCTTCGGACGGTCACCCCGTGATTCGGCAACTTTGCTCGCATTGCTACGCCGCCGTGGAACTGCCGCCCGACGCGGCCGGAACCGAGGCACCTTGCCCGAAGTGCGGGAAGGCGATCGCCGTGCCTGCGGCCTACGCTCCGAGCGTCGCCGCGAGCGGGGGGCTGCACCATCTCGGCGCGGCCGCACCGAATCTTCCGATCCCCACCCCGTCCGGAACGAACCCGATGAGCGACCCGATCGCCCCGCCCCCCGGTTTGAACGCGCCGATCCCCGCGCCGCCGTTAGATCCGATCCCGTCGTTCGCACCGACGACTCCGGGGACGGCATCGTGCGGTGTCACGTTCAACCCCTCGTGGGTCGATTGGGTCCCGGTCGCCTGCTTCACACTCATTTTGATTTCGACCTTTTTTAACTGGGTCGGCGTCTACCCCGGCGGCGTCCGCATTTATTCGCAAACGCCGTGGCATGCCCTCATCGGCAGCGTCTCGCCGAACACGCTCCCCGATGAATTGCTGCAAGACGAAAAATACTTCGAGGAGAATGTCACGGGGAACCGCTGGCTCATCGCCTATTTCCCGTTGCTGTTCGTCGCCCTGTTGCTGAGCTGGCTCGACCGGATCATCCGCAATCCGACGGTCTCGAGCGTGCCCGGCCCGCTGGCGTGGTTGCCGAGTATTTGGCCAAAACGGTTCATGACCCTGACGGTCTTGAGCGCCCTCATGCTCGCGCTGATTTTGATTCAAACGTGGCGCGGATACGGTTTGGAAACGGCTGTGCACAAGAAAGTGGCGGACAAATATGCGGAGCAAGTCGAGAAGGCCGATGTGACGCCGAAGAAGCAAAAGGTGGCCGTGGCCATAGGCGAGGGATTGGGGGCATACCAACTGCAAGGGACGACGCCGTTGAACCTCGCGATCCTCGCGCACGCCGTGGCCCTGGGCGCCCTGCTGGGCAGTTCGTTCTTGCACCACAACCGCGCCGGCCGGCCACTCCCGCGCCTGAGCCTGCAGTATTGAAGTCAAGCGCAGAAGTCGGCGACCGGCACATGGAAGCCGGGGAGATACGGGGCCGTTAGGGTGTCGCTGGCAGCGAAGACTTGCGGCACTCGATCGGCGGTGTAGGCGGTGATGGCGGGTCGGGCGTCGTCGAGCACCCATATGCCAGTCGGTCACGCCTTCGTACATCGTCAGTTGGTCACCCGGTAGAAGTCGGCTCCTCCAAACCCTGCCGGAGTTCCTTCGGCAGAGCCTCCCACGCGGCGGTGTAGCTTTCTTCCAGCGGGCAGGGGATGTAGATGCCCGGTTCCAAAAACAAGGGCATCTCCGGCAAGGTGTCGCCGGGGGAAAGCGGTTCGACGTACGCCACGAACGGGTTGCCCGCATCGTAACTGGCCGCCGTGAGCGGTTTGTCCGCCGGGCGTTCGTCCGGGGTGTCGGTCCAGACCGACCAAATCGCGGCGTGCAAACCGTGCGGATCGTGAACCGTGGGCGGGAAGAGATCCACGAACAGCACATGGATACCCTTCCGCAGGAAGTCGCGGGCCTTTTCGACGAATTGATTCACCGACTGGGCGCGATCCTTGTTGCCCGGCGAGACGATCTCGATCACCGCGACGACGTGTCCCTTTTTGTGTTTGACCACGATGCGATTGGCCCGCCGGGCGTAGGCCCCGGCGTCGGATTCCGGACGGGAGACCTTCCGAACCTTCGGCGGTCTCAGGGCAACCGCGAGCCCCCCAGTGGAAGGAGAATCGGTGCCGAGAATCGCGTGGGAATGGAGGGAAACGACATCGGGTTCCCAACCCATGACGCGTTGATCGGCCATCGCGAAGTGTCCGGTCGGCAATCGTCCCGCATTCAAACCGTCGATGAGCCGGGTGATCCAACTCTCGTGGAAGTTGTGATAAGTTCCGGCATCTTCCCGGGTCCAGTCGTGAATCGGCATGCTCGTTCTCCATTCGCGATGCCATCATCTTACCGCACGGCCCGTTACCCCGCCCGCTTCGTATGCCAGTCGGTCACCGACTCGTACATACGGCCGATTTGAAACATCTTCGTTTCGTCGAAGGCCGGCGACAGCAGTTGCAGGCCCACGGGCAACCCGCCGGCCGT
The DNA here is from genome assembly GCA_025352235.1 of Fimbriiglobus sp. GTDB lineage: Bacteria > Planctomycetota > Planctomycetia > Gemmatales > Gemmataceae > JALHQU01. The sequence continues at coordinate 5,939 of JANXTU010000306.1, forward strand.
GAAGCCGCACGGGATGCTCATTCCGGCGATCCCCGCCAGATTGCAGCTGATCGTGTAGATGTCGCTGAGGTACATCGCCAGCGGGTTATCGGTCTTCTCGCCGAATTTGAAGGCCGGTGTCGGCGACGTCGGCCCCATGATCACGTCACAGACCTTGAACGCCTCGTCGAATTCGTTTTTGATCTTGCGGCGGACCTTCAACGCTTTCAAGTAATACTCGTGGTCGTAGCCGCTGCTCAGAGCGTAGGTGCCGAGCATGATGCGGCGCTGGACTTCCTGGCCGAAGGCTTCGCCGCGGCTCTTGCTGTAAGTCGCGATCAGGTCGGCCTTCTGTTTCGTGCGGTGACCGTAGTGCATGCCGTCGAAACGGGCGAGGTTGCTGCTGCACTCGGCGGTCGCCACGATGTAATAGACCGCAACGGCGTACTTGCTTCCGGTGGGTAGCGACAGCGGCACGAGGGTGGCGCCGAGTTTCTCGTATTCCTTCAACGACGCCTTCACCAGTTTCTCGACTTCGGGGTCGAGGCCTTCGTCGAAAAACTCCTTCGGAATGCCGATCTTCAAACCCTGCACCGGCGTGTTGAGGAGTTGCGTGTAGGCCGGTACCGCGTCATCGACACTGGTGGCATCGTGCGGGTCGTGCCCGGCGATCACTTCCATCAGCAGTGCGGCATCGGTCACATCGTGGGCGAAGGGGCCGACTTGATCGAGCGAACTGGCGAACGCGATCAACCCGTACCGGCTGACGCGGCCGTAGGTCGGCTTGACGCCGACGAGGCCGCAGAGCGCCGCGGGTTGGCGGATCGACCCGCCCGTGTCAGTGCCGAGCGAGACCGGCGCTTCGCAGGCGGCAACGCAAGCCGCGCTGCCGCCGCTGCTGCCGCCGGGGATGCGGCCGATGTCCCACGGGTTCGTCGTCTTCTGGTAGGCGCTGTTCTCGGTCGACGATCCCATGGCGAACTCGTCCATGTTCGTCTTGCCGAGGATCACCGCGTCGGCGGCCTTCAAACGACTCACGACGTACGCATCGTAAGGTGGCACGAAGTGTTCGAGGATCTTGCTGCCGCAGGTCGTGACAATCCCCTCGGTGCAGAGCACATCCTTCACCGCCACCGGCACGCCGGCGAGTGGACCGAGCTTCGCCCCGCTCTTCCGCTTGGCATCGATGGCCTCGGCTTGTTGCCGCACCGCCGCTTCATCGACGCGCAGAAACGCCCGGATCGTCGGCTCTTGTTTCCGGATCGACGCGAGGAACGCATCGGCGATGTCGAGGGCGGTGGCCAGACCGGAGGCTTGGAGGGCGAGCAATTCGGTAGCGGTCTTGTGGATCAGCATGGTCGCCCAAACGGGG
>JANXTU010000378.1 GCA_025352235.1 Fimbriiglobus sp.
CGGCGGGGCCGAAGGGGTCGTGCGCATTTGGGACGCGATCACGAGCAGCGTGGTGCGGACGCTGCGCGGGCACACCGGCTGGGTGACGAGCGCGGCCTTCGCCCCCGACGGCCGGAGCGTCGTCTCGTGCGCCGTCGACAAAACCTGCCGGCTCTTCGAACTGCCGATGTCCGACGCGGCTGCGGCGGGTCACGCGGCGACGGCGCGCTGCATCGCCGTCAGCCGCGATGGCAAATTCGCCGCCACGGGGTCGGACGATCGCACCGTGAAAGTTTGGAACTTGGCCAACGGTCGCGAGGTCGCCACGCTCACCGGCTTCGGCGGCAACGTCACGGCCATCGTCTTCCAGGGGAACGACCGGATCGTCGCCGGCGGCGGCAGCGGCAGCAGCGATACCAAACTCCGGACTTTCACCTTCGCCCCCGCGAAAGAAATCCGCGTACTCGCTCCGGGCGGTCAGGCCTTCTTCCTCGCCGCGTCCGAAGATGGCAAGACGCTGGGTGCGATCTGGGCCCCTAGCGGCGCGAAGGATTCGGGGTTCGACATCTTCAAAGCCGATGCGGTCGCTCCAATCACGACCAAAGGCGGAGAAATCGCCGCAGCCGTGCTCTCGCCGGACGCCGCGTGGGGTGTCACCGGCGGCATGGACGGCGTCATCCGCATCTGGAATCTCGAGAAAAAAGACCGCCTCGGGGCCGACTGGCCCATCCTCAAGAACAGCGTCGCCGACATCGCCGTGACCGCCGATAAGAAGAACGTGATCGTCATCGATTCCGAAGGGGAAGTGAAAGTCGGCGACGTGGCCAAGCGGGAAGTCGTGAGCAGTGTCAAAGCCGTGACGACGGGGGTCAACGGACTCGTGATCTCGCCGAAATCCGACCGCTTCGCCACGCTCAGTGTCACGGGCGAAGTCCGCGTCTTCGACCTGAAGTGCAAAGAGATCGCCAAGTGGCAATTGCCCTTCGCCGCGACCGCCGCCGCCTTCACCGTCGATGGTAAGAAGCTGCTGACCGCCAACGCCGACGGCACCGCCTTCGTGTTGGACGTGGAGTGAACGGAGTCGATCTCGCCCGGCACTTGCGGGAACGGGCCGCCGGTCACGGCTTCACCCTGTTCGGAATCGCCCCGGCGACCGAGGCCGACGGATTCGACCGCTTCGCCGGTTGGCTCGACGCGGGCTACGCCGGCGAGATGGACTACCTCGAACAAAAACGTGACCGGCGCCGCCATCCCGCTAGCATTTTGCCGTCCGTGCGCAGCGTGGTGATGCTGGGATTTCCGTACGGACAAACCTCTCCCATCCATCCCCATTCCGGAACGAAAGTCGCACAGTACGCCCTCGGCCCCGATTACCACCGGTACCTTTGGGACAAATTGAACGACCTCGCCAAGTGGATCGAAGCCGAGTCGCCGGGGTGCCGGGCCAAAGGCGCCGCCGACAGCGCCCCGCTGTTGGAACGGGACTTCGCCCGCCGGGCCGGCCTCGGCTGGTTCGGCAAGAACACCATGCTCATCGACAAACAGCGGGGCAGCTTCTTCTTCTTGGCCGCGCTGCTCACGAGTGTGGAACTACCGGTGAGTACCCCGCACGTCGCCAGCCACTGCGGCAGTTGCACCGCCTGCCTAGACGCTTGCCCGACCCGGGCGTTTCCCGAGCCGGGCGTCCTCGATGCCCGCAAGTGCATCAGCTATCTCACCATCGAGCTGCGTGGCAGAATTCCGCTGGAGCTGCGCGAGCCGATGGGCGGTTGGCTCTTCGGCTGCGATATCTGCCAAGACGTCTGCCCGTGGAACCGCAAGGAGAAACTCGGCGCGTTCCCGACGAACTCCGAGCTGGCCGAACTCGATCCCGTGGAACTCCTTTCCCTCGATGACGCCGAATTCCGCCGGCGGTTCCGGGGCACGGCCTTCTTCCGAACCAAGCGGACTGGGTTGCTGCGGAACGCGGCCATCGTGCTCGGCAACACCGGCACCGCCACCGCGATTTCGGCACTGGAACTAGCACGGCAAGACGACGACGAAGTGATACGAGATGCAGCCGAATGGGCACTGACACGCTTACGGCAGCGACTGGCGATGAGTTGATTGTTCGCGCGCCATTCGCGCAAAAATCCGGGGGTAGCGATTGTTCAGGCGGCCTCGCCAACACGCGCAAATCCACTTCGGAATAACTCAAGGATTTTCCGGATTGCGCCATCGCGACCCGTGACGGGTTCCCCGCGGCGCCTAGAATTGTCTTTGCCCAAGTTTCCGACTTGGGTATTTTCTAGTGTTGTTGCGCAATAAAACACTTTATACGACCTTGTTGAAAATCTTACCGAGAGGCTTGCCATGTCGACTTTCCGAAAACGGATTCGATCCTTGACCGAGTCGTCTGCCGCGAAAAATCCCCGTTCGAAAATGCCGCGACAACCGCTGCTCCAGTGCGAACGGCTCGAAGACCGGGTCACCCCGAGTGCCGCCCCGACCGTCACGCAATACCTGCCACCGTCGCATTTCATTGCCAGCATCCAAAGCCCACTTTCTAACGCGCCTCCGCTCCAGATCGCGCTCGATTACCTGAGCGCGAACGCTGCGAAGTTCGGCGTCACCGCGTCCGACTTCGCCGGCTCCATCGTCACCAGTCAGTTTCTCGACGTGAAGACCGGCATCACGCACCTCTACCTCCGTCAGACCGTCAACGGCCTGGAAGTCGAAAACGCCAACATGAGCGTGGCCGTGAATTGGAACGGCCGGTTGGTCAGCGCGGGTGGCGGCTACGTCGCCGATTTGGCGAGCAAACTACCGACTTCCGTCACGCCGATCTCGACGCCACTGAGCGCGATCTGGAATGCAGGCGACGCCCTCGGCCTGAAGTACACCCACGAACCGGTGCTGATCTCGAGTCCGCAGGGTGTCGATTACAAATCGGTCATCTCGGCGCCCGATCT
>JANXTU010000418.1 GCA_025352235.1 Fimbriiglobus sp.
GACGGCGTCACGATGGCTCCGAGGCCGGTGCCACTTTGAAAAATGGAATTGCCGAGGGCCCGCTCGTTGGCCGGCATCACTTGCCGCGTCGTGCGGATGCCGCAGGGCCAATTCCCCGCTTCGAACACGCCGAGGAGCATCCGGCAAGCGAAGAGCGCCCAGTAACTATCCGCGAAGCCGGTGAGAAAACCGGCGCACGACCAGCCGAAGACGGCGACGGGGTACACCCGGCGGACGCCGTACCGATCGACGAGGACGCCGAAGGTGATCGCGCCGATACCGAAGGCGATTTGAAAGCCGCTTTCGAGGATGCCGTAGGCGACTTTGCCGATCCGGAACGCGTCGATGATCTCCTTCGAAAGGAGATTCAACGCGATGCGATCCATGTAGTTGAGCGTGGTCGCCAGCAGCAAGACGGCGCAGATCCACCAGCGCCAGTACGAAGGGCGGACGGACTCATCGGACATGGGCGATACCGGTGGGGAGAGTGCCGCAGTCTATCGTACAAACATTCCCCCCTGCGTGACCGAAGTGGCCCGCATCGCCCAAGGGGCTATTCGGCTATCCGGGGGGAAGAAGAGATGAGTCGGACCGGAATCACTTGGTGTAGAAATAAAGTGCCGGAGCGTGGGTGTCAATTATGGCAGAATAGTGTTTCGCAATATCCATACCTAAGATCATTTCGACATCCACATTTTCGGTGTTCGATGCGAATACCTTCTCTTTAATCTTCTCGGTGTAATTTTCGCAAACGAACACATCACCCGGAAATGCAAATTCTTTGGTTGATTCTTTCGGAATCTTAGCGGTTTTCATGGAGAGCGATCCCCCGATGCAGGCGACAACCTTCGATTCGGATGAGAACTGGACTTTCGCAACTCGCGCCAGTCCATCGCTCATGAACGTTGCGCTGGCGCCTGTATCCAATAGAGCGGTGCATTTCGTACCCAACAACGTGTATGGCAAGTAAAGTGTGCCCAAGGGTTCCCGCTTCAAAGAGAAACGTTTATAGCCCGCTGGCTCAAGTAGTGCTTTCAAATCGACATTGGCAGAGGGCTTGGATACCTTCTTCGGAACGGGCGCCTGTCCGTCTTTCGGTAGTACGCGGTGGAAAGTTATAACACTATAGCCATTGAACTCGGTAGAATCGAAGCAGTTCGGGCGCAACAAAGTCTTGGATTGAGTCAGGTTTCCACAGATCTTCAGCGTATCGCTATCGAGCGAGTAAATTGCTGGTAGGCATGCGGACCCTTTTTCCACACGCCAGTCCATCGCTTTGGGTATTCGATTGCAGTCGTGTAGATTCAAGCCGAAAGGAATTGCCCTCTTGCCGTTGTTGTACATTAATGTGTTTTCTCCTATCGATAAAGAAATGGCTTTACTGATCTCCCCGTCTATAAGCATGCCTTCGCGAATGTAAGTGACAGCCCGCCACTCGCCATTCAACCCTTCGTCAATGACGTCCGCTTCGCGTATGTATAGTGCCGGTCCGCCGCAATCGATGATAGCTGAATGATAACGCAGTGTGTCCATCCCGATCAAGATTTCAACACCGTTCTTCTCGCGATCGCCAGCGAACATCTTTCGTTCAAAATCTTCGCAGACGATCACATCGGAGATAAATGCAAGATCGCCTTTACCATAAGATTCTGGTATTCGCGATCGTTTCATCGATACGGAGCCGCCGATGTTGTCGTAAGATTTTGATTCCCCGCTCAGATCACATTTTATTTCCTTGGCCAAGGTCTCGCTGAAAAACGTGTTCTCCGCCCCAGTGTCGATTAGCGCATTGCGCAGCCGCCCGCCAAGCCTAAATTTCAAATGCAAAGATCCAAGCCGGTCTCGGACGAGTGGAAAACGCTTGTAACCCTTCGATTCGAGCGATTTTGCCATATCCACAAAGTTTGATTTCTCAGCTTGTTCCTTCTGTTCAATTCTACCGTCAGTACTGCAGACGTACGAAACGGTGAATGCATACGCAATGACCGCAATAGCCCAGCGGACTGCCATGTGCCAATGCTTTAGATTTGTCACTGCATGAATCTCAGTGGCTAACATTTAGATGGATAAGGCCCGAAGCCGATGTGTTCTATCGGCTTCGAGATATCGTAAACTTGTGGTCGATCCATATACGGATCGACTGTGGTTAAGTGCCGGGTGGCCTATCGGGTATGACAGACGGCGGGAGTGGCTGGGTCGGGAGTGGAGGCTTCGGAGCTGGGATGCGTTCTTCGATGACCATCGGTGGTCGGATACCGGGCATTACAGGCTCTTCGAGTCTCGGGAAGACGGGGGGTGGGAGAACTGGTCTCGGCGGTCCGAGGACAGCTGCTGGTGGCTTCGGCTGGATCGTGATGGTGTAGGTGATCCCATCTAGCCCGACATACTCGATGGTCACTTTGCTGATCTTGCCACCTGTTGCCCCGAAGATGGTGTTGATGACGCCAACGATCCCGCCGGCGGGGGATTGCACGGGCGGTGCGGCGGCGGCTTGTGGCTCGGCGAGGAAGCCGCCATTGACCGGATCGGCGGAGAGCAGCACGACGGGAGTGGACTGGAGGCCGTTTTGGACGGTGCCGAAGTAGATGAGCAAATTGCCGTCGTTATCTTGCGTGACCGCCGCGACTTCGCCATTCTGTGCGAAGAACCAAGCCACATGTTCCGAGTCCAGCGAAATGTTGAGTTGCGTCGTGGATGTACCCACGGTGCCCGTGGTGGGCAAAGGATTCGTCATCGGAGTCGCATCCGGTACGATCCGTTCGTCGAGCGACTCCAGCCTCAGCTTGCTAGCCAAGTTTGGCATCGGGGTTGCGCCCCCCCCCAGAAATGTGGCCCAGAGAGACATGTGGCACCTCCAAAATGTGCTGGGCACCAACCGAATAGTTAGTGCAGAAAGAAACTACCACGGTGGATGGATGGAGGTCAATAGTGGATCGGTAAATCTTACAAACACAGTCCCGTGAGGTCTGCACTTCCAGCCGATAGTCCCGATGGCCTGCCGAGCCATGAGAGGCACGGCGAGTATTCCGTACCGTGCCGCAATCTACCCGCTAATCGGTTTAGATTCCATCATCGCCCGGCAGAGGTTGGTCGCTTGTCGGGTCGTCAGCAGTTTCGGTTTTTCGTCGGGGCGCTTGCGGAACCATCCGGTCACGATGAGGACGCTGTCGACGCAGCGCTCCAGTTTTCGAGTCGCGGCGAGGCCGTTGGAAAAGATCGCTCCGAGCCGGTTCAACTCCGCGGCCGCCGTCGTAGGATCCGTTGGAACGGGGAGGACCGCCTGCACGACGCCCGTGTGAATCAGGTACCAGCGCGGCGCGCCGTCGGCCACAAAAAAGACTTGCAGACGCTCAACCTGTTTGAAGTGAAAATCACCGATGCCGGCGTGAAGGAACTGGCCGGGTTGCAAAAGCTCGAAAAGCTCATCCTCAGCCATGCCAAGATCACCGATGCGTGCTTGAAGGATCTCTCCGGGATGAAGGGGCTGCGCACGCTCGAACTCAGCAGCACCGGCGTGACGTACGCCGGCATCAAAGAGCACGCGGAGCCGTTCCACGCACTGAAGCTCATCGGCGTCAACTTCGCCAAGCCCTCGAGTGTATCGATCGAAAAATTGAAGCGAGTGCTGCCGAAGTGCCTGGTGAATTATTGAGGGGCAAGGCGAGTTCCGTCTCTCGCCGGGAGCGCCACAAGGGGCGGGGCCGATTTCCATACAAAACCCGTAACGGTCCCCTCGTTGAATGAGCCCCCCCATGACCACCCGCATCGGACTGCGTACCGGCGAGGCCCTCGTCGAAGGCGACCAAGATTACCTCTGCGCCGAGCCGGAGATCGCGATCGGCGAACTCGACGGGCCGGTCGGCACGGCACTCGCCACGCTCCTGGGCGACCAAGTGAAGGGGCACACCCGCGTCTTCGCCATCCTCAATAGCGATATGCAGGTCCGCCCGGCGACCTTGATGGTCAGCAAAGTGACGGTGAAGGATGCCCGCTACACGGGGATTCTGATGGGCACCGTGCAAGCCGGCATCGCCAACGGGGTACTCGATGCCGTGCGCTCCGGCGACATTCCGAAGGATCGCGTCAACGACCTCGGCATCATCTACAGCGTCTGGCTCGACCCGAATATTTTGAACGTCCCGGTCGGCGAAGTCGATCACGCCGAGCTGTTCCGGATCCACCGTGAAGCGACGGTGAAGGTCATCCGCAAGGCGCTGCGGAACGAACCGAGCATCGACGATCTCCTGGAGCAGCAAGCGAGCGTGACGCACTACTTCCACCAACTCGGATTGGACGGACAGTTGTAAAGAGAATCTCTCGCAACGCCGCCAAGTGGATACCGAGTCGCCGAATTGATGTTCTTTCTGTCCTCCGCGTCTTTGCGGCTTTGCGAGAGACCGTTTTGGAAAATCCCACCATGACCGACGTTCAACGGGTCGCACTCATCACCGGTTCGGCGACGGGGGTCGGGCGGGCTTGTGCCGTTCGCTTCGCGCAGCTCGGCTTCGCCGTGGTCGTCAATTATTCCAAGTCCGAAGACGACGCCGTCGAAACCGCCCGGCTCTGCGAAGCGTTCGGCGTGCCGGTGCAAGTCATCGCGGCGTCGGTGGCCGACGACGCCCAAGTGAAGGCGATGGTCGGCCATGTCGTCGAGGCTTTTGGCGGGATCGATGTTCTCATCAACAACGCGGGGACGACGCGATTCCTCGCCCACGACGACCTTGACGCCGTGACGGACGAAATCTGGGACGAGATCTTCCAAGTGAACCTGAAGGGCGCGTTCTATTGCAGCCGCGCAGCGATGCCGTTTTTGAAAGCCCGGCAGGGGAGCATCGTGAATGTGTCGAGCGTAGCGGGGCAATCGGGGCAGGGGAGTTCGATCCCGTATTGCGCGAGCAAAGGGGCTTTGAACACGCTGACGAAATCGCTGGCGCGGGCCTTCGGGCCGGATGTCCGCGTGAACGCCGTGGCGCCGGGGCCGATCCTGACGCGCTGGCTCGAAGGTCGGGATGCCCAGATTCAAAAGTATTTGGAACAGGCCCCGCTCGGCAAAGCCGCGACGCCCGAAGATATCGCCGATGCCGTGGTCTTCCTCGCGGTCGGCACGGCACTGACGACGGGGCAAATCTTGGTGGTAGACGGCGGCCGGACGATGTGACTCTCCGAAGCCGCATCCCCCGCCCAAAGACTATTTCTTGACGGCTTGCCTCGTGGCGATGGGCACGTAGCCCACCTCCAGACCTTTCGGCGGGTTCACCAACAATCCGGTATCGAGTTCCGCGAGCTGGCCGACCGTCGCCGGCGGGAGATATTCTTTGTCGATCTTCCAACTCGCGTGCAACTTCTCGACTCGCTTTTGCATGCTTTCGCGTTCCTCGTCCGACAAGTCCGCATTCAGCAGTGCCGGTTGATCGGCGAAGCGATACCAGTGGTAAGTCACCACACTCCCGTCGCCCAGTTTGGCCTCGAACGGCCCCGCGACGGGCCCGGGTTTCTTCCAAGAACTTTTCGGTTCTTCGGGGGTCACATACGCCTCGGGTGCGGCTTCACGCGGTCGCTGGAATTCGTACTTGAGCAAGCCGGTTTCGACTGGCACGTCCTTCGCCTGGACGACGACCCACTCGGATGATTTCTCGTCCTTCTTCACCAAGCGGTAGTATTCGGGGAGCGTTACGAGGGGGCCGTTTTTTGCCTCGGTCTTCGTCGCGTTGTCGAAGTTCCAGCGGTATCCGTAGGTGTGGTCATCCAAGGCGGCCGGGGTCGCGAACGATTTCCAAGCCACGGGCACTTTTTGCTCTTTCTTGGCGTTCGGCGGATAGATTTGCCAAGTCGAACCGCCTTTAGAATTGAACTTGTGCACGCTCGACCCTTTGGGGTCGATTGAGCCGCTCGCTGCAGCGCCGCCATCGAACCACGTTTGCACGGAATTCCAAAGTGCGGATTTGTCGTACGCCGTGATGCGGTGGATCACGACCGATTCACCAGTCGCATTGCGAGGATACGACACCGCGGCGATCCGAGCGTAAGTGTCGCCCTTCGAATCGACGGCTTGAACCGCCGGGACGTACTGGGTTTCCATCTGGACGGCTTTGTTCGGATCGGACGGTCGGCCGTCCAGAAACATCCCCGCGAATTTGGGTTCGCGCACAGTCGCCTTCGACCAGAAATAGGGCGTGAAGAACGCCACCGGCCCTTTGAAGTTTTTCGTGTTGAGAAACAGCGTCCACGAATTGTTCCCGGTCGGGATATCCTGGCCCGCGGTTTTCGCTTTGGCTGCGGTGAGGGGGAGCGGCAGGTAGCCGTAGCCGACGAGTTCGCCGCTGGTTCCCTGTTTGAGGTTCAATCCGTCCGGCGGCCATACTACCCAGGGGCTGAGCTGAGCGATCCCGTATTTTCCACTCGGATCCGCCCAATTTCGCCCTTTCCCGGCACCCGGGCCATTGGCCCATTCGCTGAAATTCAAACCGACGCCGCCCATGATGAACTTCGGCGTTTCCGTCGCGAACCGGGTGTCGCGCCACCATCCGAGACCGCCTTCGATGTCCGAGTAGCTATCTTTCGGCTTGGGTTTGTCCTGTTGGGCGAACATCCACGTGCCGAAGAGCCCCGTTTGAAATCGACTGCCCGGATAAGTTTTCAGAAGCGGCCAAGCGGCCACGTACATCGAGAAGCCCGCGTTGAACGTCTCGGGAACCTTTTCGTGCGGCACCAAAAGGTACCCGGCCATCTCCGCTTCGCGAATGGGCGATTTCACCGGTTCTTCGCCGCTGGCCCGCGGGCCGGCCCAGAGAACCCCGAGAAACAAGGCGGCAAGACCCATCAGTCGTGTGGTCCGCATTCGGAGTACTCTGGGACGAGGCGGGCGGAGAGGAAGATGTGATCGACAATCGGGGGCGGAGCGGCGCCGGCCGCTTCCGCACAATTTCGTGGTCCGAAGAACCTCACCCGACGATTTGCTTGATCTTCAGGCGCAAGAATGGCTGGCGGTGGCCGCGCAGTTTGCGGATGGTCTTACGGCGGCGGAAGAGTTGGGCGACGGTCTTCGTGCTCGGGAACTCGACGACTTCGCAGACGATTTTGGCACCCGCGACGTGGGGCGTGCCGATCTTGGCGTCACCGTTATTCTCGATGAGCAGCACGCTCGTCAGTTCGACGGTGGCGCCCATTTCGACATCGCGGTAGTCGATGACGACGGTGGCGCCCTCTTCGGCGCGGTATTGGCGGGAACCGTCTTCAAAAATCGCGTACATGTCTGTCGTCCGCTAATGGCCAGATTGATCGGGAATTTGAGATTGTAAGGACCTGACCCGGATTTGGGTAGGGAGAATTCCGCTACGGTTGCGGCGGGGCACTCGGTGTCGATGGTGGTTCAAAGGTGTTCGATTCCGCGGGGCACCGACGTGACCCGCTCCGCGCTCCAGGGGGTGTAGCAACGATTCTTGGAGGTGGCTGGAACTGGGCCGGGCCTGGGTCCCTGTCGGGTGGGTCGAGTCTGCGGGCCAGGCGATTCCGGTTCGCGTCTGGCATTCGTCCAAAGGCGATTGTTCCAACACCCCCCTCTGTCGGCTCGGGGATTCTTTCGAGATTTATGGCGCAAGTCCATGCTGCGCAAGAGGATCGGCTACAAGTGCCGTTTCGGCTCCGATTCTTCCAATTCTTTTAAATGGTTCCAAAGTGGGGTGTCACACACTCTGTTGGAAGCAATTTCCTGGGGTGTTTTCGATGCGCAACGACCTCGCGCCGAGAGTTCCCTCCGAACGCCGCCTGCGATGACAACCTCCAAGAATGATTGCCACACCCCGCTCCAGGCCGGAGCGGATCGCAGAAAGGCCGCGCCGACTACAACTTCACCACGGTCCCCGTACGGATCGATTCCTCGCAGGCTTCGATCATCTTCTGGGCGGTGATGGCATCCGCCAGCGAACTCAACGGCGGCGCTCCGAGCCGCAGGCAGTCGACCAAGAAGTGCTTGACCTCGTTGCTCACGCTGCCCTGGTAGGCCGTGTAGGTCTGACTGTGAACCAGCCCCGGTTTGATCTCGACGTGGTCGCGGTAGCTGTAGCGGGTGCTGCCGGCGGTGCCGATGACCTTGACCATGACGGTCCACGGATCGGCGGCGTGATCGTCGGCGGCGAAGCTCGCGCAGAAGTGGGCGAGCGCCCCGTTCTTCAGCCGCATCTGCACCATCGCGATGTCTTCCCCATCGAACTCTTTGTAATGGAGGTTCGCCTTCATCGCGCAGAGTTCGACCGGCGCCCCGACGAGGTAGAGCAGGATGTACGAGTGATGCGTGAGGATCTGCCGGACGACGCCGGGGTAGCGCTTCGCCACCTCCTCCGGATGGTGGATGTTGTACATCACGTACGCGCTCACGATCGTGCCGAGGTCGCCGCCGTCGACGAGTTCGCGCGTGCGGATCATGCTGCTTTCGTAGACGTAATTGTGCCCGGGCAGCACCGTTAACCCCTTCGCATCGGCGAGGGTTTTCATCTGCTGAATCTCATCGACGCTCATGCCGACGGGCTTCTCGACGAGGACGTGCTTGCCATGGTTCAAGGCCAGCAGCGTGTATTCGAGGTGCGATTCCAAATTCGTCAGCACGAAGATGGCGTCGATGTCGGGGTCCTTCACCAGCTCTTCGGGACTCGCGTAGTTTTTGCAGCCGAACTCGGCGGCGCGGGCCACGGCCCGGTCTTGACTCCGGTTCCAGAGGCCGACGAGTTTTGCACCGGGCACCTTCTTGATGGCCGCGGCGTGCAGGATGGCGATGTCGCCGGCGCCGATGAAGCCGACGCCGATGGTGTCTTGGGTGATCTTGGCCATGGGGAGGATTCCAGCGAGCCGTGAAGGGAGTGGCTTGTTGTCGGATCGCGGGCGGGCAACGGCTAGATCGGACTTTCACGGACATTGCGGACCGCGGCTCGTCTGGGTAGACTTTAATCACTGCCGAAGCTTCCTCTCGCCGAGTTCCCCATGCCCCGTTTCGCCTGCGCCCTCGTCGGCTTCCTGATCGCCTTCCCCGCGTCCGCCGCCGACAAACCAGTCGAGTTCAACCGCGATGTCCGGCCGATCCTTTCGGAGAACTGCTTCGCGTGCCACGGGCCGGACGCCCGCAAAGTGAAAGCGAAGTTCCGCTTCGATGTCGAAACGTCGGCGAAAGGAAAGGCTTCGTCCGGGGCGACTCCCATCGTGCCGGGGGACGTGAAGAAAAGCGAGATGCTCGTCCGGCTGAACGCGACCGACGACACCCACATGCCCCCGGCCGAGGGTGGGAAGAAATTGACGGCGAAGCAACTGGCGACGCTGACGGCGTGGGTCGAGCAAGGGGCGAAATGGGAGGATCACTGGTCGCTGACGCCGATCCAACGGCCGGTGCCGCCCGCGGTCCAGGGGAGCGTCTTCCTCAAGAATCCCATCGACCGGTTCATCGTCGAAACACTGCGCGAGAACGGGTGGAAGCTCTCGCCGCCGGCGGATCGCGTCACACTGATCCGCCGGGTGACCTTCGACCTGACGGGCCTACCACCGACGCCGGCGGAGGTGGATGCGTTCGTGAAAGACGCCGAACCGGAGGCGTATGAGAAGGTCGTGACGCGCCTGCTGAAGTCGCCGCAATACGGCGAGCGCATGGCGATGTGGTGGCTCGATGTGGCCCGCTACGCCGACAGCGTCGGTTACCACGGCGACCAAGTCATGACCGTCTGGCCCTTCCGCGACTACGTCATCAAAAGCTTCAACGACAACAAGCGCTTCGACCAATTCACCCGCGAGCAACTCGGTGGCGACCTGATGCCGAACGCCACGACCGAGCAAAAAGTCGCCAGCGGCTACAACCGCCTGGGCATGATGAGCGCCGAGGGGGGCGTGCAACCGAAGGAATACTTGGCCAAGTACGCCTCCGAGCGCGTCCGGGCCGTCAGCGGCGGTTGGCTCGGACTGACCACCGGGTGCGCCGAATGCCACGATCACAAGTTCGACCCGATCTTGGCGAAAGACTTTTACAAGATGGAGGCGTTCTTCGCCGACATCCAAGAGCAGGGGCTTTACAACGGCAGCGACTTCGGCAGCAAATTGAGCCTGCCGAGCGAGGAGCAGAAGGCGAAACTGCTGGAAGTATCCCGGAAAATCGACGCGTTCCCGGCGATCGTCCCGCTCCAAGCGATCCTCGGTTTGCCGGCCAGTCGGTCGGTGGAATCGACCCGCAAGTCGCTCGAAACACAGCGCGGCGCGCTCGAGCAATCGTTCCCGTCCACGCTCGTCACGGTGGCCGTGGCGCCGCGCCCGATCCGCGTCTTGTCCCGCGGCAACTGGATGGACGACAAGGGCGAACTCGTGGAACCGGGGACGTTGTCGGCGCTGCCGGGCGCGCTCAAAAAGACCGGCCGGCTGAACCGCCTCGACCTCGCCGATTGGCTGATGGCAAAGGAGAACCCGCTGCCGAGCCGGGTGCTGGCCAATCGCCTGTGGAAGCTGATGTTCGGCGCCGGTTTATCTCGCAAGCTCGACGACCTCGGTTCGCAAGGCGAGCCGCCGACACACCCGGAACTGCTCGACTACCTCGCCGGGAAACTCATCGATTCGGAATGGGACATCAAAGCCTACGTGAAGTCGCTCGTGATGTCGGAGACGTACTCGCAGTCGTCGCTGGCCTCGGCGGAACTGCGGGAACGCGACCCCTTCAATCGCCTGCTCGCCCGGCAGAGCCGGTTCCGCCTCGACGCCGAGATGGTGCGCGACAACGCCCTGGCCGTCAGCGGGTTGCTCAACACCAAGCTCGGCGGGCCGAGCAGCAAGCCGTACCAGCCGCGCGGCTACTGGAGCTTCCTCAACTTCCCGGCGCGCGAATGGCAGGACGACACCGGCGACAGCCTCTACCGCCGCGGCCTGTATACCCACTGGCAACGGCAGTACCTCCACCCGACGTTGCTGGCGTTCGACGCCCCGAGTCGGGAGGAATGCACCGCCGACCGCGTCCGCAGCAACACGCCGTTGCAATCGCTGGTGCTGTTGAACGCCCCGGAATTCGTCGAAGCCGCGCGCGTCTTCGCCGAAGACGTGTTGAAGGCCGGCGGCGCGACGACCGACACCCGGTTGGATTACGCCTTCCGCAAAGCGCTCTCGCGCCCGGCGAAACCGGCCGAGAAAGACACCCTTCTCGCGATGCTGAATCAGCACCTCGCCGATTTTAAAAAATCCCCGGCGAGCGCGAAAGAATTGCTCGGCGTCGGCGCCCGCCCCGCCGACGCGAAACTTGACCCGACCGAACTCGCCGCCTGGACGAGCCTGACCCGCACCGTGCTGAACCTGCACGCCGGCGTCACGCGTTATTGAATCACATAGGGGTCTGGCAAATCTTTCTGGCAGTCGGCAAAAGCTGCACTTTACGCGGCTGGTGAGACCTCACCCCCCGGCCCCCTCTCCGAAGCGGAGAGGGGGAGCCAGACCAGCGAAACTCGATTGAGTTTCGGGCAGAAGGAGTCACCCCCTCTCCGCTTCGGAGAGGGGGCCGGGG
>JANXTU010000434.1 GCA_025352235.1 Fimbriiglobus sp.
AGTTCTTCCCCTTCCCCGGCGGTTGGCTCGAGCACACACTGTCGGTCACCAAGAATTGCATGCTGCTGGTGGATCGCTACCGGCTCGTCTACGCGGAACTGACGCCGCCGTTGAACCGCGACATCGTCGTGAGCGCCGCGATCCTCCACGACCTCGGCCGCGTCGCGGAATACAACGTGTCCGAACTGCCCGGTCTCCCCGTGGAATTATCCGTCGAAGGCCGGCTCTTCGGCCACGTGGCCTTGGGCCGCGATTTGATCCGCCTCGAAGCCTCGAAGCACGGCGAACTCGACCGCGAACTGCTGATGTTGCTCGAGCACGTCGTGTTGGTTCACTTGGCTCTCCCCGAATGGGGTTCGCCGAAGTTGCCCGCGGTCCCGGAGGCGCTCATCCTCCACCACGCCGACGATTTGGACGCGAAACTGGAGATGTTCGTCCGCAATCTGACGAACGATAAATCGACCGGCGACCTCACGGAACCGGACAGTGTGCTGAAACGGGCACTTTGGAAGGGCCGAAAGGCGTGACTGCCGCGGGATCTCTGCGATTCAGCCTTGAAACCCTCCTGCAAACCCCTAAGTTTTATTGAAGGCCGGGGTGGCGGAATTGGCAGACGCGCCAGGTTGAGGGCCTGGTCCTCGCAAGAGGGTGCAGGTTCAAGTCCTGTCCCCGGCATTCAAACCCATCGGGCTTTCCCGGTGGGTTTTTTCGTGTCCGGCCCTGCGATTTCAGTCGCTTCGTGCGGGTATCAGCCGACCGCCGACGCTATACCCACGGGGAGAGTATACCCCCCAATCCGTACCCGAATAGGGGTATTCCGTACCCATTCCGTACCCCTATTACCTCCCTTAGACGGCCCCGTACCGACGTGGTGGTGGGCACAGTTGACCGACGTGGTGATGGGCACAGTTGTGAGTTAGAAATGAGAGGTTTCCAAATTTGACTTGACTGTCTTCCTTTGCTGTTCTTGCCCTACTATGATACTTTCAACTAGCCACGGCGGGGCTTCCGCCAGACCGCCCGACCCAAAGTAAGGGTGCGGGTGAAGCTAAGAAGGAAAGCGGGCGGAACCCTTCGGGGACGTGTCTGCTACCGTCACTTCGGGTAATCGACCAATCCCGTCTTTGGTCACACCGCTTCCTACAAAGGGGGTGGCTTGTGACAAACCAAGCCGTCTCGCACGTTCTTCTCGATTTCGGGAAGAAACTTTTCACTATCCGCCAAGCGGCGGAAATACTCACCGTCTCCGAAGAAACCGTCCGGTTGTGGTATCACGCCGGGAAACTTTCCGGTCGGAAGATCGGCCACGGTATTCGGATCGACGCCGACAGTATTCGTTCCCTGTTGGGCGAAGGGGGTGGCAAGTGAGCAACCCCAACACGCCCGAAGGGGTTGCCCGCTTGGGCAACCTGACCCCCAACACCCAACCGCCGACCCCCGCCGCCAATATCGCCAATCCCTTCGCCGGGCTGACGGTGCAGGCCAGCGGAGCCGAACCCCTTCCGCCCGGCGCTTACTTCGCCGTTTTCCTGTCGCTCGAACCCTTCACGAACGACAAGGTTGCCGACAAGCTCCGGTTCACCTTTCAGGTGGCGAGCGGGCAACAGCAGGGGCGTAATGCTACTGCCCTCACCGATCAGCGGATTACGCCCAACACCCACGCCGGTCGGCTGATTGCCGGGCTGGTGGGGCGTGCGCTGACCCCCGGTGAGGATATGTCGGCGGTGTGGCAGACCCTTCAATCCCGCATCGGCAAACGGTACATGGTGACGGTGCAAGCCGGGCCGAAGGGCGGCAAGCCCTCGGTGCAATCCGTCGCCTTGCCACCCGAAATGTAAACACGAAAAAAGCCGAAGGGTTGTCTTCCCCGACAACCCTTCGGCCCTTCCCACAAACGAATAACATCAAGGTATTATATGGTTCACATTGAGCATTTGCAATTGTATTTGGCCCACGGGTTTCGGCTGTTTCCCTGTCGCAGTGCGGATAAAACTCCATATACAAATCATGGATTTAAGGACGCCTCCGACAACTTGGATGTCATAACAAAATGGTATCACCAGTATCCCGAATGCGCATGGGGTACGCCCACCAGTTCGCAATACTCCATTGTGGATATTGATCCCCGCAACGGCGGCGATGCGGCCTGGGAAAAGCTGATTGCCGAGCATGGTGATATTCCCCCATGCCCGACCGTAGAGACGGGTTCGGGCGGGACGCATTATGTGATGGGCAGCACGCCCGGAACACGGTGCGGCAAGATCGGTGCGGGTATCGACCTCAAGGCCGATGGGGGTTACGTCATCGTTCCCCCGTCCCGCATTCACGACCCCGAAGGACGGCACTTCCAACCGTATCGGTGGCTGGTGAAGGCGTGGGAAATCGCCATACCGCAAGCCCCCAGTTGGCTGGTGGCGTTGAGAGTGAAGGGGTCGGGTTTGTCGCCCGCTTCGCGGGCGACGGCATCACCTGCCCCCGATGCCTACACGCTGGAAACCCATCCGGGTTCGCCGGAAGGCGAACGGCGGCTCACGCTTTGTCGGCTTGTCGGCACGGCGTTGGGGATGGGGGTTCACCCGGATACGGTTTGGGTGCAGGCCGAAGCGTGGGCGGAACGGTGTACACCCTACTTCGGGGATTGGGAAAAGCATGTCCGGGGACTGGTGAATCGGGAGAGGGAGAAGGTGAACAACAACTCTCTCCTTTTCCCTTCACCTAACCCCCTACCCCTTTCCCTGGAAGCCGGGAAGGAAGGAACTAACTACCCTCCCCCCGACGCTCAAGGGGGAGTTAGTTCCTTCCCGGCAGTTAGTTCCCTGTCCCCGACCCCCGATCCGGCAGAGGGGGAGTTAGTTCCTTCCTTCCCGGTGTCGGGGGACGGGGGAGCGGTGAACGTAAAAGGTGGTGATGTTGTTCGGGATGACCCCTTTGCCCTTCACCCCGACGCCTACCACGGCGTCCTCGGTGCGGTGGTGAACGCCGTCGCCCCGCACACGGAAGCCGACAACCCGGCCCTACTGGTGTGCCTGTTGACGGCGTTCGGGAACGCCGTGGGGTTCGGCCCGCACTTTGACCACGGGAAGCGACACGGGTGCAACCTGTTCGCCGGGCTGGTGGGGGCGACGGCTTCCCGCAAGGGGACGGCCACCGGCATCGCCAAGCGGATCATAGCCGACGCCGATCCCGAATGGGAACACCGTGTCCAGCATGAGGGGTTCGGAAGTGGGGAAGGGTTGATATGGTCTGTGCGTGACCCTAACCCCAATGACCCCGTGGGCATTCAGGACAAGCGGCTGTTGGTGATTGAAGAAGAGTGGGCGAAAACCTTCACCTTGTCGGCGTCGGACAAAAGTATCCTCACCCCCATAATCCGGGGTTGCTATGACCGCATCCCCATTGGCAAAAAGAACAAAGGGGATAACGCCTACGGGTGTCGGGAACCCCACGTTTCCATCATCGGCAACATCACCCCCGACGACCTGCGACAATCCCTCACCGGGAAAATGGCGGTGAGTATCGCCAATGGGTTCTTGAATAGATTCTTGTTGGTGGCGACCCGGCGAACCAAATTCCTCCCCCGTGGCGGGAAGTGGAAGGAACATGCGCAACCCCTCATCCCCACCGTGCGGGATGCCATCGCCAGAGCTAAAACCCGAACCCTGATGGGATTGGACGGCGAAGCCGAAGGGTTTTGGGATTCGATCTATTCGACCCTGGAAACCCGACCCGAAGGCGTTCCCGGTGCGGTGACGGGGAGGGCGTCGGATATGGCGATGAAACTGGCGCTGGTGTATGCTTTGGCCGATGGGGACGATGCCATCCGGGTTGCCCATCTCCGGGCGGGGTTGGCCGTCTGGCGATACTGCGAAGCGACGGCGTTCGCTCTCTTTGGGATGGGGGATGGCAAAGGGGTTCGAGAAGCGAACCCCTCACCTGAACCCGACCCCCTTTGGCTTCAACTGATGAACGCCATCACCGCTTCGCCGGGGGTGTCCCGGTCCGAACTGGTGCGGGCGTTCAGGCATCCCGCAGACGCCATCGGGGTTGCTCTTGAAGGGGTGAGGGTGAAGGGCATGGCGTTCCCGGTGGCTTACCAAAACCCGAATGGTGGGCCGAAAGGGGAAAAGTGGTATCCCGGTTCGGATGGTGGGGACGGCGAGACGCCGAACAACATCAATAAGCTTTCACCCTCACCAGACACCTTACCGCTACCCGTGGAACTAACTCCCCCGGAAGGAACTAACTCTCCGGGCGGGGGCATGGAGTTAGTTCCTTCCGGGGGTTGCGGGGAAGGGGTCGGGGGCAAGGTGAGGGGGAGTGGTGAAGATGTTGTTCAGCTTTACCCGTCCCTGCAAACCTACACCCGACCCAACATGGGGGTATCCCTCACCAAAACCAGCGTAGGGAAGTTGGTTGGGAAAATCGACACCTTACGGGTAGCCTTCCCCCTCTTAGACACTAAGTTCCGTGACACGGTGGCGGCGGAATACTTGACCAACGAAGAGTTTGAGAGTGAGTTTCGGGAGATGTAATAGGGTGACAAGGGACACGGTGAAGGTAATTCACCGTGTCCCTATCCTTACTTGAAAAATTGGCATTTTTTCGTGTTCCGGGACGTGACGGTGGTGAGTCGAGACGCCGGAAGTTTTTGACCCTACCCCCGCACCTTGCCCAACGCATCCTTGAGGGCGTTCGTCCGGCTCGACAGGTGCGAGTAGTGCCGATGGATCATGGACGTGTCGCAATGCCCCAACAACGCCGCCACGGTTGCATCGGGAACCCCGGCGGCAAGGGCGTCGGTGGCGAACGTGTGGCGATACCCGTAGGCAATCACCCCCGTCACCCCGGCCTTCTTCCTCAACCGATCCATTCGACTTGTGACCGACTTCCTTGACCACGGGAACAGCTTGCCCTCACGCCCGACCGCCCAGCGTTGGAGGATGCCCACGGCGTCGGGGGAGAGGATCAGCGTTCGCCCCTTGCCCTTGTGAGCCGTCTTGTGATCCTTGAGCGGGAGAACGCCGTTCGACATCTTCTGCACCATCTCAGCCGTGATGCCGGTGAGTTCCCCCGGCCTTGCCCCCGTCGCCCACAATAGGCAAAGGAAGTCCCCGAACAGGGGGTCGGCGTGGGCCAGTAGTTGTTTGTGGTTTTCCCCACTAACGACCGCTTCCGCCCCCCGACTTTCCTTCGCCGGTTTCTTCATGTCCCCGATGGGGTTCGTTCCGATCCGCTTCGCCTTCACCCCCCAGCGGAACACGGTGAGGATGCACCCGACGAACCCGGAACGGTAGGTGGTAGACCACTTCGGGTTTTTGGCGACGGCTTGAACGTCGTCCGCCGTCAGCATCTCGGCGTCTTTGTGCGTGTCGGTTAAGGCGTTCAAGAACAGCGTGTAGTTCCGCCGACAGGCTTCCGACATTCGCCCTTCCGCATCGGCAAGGAAGGCGTCACCGAGTTGCTTCACCGTGACCCGGTTCGGCGTCGGCATCGGAACTGGCGTCGGGCTGGTGGGCGTGTCGGGTAGCACCCCGGACATCACCCGATGCCACGCCTTGACCGCCTCCCCCCGC
>JANXTU010000445.1 GCA_025352235.1 Fimbriiglobus sp.
GTCGCCAGACTTCCGGGGCTCGGAAGTCTGGCGACTACGACTTCCGCTACGACTGCCGCTCGGAAGTCTGGCGACTTCCGCTACGACTGCGGCCGAGTTCTACCCAAAACCGGAAGTCTGGCGACTTCCGCTACGACGAGATCGAAATCGAAATGATTGAACTCGAAGGGTTGACGAAATCGTTCGCCGGGGCGGATGGGAAGCCGGTGTACGCCGCCGAAGATATTTCCTTCTCGGTGAAGCCGGGGGAAGTCTTCGGCTTGCTCGGGCCCAACGGGGCCGGGAAAACCACGACCCTGCGCATGCTCTGCACGGTGTTGAAACCGACGGCCGGGTTCGCGTCCGTCGCCGGGTTCGACGTGCGCACGCATCCGTCCGAAGTCCGCAAATCCATCGGTTTCCTCTCGGCCAACACCGGCGTCTACGATCGCATGACGGCCGGGGAAATGGTCCGCTATTACGGCCGGCTTTACGGCATGACCGAAACGGCGCTCGACGCCCGGATCGACGAATTGTTCGACCACTTGCAAATGAACGACTTCCGCGATGTCGCCGGCGGCCGCATGAGCACCGGCATGAAGCAGAAAGTCTCGATCGCCCGGGCTTTGGTCCACGATCCGCCCGTGCTGATCTTCGACGAACCGACCAACGGATTGGACGTGCTGGTGCAGCGGGCGGTGTTGCAAAACATCGCGTCGCTGCGGTCGCAGGGGAAGACGATCCTCTTCAGCACGCACAACATGAACGAAGTGCAAAAACTTTGCGACCGCGTCGCCATCGTGGCGAAGGGCCGCATCGCCGCCTGCGGCACGCTCGCCGAACTCCGGGAGCAATATCGCCAGGACGACCTCGAAGAACTCTTCTTCAGCTTGGTGTCGTGATTCGCCCCGCCCCGGAGTCTCGGATGACCGCGCTGACTTGCCCGTACTGCAACACCGCGTTCGACGCTTCCGACGGCGAGCGCGTCGTTTGCCCGCGCTGCGGGGAGGCGATGCCGGCGAAGTTGTTGCCCCCCGGAAGCGGCCCGCGAGAATCGGGCGAAGATCGACCGGCGCCGGTGGAATCGAAACCGGCCGTCCGCGCTGTGACGGTCTTCGCCGCCCTGCTGCTGATCGGGGTGATCGTCGGTCTAGGATTTTGGTACTTCGGTCCGAATCAAAAGAATTTGACCGAGGCGACGAACGCGACGGTGCCCTCCGCGACGCGACCGCCGCTGGCCTTGCCGGGGTTGCGGTATCTCCCCGCCGATGCGCAAGTCGCGCTCGCCCTGCAACCGTCGCCGTTGCTCCAATACGCCGAGCGCGTCGGCAAGTCCCCGGAGCAATTGCTGGCCGATTGGGGCCTGCCCGTCGGCGTGTTCAACGGCTTAAAGAAAGCCGGGGTGCCCCTCGATCGCATCGACCACGTCGTACTGTCCGCCGGGTTCCCCGATGTCGGATTACCCCGGCTTTCGATCGTGCTGACCCTCCGCGAACCGATCCGGGACGAAAGCGAATTTCGCCGCGTATTGAACGTCCGCCAGAACGCCGACAAAGCGGGGCGCGCCAAAGTCGAACTCCCCGGCATCCCGCTGCCGATGGAGATGCACAAAGTCGACGACAAGATTTACCTGTTCAGTTCGGATGGTGCGACGCTCGACGGCATGGTGCAGCCGAAAGCGAACGCCGAGTTCCTGATGGCGGGCGTCCGCGACTCCCTGGGTGCGCTCGACCCGGCCAGCTTCGCGTGGGTCGCCACCGACAACCGCGATTGGGCGAATCTGCCGACGTTGAAATTGATCGCGCCTCTGATCCAGCAACCCGATTTGCCGAAGCGATTGAAGGGCATCCGATCACTGGCCCTCGGACTGACCCTCCGGCCCGATCTGGCGGCGCAGGCGAACATCCGCTTTCCCGATGCCAAAGCCGCCGGGGAGTTCGAGGCGAAGGCCAAGCCTAAACTCGCCGAGACGAAGATCGGCATGGAGGCCCAGAAGGACTGGGTCGCCCTCGACCTGCCGGGGGTCTCGTTCGCCAACGGCGTCCCGGCGATATTGAACTTGTTCGACAAATGATGGGGGGAATCAACATAGGTAGTTACGCAGTTGATGCCGTTCGGCCTTGCGCGAATCCGTCGCGTCGGCTAGTTTCTAAGGCATGAACCCGCCCCGGGCGACGGATCGCCAGTACATCGACTTCCTGATCGGCACGCCCAAGGTCGCCAGCGCCTGCGAGGCGGCCCGCGTCCAGCCGCCCGACCCCAAGGCCCCGGCCCACGACGCCTTCTCCCGGCTGCTCGCCCGACTCGAACCCGACCCCGAAACGCTTTGGCA
>JANXTU010000022.1 GCA_025352235.1 Fimbriiglobus sp.
AAGGGCATCGTGGTGATGAACACGCCGGGGGGGAACACGATCTCCGCGGCGGAGCACACCATCGCCCTCATGATGAGCCTCGCCCGGCACGTGCCGGCCGCCGACGCCGGGATGAAGGCCGGGAAGTGGGACCGCGGCAAATACATGGGCACGCAACTCACCGGCAAGACGCTCGGCGTCATCGGCCTCGGGCGCATCGGCCGGGAGGTCGCGCAGCGCGCCATCGGGTTGGGCATGACGGTGCTGGCGTTCGATCCGTTCGTGACGCCGGCCAAGGCCGCGGAACTCGGTTACAACGCCACGGCCAATATCGCGGAACTGCTGCCGAAGGTCGATTTCCTCACGGTGCATGTGCCGTTGACGGACGAGACCAAGGGGCTGATCGGGGCGAAGGAATTGGCGTCGATGCGGAAGACGGCCCGTGTGCTGAACGTGGCGCGCGGCGGCATCATCGACGAATCGGCACTCGCGGACGCACTGAAGACCGGGGTCATCGCCGGGGCCGGGATCGACGTCTTTTCCACGGAGCCGCCCACGCCCGACAACCCGCTGTTGAGCGCGCCGAACATCGTACTCACGCCGCACCTCGGTGCCTCGACGGTCGAAGCGCAGGAGAACGTCGCCGTGGAAGCGGCGCAGTTGCTCGCGGACTTCCTGCTCCGTGGGATGGTGTCGAATGCGGTGAACATGGCGGCGATGGACCGGGCCGAACTCGAAGCGCTGCGGTACCATATCGAACTCGCGCACCGGTTGGGCATTCTGCAATCGCAGCTCGCGGTCGGGCCGATCCGACGGGCGACGCTGACGTTCAAAGGAGACCTCGCCGGGAAGAAGACAAAGCTGCTCACGGCGGCGTTCACCGCGGGACTACTCGAAGCGCGGTTGTCGCAGGGGGTCAACCTCGTCAACGCGGAGTTGATCGCCCGCGAGCGCGGCATCGAAATCGCCGAGACGGCCAGCCCCAAGCGCGGCGACTTCGCCAGCCTGCTGCAAACGGAAGTGGAATCGGAAGTCGTGCAGACGGCCGCGGGGACGCTCTTCGGGGACCAGTACGCCCGCCTCGTGCAGATGGGGCCGTACCGGTTGGAAAGTTACCTCGACGGCACACTCTTCGTGTTCACGCACCGCGACATGCCGGGGTTGATCGGCTTCGTCGGCACCATCTTCGGGAAGTCGGGGACGAACATCGCCTCGATGACGGTCGGCCGCACGGGGGACTGCCCCGGCGGCGAAGCCATCGGTGTGTTGAACTTGGACAGCGCCCCGCCGCAGGAGGCGGTCGACGCGGTGAAGGCCCACGCCCACGTCAGCGCGGTGACGGTGGTGAAACTGCCGATGCAAGGCGATGTGCCGAGTTGGTTGCGATAGGCGTTCAGAATGAAGATTAACCACAGAGACACAGAGAAGATCAGAAAGAGTTGACTAAAAAGGGTGGGGCGAACGGCAAATCATTCGCCCCTCCCATCTTCATATCTCTTTCTGATGTTCTCTGTGCCTCTGTGTCTCTGTGGTTAATTTCGGTTTTGATTCACTTGGACAATACGAATCCTTCGGCGATCGCTTCGCATTGTTCCCTCGACATTTCCCCTTCTTGCAGCCAGATGCGGTACTTCAACTTCAGCGGCGTCTTCGGCGTCAGCGTGTATTCAAAGTAGTCGCCGAAGCGGCCGTAGTCGCGCTCGCTGCCGCGGGTGTTCTTGGGGTTGTCCGGGTGCGGAACACGCAGCACGGTGTAGCGCTTCTCGCCCGTGACGAAGCTCATCGCGTTCCACGGCAGATCGACGGTCTTCGGATCTTTGGCTTTAGCATCCCAATTGCGGGTCTCGCCTTCTTTGCCTTTGCCGTCGGGGCGGAGATAGTACGTCTGCTTCGCCGTGGTCTTGGACACTTCTTGCGTCGCGCGGAAGTGGAACCCGGCATGCTGCGGATCGCCATCGAGTTTGACGCTGTCGAGGGCCGTGCCCAGCTCCGTGCTCCAGTCGAGCAGAGTGCCACCGGGGACGTGGTAGACGGTGACGGTGCGCTTCTCGTCGGCGAAGGTCTTGCCGTCCTTGCCGTGCCACGAGATCGCGGCGGTGTGGCGGGCGAATACCGGGCCGGCGACTTTGTCCGTGATCTTGTCGGTGGTGCTGTACACGGCGTCGGTGCCGTGCCAGATGTCGGCGGTCTGCTTGTCGCCGTAGCTGATCTTGTTGAAGCCGAAGAACAACCCGCGGTGGTGCGGGAAAAGGAATTCCTTCGTGTTCGGGTGCGCCCCGCTGCTGAGGAGCGTCTTGCCATCCTTCGGGTCGAACATCTGGTGGAAGGGCTTGAAGGTGAGGTAGTGATCCTTGGCGTCGTGTGGTTTGTTCACGAAGCGGAGGACGGGTTGCTTACCCCAAAGAAGGTCGAGGTGTTCGCCTTTCGATTCCGCGAATCCGAAACCGTCCAGTTCACCGGGAGCGAATTCGAACATCGCGTTGAAGCGACTCAGCAATTTGGCCTCTTGATCGGCTTTCAACTGCCGGACGATCCCGACTTTTTCCGCGCCGTCGAGTTGCAAGAACACGGTGTCATTGCCGTTGCGGAGGCCTTCGAAACCGGGTCCGCGGGCGACTTGGGTCTCTTTGGGCAATCGAACGACGACCAACTGGGCGTCCTTCTTCCCGCCTATGACGACGATCTCGTCGGCGGCCGGCGAACGTGGAACGAATAGCAGCAGCGCGAGAAGGGAGAGTCGTTTCATTTGAGAGAGTTCCGATCAGGATTTGGTGAAGACGAATTTCTTCGGGTTGCCGGGGGCGAGGGCGGTCTCGGCCGCAGGACGATAGAGTACCACTTCCTCGATCTTCTTCGCCAATTCAAAATCTTTGTCGGTGATGCCGCCTGCGTCGTGGGTGCGCAGTTTCACCCAGAGTTTGCCCCAAGTCACGGCCAAGTCGGCGTGATGCCACGCGGCTTCGCAGAGGTAGCCGACGGCATTCACGGCCATCAGCGTCTGCGGCCAGCCGTCGGTGTTGTACTTCCGGCGGATCCAGCCGTCTTCAAAGTACCATTCGGTGAGGCCGAGGGCCGCGAGGTGCTCGGGGATTTCGTGGTCGGTGTAGACGGGCATTTCGGATTTCGGATTTGGGATTGCGGATTGAAGAAGAGAGAATTTATGGAGTGTTCCCGTAAATTACCTATTCTTCAATCCGCAATCCGCAATCCCAAATCCGAAATGCACACTCGACTTCAAGAACTCTTCCGCGAACGCGCCCTGCAATTCGGGGACTTCACCCTCGCATCGGGGAAGAAGAGCAGCTACTACGTGAACTCGAAGAAGGTGCTCTTCCACGCCGAGGCGATCTCGCTTTTGGGCGATGCGCTCTACGACGCCACGAAAGATTTGGACTTCCAAGCCATCGGCGGGTTGGAGGTCGGGGCGATCCCGATGGCCGCGGCGGCGCTGACGGCGTTCCACCGCAACGGTCGGCACCTCGAAGGATTTTTTGTCCGCAAGCAAGTGAAGGAACATGGGGCGAAAGAGCGATTGGAAGGGATCGTCCAAGCGGGAGATTCCGTCGTCGTGATCGACGATGTCCTCACCACCGGCGGCAGCGTACTCCAAGCCATCGAAGTGGTCGAGGCGGCTGGGGCGAAGGTGCTCCGCGTTGTCTGTATCTGCGACCGATTGCAGGGCGCCCGCGAGCTGCTGGCAAAGTACGATTACCGCCCGCTGTTCACCGTCCGCGACTTCGGCATCGAGCCGTTGCCAATGTGAACTACCGTCCGGTCGGGCTGGGCCGGTCGATGTTCAAGTTCGGCCCGGTGCGGAAGTTGTCTTCGGGGATCGTGTATTTATCCCGGCCGCGGCGCTGTTGCTCTTCGATGCTGTACTCGGGGCGGTCGGGCTTCGGCTTGCTAATCGATTTGAGAGGGCCGTTGAAATCTTTGCAGCCGGCGAGGGCGGACGAAGCGATCGCGGCCAGAAGCAGAACCATCCGTGTGCGGGCCATGACCAATCCTCGGTGGGCGGAATCCTTCGCCTCTATTATCGGCACCGCCGTCGCGCTGCATCACCGAATTTGCAGTGTCCCAGCGGATTTCTACCGTCCCGGAACTCGCAGTTTGCCCAGCCGGCCGGATGCCGTATCACAACGGTGTTGAAACGTCACACTGCGGCAACTCATGACGCTCGCCGCACGCGAACCGCCGATCCCGGCCTCCTGTTTGTCGCGTTGGGATGCGCGTTGGAAACTGGCGGCGCTCTTGCTCGCCTCATTCGCGTTCGCCATCGTCTCGCACCCGATTATGACCGGCGCTACCTTCGCACTCGGATTGCTCGGCCTCCGGCTTGGCAGGCTCGATCGCCGTGACGCCGCCGGGCGATTGCTGTTCGTTTTCGCCGGGATGGTGCCGGTGCTGATCGTCTTCCCGTTCACCAATGACAACGGCGTGACACTGGCGCTATCGATGACTCTGCGGGCGCTCGCGATTTCGTGCGTCGGATTGATCCTGTTGCGGACGGCCCCGCTCACGCAAACCCTCGCGGCGGCGCATCACTTATACCTGCCGGGGGTCCTCGTGCAGATCGCGCTGCTGGCTTATCGCTATGCGTTCCTCTTCTTCGCGGAAGCCCGGCGGGTGCGGATCGCACTGCGGACGCGCGCCTTCCGACCCGCGACGAATTTGCGGACGTATCAAACGACCGGTCAAGCGATCGGGTCGTTGCTCGTGCGCGGTGGGGATCGGGCCGAGCAGGTCGCCGACGCGATGCGGACGCGCGGATTCGACGGCCGGTTCCACACGATTCAACACTTTCGCACGACCGCCAGGGATATCGCCGGGTTGGTGATCGTCATCATCGTTGTCGCGGCGCTACTTGTCGGGGAGTGGTGGTTATGACGGCGTTGAAGGTAACGCAACTCACGCACAAGTTCGCCGACGGCCGACGGGCCCTCGACGATGTGTCGTTCTGCATCAACGCCGGCGAACGGGTCGCACTCGTCGGGCCGAATGGCGCGGGGAAGACGACGCTGTTCCTGAGGCTCTGCGGCGTGCTGCCGGGGCAATCGGGGCAAGTGATCGTGCAGGGGTTGGACGCTTCTGATGCCAAGTCGCGGAAGAAACTCCCTGAAATCATCGGCGTCGTGTTCCAGAATCCAGACGATCAGTTATTCAGTGCGACGGTACTCGAGGACGTCGCGTTCGGACCGCTGAACTTGGGACAATCCCCCGACGAAGCCGTAGCCAACGCCCGCGCGAACCTACAGTTGGTGGGGTTACTCGGCTGCGAGGA
>JANXTU010000525.1 GCA_025352235.1 Fimbriiglobus sp.
ATCCAACAGGCCGAGACGATGATCGCGAAATTGAAGGAAGCCAAAGTCCCCTGCGAGTTGGTCGTCCGCAAAGGCGCCGCGCACGGGTGGATCACCATCGCCGACGATATGAAGCTCTGTGCCGATTGGTTCGACAAATACTTGGCACCGAAAGGGAAGTGAACGAACGGACGACGGCGAACTTGGTACAGCCTCAAAGCCCGCCGGTGATTTCCTGGAGCGCGTCAGCAAGTTGATCGATTTCGGCGACGGTCGTAAATGGACCGGGGCTGACGCGGACGAGGCCGTCGGGGAAGCTGCCGAAGGCTTTATGGATGTAAGGGGCGCAGTGCAGCCCGGGTCGCACGGCGATGGCGAAGGATTGATCGAGCACGCCGCCAAGTTCGGTGGCGGGGAGCACGTCGGAATAGAAACTCATCGTGGCGACCCGCCGCGAGGTATCGATGTGCCCCGCGATGTTGAATCCGCCCATCGCCAGTAACCGTTCGCGGAGCCGCTCGCACAGGGCCAATTCGTGGGCGAGCAATTTCGCCGGCGTTTCCGCTTCGACGAAATCCAATCCCGCGATCATGCCGACGATTCCCAAGACGTTCGGAGTGCCGCCTTCGAGGTAGTACGGGTAGTCCGCCGGTTGCGTCGGACTGCTGCTATCGCCGCCGGTGCCGCCTTCGCGCCACGGGCGCACCTTGGCCTTCGGTCCCACGTACAGCGCCCCGGTACCGGTGGGGCCGAAGAGGCATTTGTGCCCAGGGAATGCGAGCAAATCGATGTGCTGGGTTTGAATGTCTACCGGGACGACGCCGATGGTTTGCGCCGCGTCGACGAGGAACAACACCCGGTCAAACTCCCGGCACATGCGGCCGATCTCACCGATGGGCTGCACCGTGCCGAGGACGTTGCTGCCGTGGGTGATCGCCACGAGGCGGGTGTTGGGCGTGATCGCTTTGCGGACGGCGTCCGGGTCGACGGTGCCGCCAGAATCGGATGCGAGTCGCGTCAGTTGAATGAACCCCGCGTTGGCCATCGCTTGCAGCGGCCGGCTGACGCTGTTGTGTTCGAGGTCGGTCGTGATGACGTGGTCGCCCGCGTCGAGCGTCCCTTTGATCGCGATGTTCAGCGCATCGGTGCCGTTGAGCGCGAAGATGAACCGGTTCGGATCGCGGCCGTTGAGGAAGCGATTCAACCGATGGCGACCGTCGTCGAGAGCGTGTTCGGCTGCGAGGGCCATCGCGTGCCCGGCCCGGCCGGGGTTGGCCAGCGACGTCCGCGCGAAGCGGTCGAGAGCGAGGTACACGCCTTCGGGCTTGGGGAAACTGGTCGCGGCGTTGTCGAGGTAGATCACGCGAGGAACTCGTCCACAGGAAGGGTGCCTAGCTTGAGCTTACCAAACACCAACGGAATTTCGGAACCGCGGGGGTATTCGACGCACGACTTGTAGCCGGGGGTTTTTCCGCCGCGGGGCTGGGTGTGAATTTCGACGACGTTGTCTATCAGGTTGACGACCCAATATTGTGGAACCCCGACGCCAGCGTAAAAGCTGAGCTTTCGGCCTCGATCCATCACGAGACTGCTGTTCGCCACTTCGATCAGCAATTCCGATTCGGATGGGTTAGGGTGCCGTTTTCGGTAGGCGGCGCGGGGACCGCGCACGACGCAAAGATCCGGCTCGGGCTCGCTCGTCGGGGAGGTGATTGGCTGCTGGGTTCGCACCAGCCAATCCTTGGAAAGAAGCTCTCCCAAGAGCATGGCAAGGGTCGTCACGGCATGGGCGTGAATCGGATCGATGGGCATTTTTCGGATGATCCATCCTTCCAGCAGTTCGTAGGGGTCGTCTTCGCTCAGCGTGCGGTTCGCAATCATGTGATGGTATTCGTCGAGTGTGAATCGACGGAGCATCTCCACGGGTACGGGCGGTATCGCAGGCTCGATCGCCCGTTGTTTTGCCTTCGACGAAAGTGTCGCGACGGCCATAATTCCACCCTCTCCCTCAGACCACAAACCCAGTACCCCAAACCGCAGCTTCAATGTCCAATGTACTTCGCATACAGCGTCCGGGCGCGTTCCGTATCATCCGTCCCCTTGATGATCGCCCGGCCATCCGGGAAGACCGTGAACTCATAGCCATCGCCGGAATCGACCACGTGGAACTTCAACAGGAACTTGTTCGAGGTCACCGTGCCAGACGCCTGCAATTGCTTGCCGAGGGCGGCGAAGTCGAGTTTGCTACTCAGCCGCTGGGTGACCTGTACGGCGTTGCGGCCGCACAGGGTGGTCGTCTGCGTGCCCTGCTCGCCTTCGAGCCAGACGAACTGCTTCTTGGCGCAGCAGGGGCACTTCCCTTTCCGGCCGGCCAGCGGCTCGATCTTCACCCGCTTGTTCGTGTTGTCCCAAACGTTGAGCATGAACAGCTCGCGGTTGATCGCCGCCTTATTCCCCGACAATAGCTTCAACGCCTCGGCCGCTTGGAAGCTGGCGATGATCGACACGATCGGCCCGAGTACGCCGGCCGTCTCGCAGGTGCCGACTTCGCCGGGGCCGGGCGAGGCTTCGAAGACACACTGCAAGCAGGGCGTCTCCCCCGGCACGATGGTCATGCTCATCCCTTCGCAGCCCACGGCCCCGCCGTAGACCCAAGGCTTGTCCTGCTTGATCGCAACGTCGTTGATGAGGTAGCGGATCTCGAAGTTGTCGGTGCCGTCGAGGATCAATTCCGAATCGCGGCAGAAATCCTCGATGTTCGTCCGGTTGATGTCGGCGACGATCGGCTCGATGGTTACCCCCGAGTTGATCTGCCGGAGCTTCACCGCCGCGGCTTCGGCCTTCGGCATGTTGCTCGCCACGTCGGCCTCGTCGAAGAGCACTTGGCGTTGGAGGTTGCTCGGCTCGACGAAGTCGCGGTCGATGACGCGCAGGAACCCGACGCCGGCGCGGACGAGTGTGTTCGCCAGCACAGTGCCGAGGGCGCCGACGCCGCAGAGCGTGACACGCGAATTCAGCAGGCGCTCCTGCCCGGCCTTGCCGAAGCCGGGGACGCGCATTTGCCGGGAGTAGCGATCGAGGGACGTGGACATGGTTTCAGCCGATCTCGTGTTCGCTCAGGAATTCTTGCAGGAACCGCACTTGTTGCTTGGGCCACTTCTCCGACTTTGCGAATCCGGCGAGCGTGGCGAGGTCTTCTTTCGCCCGCTTCAATTCGGCGCCGCTCAGGCGCTGGAGGTAGGTGACCAAATACTCCATCGCCTCCCCGGCAACCGGGCCGTTGAGCAGGACTTCGTCGGTGCCTTCGAGGAAAACGTAGGCATGGAGCACTGCGAGCAGCAGCGGGTGGACACCGAGTTC
>JANXTU010000556.1 GCA_025352235.1 Fimbriiglobus sp.
CTTCGGAACCCGCCGCCGGAAGAAAGGTAGCTCCGCCGGATACCGATAGGTCATCCCGTTCTGCGGCGGGTTCCGAAGACTCCACCCGCCCTACGGGGCTCGGCCC
The DNA here is from genome assembly GCA_025352235.1 of Fimbriiglobus sp. Classification (GTDB taxonomy): domain Bacteria; phylum Planctomycetota; class Planctomycetia; order Gemmatales; family Gemmataceae; genus JALHQU01. The sequence continues at coordinate 107 of JANXTU010000556.1, forward strand.
GTTGGAGCAACCTCCAAGATTTGTTGGGTCGGGCAAATCTTTCTGGCAGTCGGCAAAAGCTGCACGTTCTGCGGGGGGTGAGGTCTCCGTTGGAATTTCATGCAGTTCAAACACTGCCAGAAAGTTTTGCCAGACCCCAAGAATGGGCGCTCCGAATCCCTTCTGGACTCACTCCGAGTCATTGTCTATTCTGATTCTTTCAATTGCTGGACTTGTGGCGCATCGCTTTGGCGCCGCCCCCCGAAACCGTTCCCCTCCCGAACTGTGGACACCATGCAACCCCAACGACCGCCCACGCCGAAATCCAAACTCAAAAAACGCACGATCCCCGTCCTGCCCGCTTTGTTCGCCTTCGCCGCGCTCGGCTTGATCGGCGCCGGGCCGGCCCCGGGGCAAACCGTCTTCGGTTGGACGCCGTTCGAATTCCTCACGGGATCGTCCTTCCGCGGGATCGAAAAAATCGGCCTCCTCGTCGCGTTACTCATCTCGCTCATCGGACTCGCGTACGCCTTCCGCTTGTCGAAACAGGTGTACGCGGCCGACCCCGGTACGGCGGCGATGCAGGCCGTAGCCAAGGCCGTGCGCGAAGGGGCCGATGCTTACCTCCGCCGGCAATTCACCGTGGTCGCCGTACTGGTCGTGTTCTTGACGGTGCTCATCATTTTGGCGAAATGGCCGTGGCAACTCGGGGACGTCCACGAGACCCGCGCCGAACGGATCGCCGTGACCGTCGGCCGGGGTGTGGCGTTTTTGATGGGGGCGTTGTTCAGCGCTTCGGTCGGGTTCATCGGCATGAGGCTCGCCACCGCCGGCAACGTCCGCGTCGCGGCGGCGGCCAAGCGCAGCTTCGGTGAAGCGATGCGTCTGGCCTACCGCACCGGCACCGTCACCGGCATGTTCACCTGCGGCTTGGGCCTCTTCGGCGGCACGATGATCCTGTTGATCTTCGGGGAACTCGCTTACGAAACCCTGCTCGGCTTCGGTTTCGGCGGGTCGCTGCTCGCGCTCTTCATGCGCGTCGGCGGCGGCATCTACACCAAGGCTGCGGACGTCGGTGCCGACCTCGTCGGCAAGATCGAAGCCGACATCGCCGAGGACGACCCCCGCAACGCCGCGACCATCGCGGACAACGTCGGCGATAATGTCGGCGACTGCGCCGGCATGGCGGCCGATGTCTTCGAAAGCTACGCCGTGACGATGGTCGCGTCGGTGATCCTCGGCTATGCCGCACTCGGTTACCGCGGGATGATCTTCCCGGTGTTGGTCATGGCCGTCGGCGTCATCAGCAGCATGATTAGCACGGCTTTGGTCGGTCGCGGAATTACGACGGGCAACGCCACGACGGCGATGCGGTCCATCAACATGGGTTTCTGGCGCTCGGCGATCATCAGCATTGTGGGATTCATGGCCCTCGGGTCAATTTTCCTCCGCAACGATGCCCCGTACATCGTGGGCGTGGCCATCGACCGGGGCCTCTACGCCGAGCCGGAGTTCCGCAAACTGCTGGAACTCCCCGCGATCCCGGACGTCCGCATCGACGCCGTCGGCCGGCCCGATCCCGCGTTCCGCCAACAGAATGAATCAGCGCTGAACGAGGCCCGCTTCGACGTGCAACGCAAGTGGAAATCGCTGGGCGAAGACCAGCAGGAGAAGATCTGCCGGACGACGGTGGAATCGCATCCGCTCGGGGCGAAATCGAAAGACCTGGCTGTGCCCCGGACGGTGGTGGTTCTGGCCCAGTCGCACTTCGCCCCGCTCAAAGAAGGCCTCGACTTGTCGGCGGCATTTTGCTGCCTCATCGGCATATTGCTGGCGGTCGCGTTGAATCGCTGCACGGAATATTGGACGAGTACCGACTACGGCCCGGTCAAGGAAGTCGTGAAGGCGAGCGAGACCGGCCACGCCACGAACATCATTTCCGGCTTGGCGCTGGGCCTCGAGAGCGCCGTCTGGGCGGCGCTCATCATCGCCGGGGCCATCCTCGCGTCGGTCATGGTTTACGCCGACACCGGCAACCTGCTCTTCATCGCCTACGGCGTCGCCCTCTGCGGCATCGGCATGTTGACCCTCACCGGCGACACCATCAGCATGGACGTCTTCGGCCCCATTGCCGACAACGCCAATGGCATCGGCGAGATGGCCTTCAACCGCGACGAGAATGCCAAGGAACTTTCGCCGACCGACCCGGATTACATCCCGCCCGACGACTTGAAGACCATGCGGCAGACGCTCTCCGACCTCGACGCCGTGGGGAACACCACCAAAGCCATCACCAAGGGGATCGCCATCGGTTCGGCCGTGATCGCGGCGGTGTCGCTGTTCGCCAGTTTCATCGCGGTATTGGTGACGGGGGCGGAAGAAAAAATCGGCCAGCTCACCCTCGACGATTTCAAACGCGGCTCGGCGAACCTCACGGTAGCCGATCCGTACGTGTTCATTGGCATGTTGATCGGCGCGGCGGTGCCGTTCTTATTCAGCAGCATGACGATCCGGGCCGTCGGCCGGGCGGCGTTCCTCATCGTCAACGAGTGCCGCAAGCAGTTCCGCGACAAAGACATTTGGGAAGGGCGAAAGCGACCTGATTACGGCCGCGTCGTCGACATTTGCACCGGCACCGCGCAGAAGGAATTGATCGGCCCCGGCCTGTTGGCCATCGGCACGCCGTTGATCGTCGGCTTCTTGCTCGGGCCGTTCGCGCTGGGCGGCTTCCTCGCGGGGATGATCGTCGCGGGGCAGTTGCTCGCGGTGTTCATGTCCAACGCCGGCGGGGCGTGGGACAACGCCAAAAAGATGATCGAAGACGAACCGCGCACCGCGAAAACCGGCAAGGGGTCCGACAAACACAAAGCCAGCGTGACCGGCGACACCGTCGGCGATCCGCTGAAAGACACGGCCGGCCCCGCGATCAACCCGCTGATCAAAGTGATGAACATGGTCAGCCTGCTGGCCCTGCCGCTCGTGATAGTCCACAACGTCAAAGACGGCACCGGTGATGTGACCATCGGCGCCGCCATCGCCGCGGTCGCGGCCCTCGCCGTGGCGTGGGCCTGGTGGCAATCAAAGCGGGAAAACACGGACCGGGACAATCCGGACGGAACCGCGGACCGCTAGTGGTTCCTTGCAGCGGAATGATCCCGTTGGCCGATACGATCTGCGACACGGATCACGGACGATCGGCCGGGGTCGGTCCGGTTCGCGCGATGGGCACCTCGGTTTCGATCCACTTCACTTGGTAACTCCGAAGGAACGTCCGGAATCGGCCGCTCTTTCGGAGCCAAGGATTCCGAATTGGTACTTCAGCTTGGCGGAGCTCGGACGCGCGATGGCGCGAAGCATGCCAATCGATGTGTCACTTCGGAACGAGATGAGTCACCCGTGTCCTTCTTGGACAAAGTTCTTATTCCAAGCCGGGATGACCACCAGTAGATCTTGCGTCCCGTCGGGGACGCATTGGCAGCTCAATCGCGATTCCGGCGTGACGGCGCGGGCGGTGTCGAGCATGTCTTCTTCGTCGTCGGTCGCGGCGTTGCACGATTTCAAACCTTCCGAAACGTAGACATGGCACGTCGCGCAGGCGCAGACGCCGCCGCAGGCGTGGTCGATCTCGACGCCGGCGCCGTAGGCGAGATCCATGATGCTGCCCGGTTCGCCGCTGCGGCCGAAGGGCAGGGCGGCGGGGTCGACGCGGAGTTCTTTCGTCTCGTTCGTCTCTTGCAACACGAAGGTGATTTTGAAAGGCTTCGTCGCCGCCGCGGCGCTCACGGGGGTGATGTAAGGGTTCTTGCCCGCCATCGGCAGGGGCCTCGGTGTCTACGGTGGAAACGAAAAAACGCAGGGAGTTGTCACCGCGTTTCTATTGTAGCGTTCGCCCGGTACGCCGTTACTGGACGGGGAACTTGAGTTCGTTCTGCACACTGCGGACGCCGGGCGTCAGGCGGATCATCCCTTCGATCAGACGAGCTTCGTCTTCGTCCTTCGCCGCGCCTTTCAGCACGACGACCCCGCCTTCGCCCGCCAAGACGCTGATGCCTTTGGCGTTGGCGATGCCGGACGACGCATCGATCAGGCTGCGGAGATCGGTTTGCATTTTCGCCGGGGGCATCGCGGGCGGTGCGAACTTCAGCGTCGCGGTGTACGCGATCTGCCGGCCCGAACTGAGGTTGCTGTTCTGTTGACTGGACGAGTTCGCGCCGGCGCCTTGACCCCCGCGTCCGCCGGCGCCGGCGGTGGTGCCGGTCGATGCCCCGCCGAACCCGGCCGTGGAACCGCCGGCGCCCCCGCCACCCGTGCCCGTTGTGCTGCCGCCGAAGCCGGCCGTGGAGCCGGTGGTCGCTCGCCCCGCCGTGCCGGTGGTTCCGCCGCCGGTGCCGCCGCGGGCGCTGCCGGTCGTCGAATTCCCGGCCGTACTCGTAGTGCCGTACAGTGGAGCACCGAAGCCGCCCGGGGTGTTCGCGGTGGTGGCGTTGCCGGTCGTGACACCCGCCCGCCCTTGGAAGTAAGGGTTGGCGTAGTATTTGTTAAAAGCGTTCGACGCCTGGAGAGCGGCGTTGCTCGTGGCGGTGAGCGACGGCGCCGAGATTGTCGGGGCTTGCAGGGCTTGTGCGGCCGCGTCGGTGCCCGTTCCGGCCCCGGTGGTCGCCCCCCCACCGGTGCTGCCGCCACCGCCCGTGGTGCCTGTTGTCCCCGTCGTTTGAGCGAGGGCATCGCCGGCGAAGCAGGCCGAAATTGCCGTCGCCCAAAGCGTTCGGTGAAGGGTTCGCATCGCGTGGCTCCCGGAACAACAGCCGATTGCGGCCCAAACGAGCCGTATCTTGGGATAGTATCGTCGGTCGAAGGCCGTGTCATCCAGAAAGTTTGATGAGAAGTTCAACATGGCCCCAATCGGCGCCGCCGTCGTCGGCATCGGATTCATCGGCCCCGTCCACGTGGAAGCGCTGCGGCGCCTCGGCCACCGGGTCGTCGGCATCCTCGGCTCGAACCCGGAGAAATCGTTCGTGGCCGCGCGCGACCTCGGCATCCCCCGCGGCTACGCCGACCTCGGGGAACTCCTCGACGACCCCTTGGTGCAGGTCGTCCACCTCGCTTCGCCGAACGTCCACCATTTCGCGCAGTGCCGGCAAGTGTTGAACGCCGGGAAGCACGTCGTCTGCGAGAAGCCGCTCGGCCTGACCACGGCCGAGACGGCGGAACTGCTGGCCCTCGCCGTCCGCCAACGGGTGATCGCGGCCGTCAATTACAACGTGCGCTTCTACCCGTTGGTGCTCGAAGCCCGCGAGCGCCGCAAGGCCGGGCACCTCGGCCGCATTTTCCACATCACGGGCGACTACCTGCAAGATTGGCTGCTGCTGCCGGGCGACTTCAATTGGCGCGTCGACGCCCGCGAAGGCGGCGTGCTCCGGGCCGTCGCCGACATCGGCACCCACTGGCTGGACACGGTCTGTTTCATTTCGGGGTTGGAAGTGGACGCGGTCTTCGCCGATTTGAAGACGGTCCACCCGGTGCGATCCAAACCGCTGGGCGGTAGCGAAACCTACAGTGGCCCGACATCGGTCTCTCAAAAAACGGAGCGGATCCAAGTGACGACCGAAGACCACGCGTCGATTTTGATCCGCTTCCGGGGCGGCGCACGCGGATCGGTCACCGTCTCGCAGGTCGCGGCGGGGCGGAAGAACGCCCTGCGCTTCGATATGGCCGGCGAGAGCAGTTCCTTCGGCTGGAATAGCGAATCGCCCAACGACTTGCTCATCGGCTACCGCGACCGACCGAACAAACTGTTGACGCGCGATCCGGCGCTGTTGGCCCCGAAGGTCCGGCTGTATGCGAACTACCCCGGCGGGCACGCCGAGGGGTTCCCCGATACATTCAAACAGCTTTACCGGGCGATCTATGCCGATGTGGAACGCACGATCGCAGGTACGCCGCGCGAACCGGAGCCGCTTTACGCGACCTTCGCCGACGGCCACCGCGAAGTGCAAATCTGCGAAGCGATTTTGAAGAGCCATGCGACCGAACGCTGGGTAGCGGTCGCATAGCTCGGCTACTTGCCGCGATCAGTTTTTCGGGCCTTTGGGTTCGACGGGTTTCGGCGCCGGCTGGGGCACTTGAACCGGGTATTGTTGGATCACCGAGCCGAAATCGAGCGGGGCGGTCGCGATGAGGCGGGCGAGCACACCGACTTTGGCTTTCAGCCCCGCGTCCGGCTCGGCCGCGGCGACGGTGGCCGCTTGAGCCGCCATCGCCGCGGCGGTGAGTTTGCCGAAGCCTTGGACGTGCCGGATCGCCGCGTCGGCCGCTTTGAGGCGGATCGGCGCCGGCCGGTCGGTCTGGATGGCCAAATTCACCAAGGCTTGTTGCGCATCGCCGCTACCGATGCGGGCGAGCGACTCGGCCGCGTCGACGGCGAGGTCATCGTCGGCGAGCGCCCTGCGCAGCGCCGCTTCGGCCGGTTTGACGTCGTATCCCGGGATTTCGTCGAGGGCGATTTTGCGGAGCCATTCGGCCGCGACTTTCGCGGCGGCTTTTCGTTCGGCCGCGTCGCGCGGTTGGTCGGCCGCATCGGCGAAGCTCAGGCCGATATCCGCTTTCAAATTCCCGGTTGAAATCGGTTCGGGGATCACGCGGACGCCGGGATGCGTCTTGACTTGTTTCTGCAAACTCGCTTCGAGCTCGGCGTCGCGGGACGAATCGAACTCCAGCCCGAGGTCTTCGGCCCGAACGAGGGCGCGGAGGTCTTCGAACTTCTTTTTCTGGGCGTCGTTCATCGTCGATTCGAGTTGATCCATCAGGCGGATGAGGTTCTCGGTGTCCTTGACCGAACGGGCGGCGTTGTCGAGTTCTTTGCGATTCTGCACGACGGCCGAGGTGACTTGGGCTTGTTTGACGGTGCGCGGGGCGGACGTCGCGGTGGCTTTGTACTCCGCGACGAGCGCGGCGTACGTCAGTTGCGGGATGCGCAAATCGAGCCGCGTGCCGAGGTCGACGGAGGTGGCGATGTCGGCCGCTTCGACGAGCCGTTTCATCCGTTTGATGCGGTAGCCGGCCAAGTCTCCGAGCTTGTTGTCGCGGCGTTCGAAGGTCTCGACTTTCAGCTTTTCCGGATCGTCGAGCGGGCGGTTCGGGTCCCGCACATACGGTTCCGGAACCTTGATGTCTTCCGTCTCGGTCGCCGCGATCATGAGCGCCAACCGCAGCAACAGATGCTCGAACGGTACCGGTTTGATCGCGTCGGTCGAGGCGACCAACAAGACCGGCCGGCGGGCGGCGTTCGTGTCGGCGGCGACTTGCGCGAGCAGATCGGTCAGCAGCGGATCGACGATGTGCCGGTCGATGACGATGAGATCGTAATCGCTCGCTTGGGCCAAGCGACGCATGAGTTGGCGACCGGAGGCGACGCGTTCGGCGGCGTAACCGCTGTCGCGGAAGGTGGAGGCGAGTTTCTCCCCGCGTTCGGCGCTCGGGTCGGCGATGAGCGCCCGGCCGAGTTTGCCGGAGTTGGCCCCGTCGGCGTCGGCGCCCAAGGCCCGCTTCAAGATTTCGACGATCTTGGTGGATTGGCCGTGGGTCGGGGCGCCGGGGGAGCGCAAGAGTGCGAGCGCGGCCGCGAATTGCACGCGCGGGTCGGGATACGTGAGGGCCTGCACCGCGGGCGACGGGCGGTCTTTCCCGGAACCGGCGAGCGGCTCTTTCTGGGCTCGATCGCCGATGGCTTGCAACAAGCCGAGGACAAGCGCGGTCCGTTTGTCAGCGAGGGCGCCGCGGAGCAGGGTCGTCAGCAGCGGGGACGGCGCCGCCGACAAGAGTTGATAGACGGCCGGCTCGGTCTTGCTCAGATCGCCGAATTTGGCCCGTTCCACAGCCCGTTCGGTGGCCAGCGAAACAAACGCCATTTGGGCCGGTTCGTAGGCGGCGTTGCGCTCGATGGCCCAGCGCAGGTACTTCAACCCGTAATACTCCTCGGCTTGGGCCGGGGTGATTTCGTCGATCCTCACCAAGAGCGCGTCTTTGTTCCACGAATAGACTTTGACTTTGTTCCCTACTTTATCGAGCGTGCGGAACCCGGCTGTGCGGGCGATGAACGGCTGGGCCAGCCGCGTCAATTCGGCTTCGGGTTTCTTCTTGTCCGACGCGCCGGCCGTCAGCGCATCCAACAAAGCGAGGCTGGTGGTGCGCACGGTCGAGGGCGTGTCCGTGGGCAAACCGGCGTAATACCAGAGGTACGGGGTGAAATCGGTCTCGGCGTTCGCGAGGAGGTTGAGGATGTCGGCGCGGTTGGCCAACGCTTCGAGCAGCGGAGCCTTCACGTCGTTGGGCATCCCTTCGAGGGACGCCAAGAAGCCGGGGACGGTATCCGGGACCAGCGTCGGGATCGCCGTGAGGATGGCGGAGCGCAACGGCGGGTCGTTGGTGCTGCGGAGCAACTCGACCATCACCGGTGTGACGGCGTCGCCGGCTTGCTTGAGCTGCATCTGGGCGAAGAGGCGGTCTTCCCGCGAGCCGGCCAAATTGCGGACGTGCGTCTGGATTTTCACCGGATCGCGCCCGGCCGCCTTCGAGGCCTCCTCCGACCTCTTGATGATCTCCTCGACGATCGCTTTCGCCTCTTTCTCGGCGGTCTCGTTATCGTTCCAGCGCAGGACGTTCCGCAGGTGCAAAAAAACCGAGTTGCCGAACTTGTTCTGGATGTTGAAGAGGTCGGCCGGGGTCGGATTGGCGGCGACGAACGCCTTCAACTGCTCGGCGGCCAAGTCGAACTTGCCCCTCTGCATAAGTTCGCGGGCGTCTCGGAACGCCTCGAACGCTTTGGAATTGACGTTCAACTGCTGGGCCGAAACGGTGCCGGCCGACACGAACAAGGCTGTGCAGACCAGAACCGCGCGGGCGGGGTGGAGTCGGAACAAGGGCGCATCCTCCGTCGAACCAAGCCGAACGAACGCCCCGGTATACGGTACCGCGTGGCCCGAGTGAGCGCGCGGCGAGGCGACTGCATTGTGCGCCCACGGATTACTTTAAGCAATCCTCTTCGCACGCCACGAGGTCTTCGTACGTCTCCCGGCGCCGGATCAATCGGTATGTGCCGCCTGTGACGAGGACCTCGGCCGCGCGACGGCGCGCGTTGTAGTTCGACGCCATCGACATCCCGTACGCCCCGGCGCTGAAGGTCGCCAGCAAATCGCCGCGCTGTAGCGCCGGCAGATTCCGTTTCTTCGCCAAATAGTCCCCGGATTCGCAGACGGGGCCGACGACGTCTTGCTCGAACGTCCCAGGGATCGCCGCTTCGAAATCGGTCGGGCATTCGGGCACTTCGGCACCCGGATGCACCGGCCAGATGCGGTGGAAGCTGTCGTACAGCGTCGGCCGGATGAGGTCGTTCATCGCCGCGTCTTGGATGATGTAGCGTTTGCCGCCGGTCTCTTTGTTGAACACGACCCGGCTGAGCAGAACTCCCGCATTTCCGACGATGAACCGCCCCGGCTCGAGCACGAGTTGACACTTCGCCTCGGCGACCGCCGGGAGAATCACATCGGCGAACGCTTTGGCGGGCAGGGCTTCTTGCTGGCGGTAGTGGATCCCAAAGCCGCCGCCCATGTTCAGCACCGAGATCGGGTGCCCCTGTTTCCGCAAGGCTTCGATCAGTTTCAGCCCCTTGGCGCAACCCTGTTCATACGGCTCCGCCTTCAAAATCGGCGAGCCCAAATGCATGTGAATCCCGGCGACTTCCAAACCCCTGTGCCCGACGACCCCGGCCGCGACTTCCAGCACGGTTTCGATGTCGAGACCGAACTTCACCCCCTTCACAGAGGTATCGGTCTTGGCGTGCGTCTTCGGCGGCAGATCGGGGTTCACCCGCAACGCCACAGCCGCCTTGCGTCCCATGCCGAGGGCGATCTTGCCGATAGTGTGGAGTTCTTCTTCCGATTCGACATCGAAGAGGTAAACGCCGTTGTCGAGGGCGGAGCGGATTTCCTCGTCGCTCTTGCCGACCCCGGCGAACACGACCTTCGACCCTGCCGGCCCGGCCCGCAGGGCTTTGTAATACTCGCCGCCGGAGGTGACATCGAACCCGGCCCCGTGCTGCCCCATGAGCCGGGCGATGCTGAGGTTCCCGTTCGCCTTGATGCTGTAGCAGATGATCGGCTTCGCGGGGGCAAACGCCGTTTGAATCTCGTTCAAGTGGTGCAGCAGGGTCGCTTCGCTGTAGACAAACGTCGGCGTGCCGAAGACTTCGGCGATCTCGGCCAGGGGAACGTCTTCGCAGAACAAGGCCCGGTCGCGGTAGTGGAAATGATCCATGATGAACCCGGAGGACGAAGGAATGCGGAGTCCGCTTTTTGTAGGACTCGCCTCGGGGTCTGTCCGCAGACCGGTGGGCCGAAAATGATTCCAGCGCCATTCCACACACCCTGCCGTGGAATCATTGCAAAAAGCTGGAATCATTCCGTGTTACACGGGTAAGGCTATCGCCGACAACGAGTTGAGTCGGTTTCTTTCGCCGAATCGAAGCGTTATTGAGACTGTGCGGTGTCAAGATTTCGTCCCGTTGGAACAAAACACACTCCATCCGCCCTTCGGGATCTGTCCGATTCCAACAACCTCCAAGAATGATTGCCACACCCCTGATCCGAGGGTGCACCATTCAATTTTGGCACATTGGGAAGCTCGGCCTTTTGCGTATCACTGACCGCGGACTTCTGTTTCGATTCTCAATGTTTTGAATGGGCCAAGTATCAGCGATCGGCCAGAAAGTCCAAATCCAAGGGTTCAAAGCTCACGGTTTGATCGGGCGTGACAGGAGATCCCGCAGCGCGGTTTCCAAATCGGTGAAGCGGAAGGTGAACCCGGATGCGAGCACTTTGGCCGGGAGCGCCCGCTGACCACCGGCGACCGTGTCCGCGACTCGGCCCAGCAGCAACCGGATCGCGAACCGCGGCGCCGGCAACCAATTCGGCCGGCCGAGCACCTTGGCCAACGCGGCGGCCAATTCGGAGTTGGTCGCCGGATGCGGTCCGCAAGCGTTGAACGGCCCCGAACAATCCACGCGGTCGAGGAGGTGGATCAGCAAGGCAGTCATATCGTCGCGGTGAATCCACGGGACGAATTGCTTCCCGGAACCGATTCGGCCACCGGCGAAGAGTTTGAACGGGCGCACTAAGCTGGGTAACGCGCCGCCCTCGGGATCGAGCACGATCCCCGTGCGCGGGTGGATCACGCGGACACCGGCGTCGCGGGCCGGTTTCGCCGCTTCTTCCCAATCGACGCAGATCTTCGCCATGGCATCGTCGCCCGGCGGCGCGGTTTCGATCCGTTCCGCGCCGCCGGTGTCCGCGCCGTAGTATCCCACCGCCGAGCCGGAGACGAACACCTTCGGCGATCCGTCCGCCCGCGTCGGATTCTTCGCCAGCGCATCCGCGATCCGCGCCGTCGCATTCACTCGGCTGTCGCGGATCTTTTTGAGGAAATCTTCGTTCCAGCGCTGCCCGAGGATCGGTTCCCCGGCCAGATTCACGACCGCGTCGCAAGTCGAGATGGAATCGAGCCACGGCCCCGCCAGCGCGGGATCACCGACGATCGGTTCGATGCTGCCCGGTCCGAAGAAATCGGCGGGAATCGGCTTGCGCGAAAGCGGTAAGACGGTGTCCCCGCGCTGCAACAGCGCCGGGATGAGCCGCCGACCGATCAGCCCGGTCGCGCCGGTGACGAGGATACGCAGGGCCATTCATTTCGCCTTCGGCACGAACTTCTCGATCTGGAAATCTTCCCGGCCAACTCAGAATTATTTCTTCTTGGCCACGTACTTCTGAATTTGGAACTTCGCGCCCGGCCCCGCGAGCCAGTCGGTGTAGGCCTTGTGAAGGACAGCGGTGGCGTCGTCGCCCGGTTTCGGCTCGGGTTGTTTCCAGCCGGCGTCGGCGCCGATGGCCAGCTGGTAGAATGCCCGAATGACATCGAAGCCGCCGACAGTCGGGGTCGCCGTCCAGTCGTGGGCATCGATCGCTTTCAAAATCGCTTGGCTCTCGGCAAGCGGGACGGCTTCGAGCGTCGGCTCGGCGCCGCCCTCGGGCGGGCTCCGATAGTGCAGGATTAGGGCGGCGGCCGCGAGGGCTTTGTCTTCGACTTTCTCCGCCTTCAGCGCCTTGGCCGGGTCGGCGAGGATCTTGCCGATGGCTTTCACTTCGTCCACATTCGAAGTCGTATCTTTGGTGATCGCCAACGGCGGGTTCATGAAGTTCATCGTGTAGAAGTTGCCACTGTGGTGCTTCGTCAAGAAGAGGAGGTAATCCTGTTTCTCGACGAGATTCAGCGGCGACCGGCCGGAGGGCATGAAGCCGACTTTCACATGCGTCTCGGTTTTCAGACCGCGCAGGGCTTCGGTCACTTTGACGGTGGCCATCATGTAAGGCACTTTATCTTTCGTGCCGGGGCCGGATTCGGCTTCGACTGGGTCTTTGTCGATCTCGGTGACGTTGCCGAGGAGGATGACCGAAACGACGACGGCGCTTTGCACCGGCGTCCGGCTCGCGGCCCGCTTGGCCAGCGCGACCGATGGGACGAGGATTAGCAGCGAGGCCAGGAATAGGGCACGCATGAGGGGGACTCCATTCGGGGTGGTTGTTGAAAGTTTAGAACATATGCTCGGCGTACTTAAGAGTGACACATCGCGAAACGCCGATTTTCTGATGCGTCGGACTCCGCCCCACCTTCGGTTTCGAAAGCCGAGCCGAGCGGAGAACGTCGCTTTTCGCTCCGCGAAAAGTGGTTGACGCCAGCACTCGCGTTCCGCACCTCGCGGACGTGCCCAGCTACTTTTCGCGGAGCGAAAAGCGACTTTCTCCGCTCGCCTCGGATAAGTTTCGCCAGTCTCGGGCGAGCCCAGCCACTTTTCGCGGAGCAGTGTCAACCCAGACTGCGCTGAGAATAGTGGAATCGAGATTTCGTCATTGTCGTCGAAAGCCGAGTCGAAATCAGCCGGATTCAAGTCGATCTTCCCGGAGCGAAGCGCCGTCAAACGTTGCGCCTCGGTAGTGAGGGTGGCGTCGGCCATGCTCGGCTTCGAGTCGAGTGGGTTTTCCAGGTCAATGGAGTCACCCTCACGCAAAGCTCGCATGACATCGAATAGGGCGGCTTGCTCACCTACCGCGATTTCGGCCGCAACAACATCGGGGCAATACCGCGCGGGGCCGGGTACCGGCAACGGTGCGGCCCGCACGAAATCGAACGTATAGAATGCAAAGTCCGGATGTTTGTTGAGGAACAGCAAGTACGTCTCGTGTTCGAGCAAATTGAGGATCCGGCACATGTTGCCATCGTCGAGATTGAACCCGTGTTCATTCGATGGTTCGATTTCCACGAATCCGACGCGCACATGGGTCGTGGTTTTCCAACCTTTGATGACCGAATCCACTTTCACGACGGCGATCAAGTGCGCCATTGTCTCGGTCGCATTCGGATGTCGCTTGGCCTCGATCAACTCCCGTTCAATGAACGTAACGGTGCCCACGACGACTGCGTCCGATCCCCACGACTTCGTTGCAATTGTCCAGGGTTTGATTTCCCTTAACAAAGGACCTGCCGCCCGGATGCTGGAAGCGGAGATCGCCAGGAGGAGCATGGCCGAGAGTCCGTATCGCATCGCGAGCCCTCCGAATGACCGTCGCCTTTCAACGTAGGACTGAACACGCGATACCGCCCAGTCGTTTGCGGGGGTAGGTGCGTTACCCACCCGGTGCATTCAGTCGCCCGCGCTCTGCAAACGCGTCCGACTCGCGGCCCGCTTGGCGACCGCGACCGACGGGACGAGGATCAGCAAAGCCACGAGGAACAGAGGGCGTAGGAGGGTGGCTTCGTTTCGGGTGGATTCGGGTGAATCGGCGACAATGGATGCCGGTTCGTCGCGGGTTATCGGCTCCGTCCGATCCGGGATCGGCGCAAGTACTTCGGGGAGCTTGTCGGTCTTCAAAATGGCCGGTTTCGAATCGGGGCCGTTCAGTTCTACCGAAATGCCGGCCCAATTTCGCCCAAATTTCGGGACGAATCGATTGATCCGAAACGTCGTTCCGGGACCGGCGAGCCATTCCCGGAACGCGTCCCGAGCGACGAGGTCGCCGTTCTCGCCGGGCTTGACGGCGGGCTCTCTCCATCCGGCCGCTTCGATATCCAAGCCGGATAACGCGTAACGAAGCATCTGATGGCCCGTGGTCGGCGTCGTCCAATCGCCCCCGGCAATCGCGGAAAGAATCGCATCGCTTTCCGCTTTGTCCAAGGGGACCTTGGTCACTGGGCCGGCACCGCCCGCGAGACCATAATGTTGAAGCAACACCGTCGCGGCTAATGCGCGGGCGTCGGAATCTTCGTGGCCGAGGGCGTGCATCGGATCGGCGATGGCCCCGGCCGCGAGCACCGCTTCCCGGATCGCCGGTGTTTGCCCGTTGTAAAACGTGATCGGCAAGGGCGGTGTGGATCGGTCGAACACGTAGAAATTGCCGACGGGGTGCTTTTTGAGAAAGAGCAGATACCGGCTCTCTTGTTGGAGGAAATTGATGTAGGAACTTCGCTCGGGGTCGAACCCGCGCCCTCGCTCTTGCGCACCCACAACGAACCCGACCCGAATGTGGGTGGTCGATTTGATGCCGCGGATGGCCGTTTCGACTTTGACGACCGCCACGGTGTATGGCGCGGTCGTCAACACGCCTTTATAGATCGGGGTTTCTTCGTACTCGCGTTCGTAGGCACTCGTCGATCCGACGATGACGATTTCGGATCGGACCGTTTGTTCGGCGATGCCGGGCAAGATGAAAATCGGGCAGGCGAAAGCGGCGGGGCACTCGAAAGCGAGTAGTGCCATACCCAAGAGTCCGTATCGCATCGCAATCCCTCCGATCGACAAGGGCCGTCCGACGAAGAATAAGACGAATCATACCGCCCAGTCGTTTGCGGGGGTAGGTCCGTTGCGCTCAGTTGCCGGGGGCGGTCATCGTTTCGGGGCGGACCCAGGCGTCGAATTGCTCGCCCGTCAGCAGCCCGCTGGCTACCGCCTCCTCGCGCAGGGTCGTGCCTTTCTGGTGGGCGGCTTTGGCGATTTTGGCGGCGGCGTCGTAGCCGATGTGCCGGTTGAGCGCCGTCACCAGCATCAGCGAATTTTGCAAATAGCCCGCGATCTGTTTCCGGTTCGCGTCGATCCCTTTGCGGGTCTTCGCGGGTGACTTCGCGCGGATCTTCGACTGATCGACTTCCACGCGGCCCGTGTCCGGATTCGTGCCGTATTCGAGGTTCTCGTAATCGGTCTCGGGCATATCCGCGGCGCAATGCTCGCGGTAACTCCGGCAGGCGTCGGTCAGCAACCGGACGCTGTGCAGGAAGTTGTGGATGATGACGGGCTTGAAGACGTTGAGTTCAAAATTCCCTTGGCTCGCGGCGAAGCCGATGGCGGCGTCGTTGCCCATGACCTGCACGCAGACCATCGTCATGGCTTCTGATTGGGTCGGGTTCACCTTCCCCGGCATGATGCTGCTGCCCGGTTCGTTTTCGGGGATCGTCAATTCGCCGAGACCGCAACGTGGCCCGCTCGCTAGCCAGCGGATGTCGTTGGCGATTTTCATCAATGCCGAAGCGAGGGTTTTCAGCGCCCCGCTGGCGAACACCATCGCCTCGTGCCCCGCGAGCGCTTGGAATTTGTTCGGCGCCGTCACGAACGGCAAACCGGTGATGTCGGCGATGGCCTTGGCGCTGCGCACCGCGAATTCCGGGTGGGCGTTCAACCCGGTGCCGACGGCGGTGCCGCCGAGAGCGAGTTCGTACAGCATCGGCAGTGTCAGTTTCACCGCCGCGATTCCGTAGTCGAGTTGGGCGACGTAGCCGCTGAATTCCTGGCCGAGCGTCAGCGGCACGGCGTCCATCAGGTGCGTCCGGCCGATCTTGACGATGTCCTTGAATTCGGTCGCTTTCACGGCGAATCCATCGCGCAGCGCGGTCGCACTCGGGATCAACTTGTGGATGATCTCTTCGACCGCCGCGATGTGCATGGCCGTCGGGAAGGTGTCGTTCGACGACTGCGACATATTCACGTCGTCGTTCGGGTGGACGCCGTGTTTGTCGCCCCGCGGCACGCCGCAGAGTTCCGCGGCGCGATTGGCGATGACCTCGTTGGCGTTCATATTCGTCTGCGTGCCGCTGCCCGTCTGCCAGATGCGCAGGGGGAAGTGGGCGTCGAGCGTGCCTGCGATCACTTCCTCGCAGGCTTGCAAAAGCTTCGGCAACTTCACCTCGACCGCAACGAGGTCCTTCGGCTTCGACTTGTACAACCCGAGGCCGAG
>JANXTU010000569.1 GCA_025352235.1 Fimbriiglobus sp.
GTCGTGACGCGCGACGGCTTGGCCAGCGTCCACGTCGAACACACGCTGGCTATCACCGCCAACGGCATCGTGAACATCACGGCCGACGAAGGGGCCTTCGACGACGAGCCGATGGGGGTGGTGGTCCCGGCGGTGGGGTGAGACATCTCAATTCTGTGGCGACACTTCATTGGCAAGTCGGTAAAAATCACGGCCGAGACGCCCGTTAATCCCGAGAAAATTCTCACGGGGGCCGTCGGGGTGCGTCTGTCATTGTAGACGCTTGCGGAAAGAGCTTGTGACTGCGGACGAGGTATCCAATTGGGTGCGGCTGGCCCAGAGCGGTGATCGGGCGGCCTATTCGGCGCTGATCGGCCGGTACTGGCAACCGGTACACGGCTGGCTCTCCGGTCTCAGCGGCGACGAACACTGGGCGGAAGATCTCACCCAGAATACGTTCGTGCGGGCGTGGCAAGCGTTGCCGAGCTTGGACTCGGTCGAATCATTCCGGGTCTGGCTATTCCGGATCGCCCGGAACGAATGGCTCACCGGGAAACGAACGAAGTTTCCGCGAACGGGAATCCACAAAATCGATGAACCGGTCGTTTGCAAGCCGGGACCGCTCGGCGATGCGATAGACCGGGAAGCGGATGGCGCGCTGAGGGATGCGATCCGACGGCTCGCCGAGCCGTACCAAGTTGCCTACTTGCTGTGGACGCACGAGGCGATGCCGTATTCTGCGGTGGCCTCGGTGTTGGACATCTCGGAAGAAACGGCCCGGTGGCGTGTCTGCGAAGCCCGTCGCCGTCTGGCTTCCGAATTGAAGCCGCTTTTGGAGCCGCCTTCCCCATGATGTGTCACGATGCGATTCCTTGGTTGCTCGCCACTCGCGCCGAGGAAGCGTTGTCCGCGGAGTTGTCCGCCCATCTGTCGGCGTGCCCCGCCTGCGGGGCTCTCCGTCGCCGTCTCGCCGGACTCGATGAACGGGTTCGTGCAACGGCCCGCCCGCCGGTTCCGGCCTCGCTTTCACGGCTGTCCCGAAGCTTGGAGGCTTCGCCGCGCCCCCGCCCGCCCGCCCGCCCGCTCGGGTCGCCCTCTCGCTCGGGTCGGGTGAAGGATCGGCGCAAGACGGCCGCGGTCTCCATCGCCGCCGCGGTTCTCGTGGCCGCGGGATGGTTCTCCGGTCGCTACGGGGGCGGGAGTCGCCCGGAAGCGAGCCGCACGGTTCCGGCCGGACCCCAGACCGTTCGGGTCGAACCCTTCTCGGTTAGAATGTCGGGCCGCATCTCCGAGCTCAGCTACTCGCCCAGCAAACCGGAGCGCCTCGATGTGCTGAAGGCGATCGCCGACATGGTTCGATCCGAAGCGGTGCGACTGGCGACCTCGGGTTTGACGGAGGACGCGTCCCGTTTGCTCGGCATCCATCAGATGCTCCTCGGGCCGGGGCTCGCGGCACAAATCGCGGCGCTGCCGGCCCCGGAACGGTCCGCAGTGGCCAAACGCATTGCTCGGTCACTGCGCGGGGATGAGGCGAGCCTACTCACCGCGGAAGAGCGGATGCCGGAAGCGGTCGTCGCCGCCCTCAAACCATTCCGGGACAGCGTGGCGGTCACCGCGGACAATCTCGAAGGCAATCCTGCCGCGAAACCTGCGGTCGCAGTACCCGGCTCGGGCCAATTGGAAGCCCTGACCCTGCTCGCGGTGCGATTGGCGGAGACCGACGCCCCTTTGCAACGGGCCGACTTGAGCGCGGATTTGGCGAATGCGTTAGCCGCCATGACTGTGTTGCTCGCCGTTGGGCCCGACGGCGACGCGGTGGACAAACTTTCGGAATATCTGGAAGCGGTTTTGACCCGCGGTGTCGGCGAGAATTTGCTCCGGGCGGCGGCGCATGATCCGGACGGCAAATCGAATGCTTCGATCGAGAGCATCCGCATGAAATCGGATCGTTCCATCGAACTGCTCGATCGCAACGCGGCCGTCGCCGACCCGCAGGTTCGCAAGGGCTTGGAGCGGGCCGCTCAAGTTTCACGCGCCGGCGGAGGCCGTTGGAATGCCGACCGCAAAGGCCCACCGGCCGCGGGTAGGCCGATTTGGAATCGCCCCGAGGGTAGTTGGATTCCACCCGGTCAGGGTGGGATTCCCCCCGGCCAGCAAAAGAAATCGTGACCGGATCGGCCATCCCCCACTTCGGGAGACGACGTGCCCGTTCGCGTGAGCTCGGAGGGTCTTGCTATGAAGTTCGGATTCATGGGAATTGTGGCGGGGCTGGCTCTCGGCGGGCTGGCGGCCACTGCGCCCGACGCCGCAGCCCAACCGGGCGGTGGCAGAGGTCGGGGAATCGGGCCGCAAGTCTCGGCGGCGGCCCGATCCGGGGTACACGGCCAACAATTGGCCGGGTACGTGAAGCAATTGCAACGAGCAAACGGGATTGGCGCCCCCGTCAATCCCGGTCAAGGCCGCGGACAGGGCATGGGCCAAGGGAAAGGCCAACAGCCCAAGATGCCGATGCCCGCCCCCGCCCCCGGCGCCAAGCCGCAACTGCAAGCGCCGATGCTGCAGCCCGGCAAACTTCCAAACGGAGCCAACCCGGCACCGGGCGCCAAGCCCGCCTTGCCCGGTGGGAACCAAGTTCCGATGCCGGTTCCGATTCCTCAGCCGGGCAAAGGCAAAGGCAAAGGCCCGAACAAGTAAACCGAACGGCTCGCTCCAAGTGGGCCAACGATGCTCCCGTGCGAACGCACGGGAGCATCTTCGTACCGGGCCAATCGGTCTGCCGACCCCGTTGGGCCGAAATCAGCCACCGCTGACTCCGACCTTCTATCCCCGACTCTCAGCACCTGCCACCAAGTCCCGGATCGGCTTAGGCGTCGCTGCCCACGAGGCCGCATACGTCATTTCCAGCGGGATGTTCACGTACCAGCCGGGGGCGAGGAAGAGCGGCGCGTCGGGTAGCGGATCGCCGACGGCGACGGGGTCGACGTAGGTGGCCAAGTCGCCGGCCGCATCGTAGCTCGCCACTGTCAACGGCTTGTCGGCCGGGCGGGCTTCAAAAGGTTCGCCGACAAGTTCGTCCCAT